>JAEEVK010000139.1 GCA_016287095.1 Lachnospiraceae bacterium
CTGCTTACCGATCATATACCGGGAGCGGTACTTGAAATCCGTTATTTTTCAACCTTTAATTTTATTGGTGACAGGATAGACGGTTATGAGGAGCCGTATGCTATCCTCACAAAGGAAGCTGCAAGAGCTTTGAAAGAGGTTAGCAATCAGGCGGCTGTGAGAGGCTACAGATTAAAGATATTTGATGCATACAGACCTGCAAAGGCAGTGAGACATTTTGTCCTTTGGGGAATAGAAGACCTTGACCAAAGAATGAAATCGTTCTTTTATCCGGAAGTTGAAAAGGGAGAGCTTTTTTCAAAGGGTTATATAGCAAAGCAGTCCAGTCACAGCAGAGGCAGTACGGTTGATCTTACCCTGCTTGATATGCAGAGCGGGAAAGAAATAGATATGGGCAGTCCCTTTGATTATTTTGGGGAGCTTTCACATCCGGATAACAGGGAAGTAACCGAAGAGCAGTATGAAAACCGCATGCTGTTACAGAGCCTTATGGTCAACGGAGGCTTTAAACCCTATGAATGTGAATGGTGGCATTTTACCTTAGAAAACGAACCTTATCCCGATACATATTTTGAATTTCCCATTGCAGTTGAATACCTTAAAAGATAAGAATTTGCAGAAAATTTCAATTTTTTAAAATAAATGGTTGACAATTGAAAACAGAAGTAGTATCCTATACCCAATATTTTTCAAAAGGACAATGGTTTGAAAGATAATTTCAGACCATCATCAATACCGGAGCAGGCACGGCGTTGATGTTAAGCACGCCTGCAACAAGGTATGTTTTATGAGCAGATTCGTAACCAAGCCTTCATACATTACTTATGAAACCATGAACAATAATTACGTCCATGGTCTTAGAGGTGTATGTAGAATTACAGGTTACGGAGAAGCATAGAATACGAGCATAGTATTATAATACTAGCCACCTATCTTTTCCGGATAGGTGGTTTTTTATATCAACCGAAGTGAGCCGGGGGTACAGGTCGGTTTCGTTAATTAAATGACATTGACCCCGTCCCCATGGTCCAAAAATCGAGAGAGTAATTATGAAAGAAAACGAGAAAAAGAAAAAAGAAAAACTGTCCTTTGCCGCAACTATGAAAAACTCATGGTTTGCCATGAAGCTTGTGGCTGCGATATGCCCGAGCTTCATCGTGCATACCGTCATAATGTGGCTCATCGGACAAAGTGAGTGGGTATTCTTTGACGGTGTATTCATGAAAGTCATCGTAAATGATTTGTCTGAGGGCAGGGAATTTAAGAGTATTTTAAGCTTCATCTTGATTTGCGGTGCGATTTTCTGTATCCTGGCAATCTATACGGGATATGTGGATAATGTTGTTTTTCCGTTAAAGACTAACAGGCTTTACGGAGGCATTTATAAAAAGCTCTATGCAAAGGCAAAGAATGTTGAGCTTTCATGCTATGAGGACCCTGATTTTTATAACCGATATACCATGGCAATTGATGGAGCTGAGCAGAAGATAACTGCCGTTATCCGAGGACTGATAGGTGCGATCATTGGTGCTGCGGCATCCATATCAGTTTTTTATATGATGTACGAGATCGATCATTATGCGATGCTTTTCATCATTTCACCTCTGATCGGTAATTTCGTATTCGGAAATCTTAAGAATAAATATGATTATAAAAGATATAAAGAGCAGGCTCCAAATGAAAAGGTACTTAATTACGTAAGCCGTATGATGTATCTTCCCGACGGGGCGAAAGAGATCAGGCTTTCAAATGTATTCTCTCTTATGAGAAAACAATATAGGGAAGCTACGGTAAACAACGTAAAGGTTGCGGATAAATATGCATTCAAAAATGCAAACATGAATTTCTGGCGCATAACCTTTACATTTACGGTCATTTTTGAAGGTGTGCTTTTGTACGCAATATACAGAAACAGGGTGACCGGAAGTATCAGCTTGGCAGATCTTACCATTATGGCGAGCCTGATGGTTGCCATGACATGGATACTCATCAGAGTATTTGAAAATGTCATGGAAGTTCTTAAAAACGGTATGTACCTGAATAACCTTAAGGGATTTCTGGAGTACGAGGAAAAGATTCCGGAGGATTATGACGGAGAGATGCCCGATACCGACTTTATGAGCCTGGAATTTAAAAATGTTTCTTTTTCATATAAGGATACAGAGATCATCCACAATCTTTCTTTTAAGGTAAACAAAGGTGAGATTGCAGCCCTTGTGGGACATAACGGTGCAGGAAAAACCACGATCATTAAGCTTATGTTGAGGCTGTATGATCCCGATTCAGGTATGATCCTGTATAACGGAAAGGACATAAAAACTTATAATCTAAAGGCCTACAGGGATATTTTTGCCACTACCTTCCAGGATTTCAGACTCTTCGGTATGACAGTAAAGGAAAACGTCCTTATGGGAAGACATTATGAAAATGAGGACGAACTGGTAAGGGAGGCTCTGAAAAAGGCCGATGTCATAGATAGAATTGAAGAACTGGATAAGGGTATTGATTCTGTTATGACAAAGGAATTTGACGAGAATGGCTGTGTTCTTTCAGGCGGCGAGAGCCAGAAGGTGGCTGTAGCCAGAACCTTTATAAAAGATGCTCCCATGAAGATTTTTGATGAGCCTTCAAGTGCGCTTGACCCTATAGCAGAGTATGAACTGTTCAACAGTATCATCGGTGAAGGGCAGGATCATACTATGCTCTTTATCTCTCACAGGCTCTCTTCCGTAAAGAACTGTGACAAGGTCTTTATGCTTGAGAAGGGTACACTCATCGAAGAGGGAACCCATAAGGAACTCATGGAGCAAAATGGAAGCTACGCTGCAATGTATAAAAAACAGGCGATGAATTACCTCGCAATAGAGAATGAAGAGGAGGTGATCGCATAATGAAATACATACCTAAAGAAGAAAGACTGAAAACAAAGCAGTCTGTAAAGACGGTATTTGCCAACAATTTCTATATGCTTAAGCTCATCTTTTCTGCTTCGCCTGCTTTTGTACTGTATCAGGCGGCGGATGCGGTAAGAGGGCAGCTATCCATTTTCTTTGAGCATACGGTGCTGATAGGCTATGTTTTGGAAGCAGCGGAGTTCGGTTATCCGTTTGCACGCGTTGCCGGGATCATTCTGCTTCTTGCAGCGCTCATCACTGTCGGAATGATCTTTACAGTCTACCAGAGTGACTATGTGGCTCCTAAGAAAAGACCTATAGTCCGCGAAAAGATCAAGATGAAGCTTTATGAAAAGGCAAGAGATATGGATCTTGAGTGCTACGACGATCCGGAATTCTATAACAGTCAGGTCCTTGCCATTTCGCAGATCGACGATCAGATCGAAAGAGTTATAAAATTTGTAATAGACACGTTAAGCGGCCTTGCAGCCTTTACATCCACTGCGATCTATTTCCTATATAAGGATAAGACAGCGATATTGTTTGCGCTGGGTGCGTTTGTTTTCTCTATGATCTTTGAGCAGCTATACAACAAACAGAATTACTTAGCGAAGGTTGAGAGCATACCGTCATCAAGAAAACGGGATTATATAAAAAGAATATATTACCTTAATGACTATGCCAAGGAGATCAGGTTAAATCCCGGTGTTTCGAATGTTCTCATGGAGCGCTTTGAAGCTGCCAATGACGAAGTATATGCTGTTGAGAAAAAATATGCTTTAAAGAAATGGTTCTTTGGATTTATGAGACGATATGTCTGCAACAGCTTTTTTGCTGATGTGTTGTTCATAGGTTATCTAGTATATCAGGCGGCTGTACTTCACAATATTTCATATAGTACCGTGGCTATACTTTATGCCTCGTTCGGAAGACTTAAGAACAGTATGAGAGTCTTTTCGGAGACATATCCCTTTGCCTGCGAGACGAGCCTGTATGTGAACAAGATCAGGGAGTTCCTGAACTATGAGCCCAAGATTGTATCAAAGGAAAATCTCACACCAGTAAACAAAGCAAAAGAGATCGAACTTGATAAGGTATCCTTTGCTTACGGAAAAAACAAGGATATGCTCATAAAGGATATGAATCTTCATATAAAGCCCGGTGAAAAGATCGCACTTGTAGGCTATAACGGTGCAGGAAAAACAACATTGGTTAAGCTCTTAATGAGGCTTTATGACACTAAATGCGGAGTGATAAAGGCCGATGGGAGGGATATCCGGGAATATGACGCTAAAAAGTACCATGATACCATAGGTACCGTATTCCAGGATTTCCAGATTTTTGCAGGAACGGTAAAAGAAAATGTAGTGCTTGATGTGGCTGATGGCATCGATGATGACGGCATAAAAAAGGCGCTTTCACAAAGCGGTCTTATGGAACGTATCGACAGATTCAAAAAAGGTCTTGATACGGATCTTACCACAGAGTTTTCAAAAGAAGGCGTAAACCTTTCAGGCGGTGAGAGCCAGAAACTCGCGATATCCAGGGTATTCTACAAGAACGCGGGACTTATGATCCTTGACGAGCCTTCGAGTGCTCTCGACCCCATAGCGGAATATCAGCTGAACCATGCTATGATAGAAGCAACCGGGGACAAGACAGTCATATTCATATCCCACAGACTATCAACCACCCGTATAGCCGACAGGATCGTAATGCTTGAAAAAGGCCGTATCGTAGAGCAGGGAACACACGAAGAACTTCTTTCCATGAACGGAAAATACGCCCAAATGTGGAAGGTCCAGGCAGGTGCCTACATCGCAGTATGACCCGGTGGGCCATTGGGACGGGGTTAGTGGTCCGTTTTTATGCGTCCCGAAACAGACCAGGAGGTTTAAAATGATAATAAAAGATATAGATTTTACATTAAAAGACGGAACCTTTCTGAATGAGTATTATATGCTCAGGGAGATACATAGATAAATATGAAAGCTATACTTACAAGCTATTTGGGCGGTTCATACAAGGTCGATGGGAAACGTCTGCCGGGACCGATATTTGAAGCGAACGGATTATGTGATCAGTTGAAAAAAATATGGCCTGAAAATGCACGTGTACTTATGATATGTGCAGGACCTTTTGAATATGAAAAAAATGACGCTGTTCTATACTGCATTAAGGAAGCACTCCCAATGAGCGGGTTCTCTGTATCTTCTGTGGAGATGTGTGATGCTAGAACAGAATCAAAAGCTGAAGACATAGGCGGGACAGATGTGATAATCCTGACAGGCGGACATGTACCTACTCAGAATGCTTTTTTCCAAAAGATAGGATTAAAAGAGAAGTTAAAAGGATATGAGGGTATTATTTTAGCGTGGAGTGCGGGTTCCATGAATTGCGCGGATACGGTATATGCAGGACCTGAACTTGACGGGGAAGCCCTTGATCCTCATTTTAAACGCTGGATACCGGGACTTGGGATTACAAAAGTAAACATTTTCCCACACTTTGAGACATTGCGGGATGATGTATTAGACGGCCTCAGGGTGGTTGAAGACATAACATTTGCCGACAGTATGGGACATGAAATACTGGCACTTAATGACGGAAGTTATATTGTCATTGATGATGATAAAGAAACACTTTTCGGCGAAGCATACAGGATACTTGACAGAAAAATCGAACTAATATGTAAGGATGGAGAGAGTTTGATTTTGAAATAAGGTTGGAGATCATTTATGAAGATTTCAGCATATCAATTTGCAGTGTCTGCGGATATAGAAAAGAATTACGAAACGATGGTTAAGGCTATAAAACATGCAAAGGAAAAACAGATAGAGCTGGTTGTATTTCCGGAGTGTGCCTTAACAGGATATCCACCTATGGATATGGCTTCATGTTCTGAAGTCGATTTTCCAAGGGTTGAGGAATGTTGCGAAAAACTACAGGCTTTATGTAACGAGACAGGTGTGGCTTTTATAATCGGAACAATTGCGAATGAAAATGGAAAAATCTATAATCGTACATTGTTCTTTGCACCTGAATCCGTACCTGTAACATATGATAAGCGGGCTCTCTGGGGCTGGGACAGGGATAATTTCACTCGGGGAGAAAAGCGTGGTGTAGTTGATTACAAAGGCTTTTGCATTGGTATTCGGATATGCTTTGAAATCAGATTCCCGGAGTTTTTCAGGGAATTATATAAGGAAAAAACTGATCTTGATGTTGTACTTTTTTATGATGTTACTAATGAAGAAAATATCGACAGGTACAACATGATAAAAGGACATATACAGACCCGTGCGGTAGAAAATGTCTGCACCTTTATTACGTCCAATACCATAAAACCATATCAGACAGCACCTACCGCCATATTTGGCAGATCCGGACAGATACTTGCAGAGTGTCCGAGAAACGAAGAAGCTTTTGTTAAATATGACCTGGAAAAGAAAGAATATGATTTTGGCGAATGGGGAAGAAAAGAGATATCTGATATATTAACGGATTGAAAAATGAATATTGATATAGTATAATAGAAAACACTTAAGAAGGCTTGAGTGTTTTCTTTATTTCGGGGAAAAACAGGAGGGCCAAAAGTTCCTTGTTACATAATGCTATAGCTTCAGCGACATACTCATCTGAAAACTTACATCTGAATTTCTCGAAATCATATGTTGATCCATTGGTTTCGGGAATTTCTATTTTCAGATGTCCGAGATTTGTCTCGCCTGCGTCAGGGAGTACTACACCAAGCTTCAGTCTGCTGATATTATTAAATTCGTGAGTCTTTATTAATTCATTTGTTATTGCAAGATGTACGATGCTTGAAGCCATTTGATACCCTGCCTTTTATGTTTTATGTGAAAAGTATAACAAAGATGCAG
>JAEEVK010000026.1 GCA_016287095.1 Lachnospiraceae bacterium
GGTAACTGCAAAGGGTGACGGAACATGTGTTATTTACGTATATGCACAGAACGGATACGCTGAAAAGCTTTTAGTGACTGTTGGGGTAGGGTGATCTATGGATATAGTTTATATTTGTTTGATCATAATAAAGGATGGAGGTCTAAAATGTTAAAGTCCGTAAACAGATTTTTGAGAGTAATATGTATACCTGTGATAGCTTTACTGATCGTATTTGTTCTGCTGTTTCCGCGGAATGACGCGAACGCGGCGGATGATGTAATAACGGTAGGAAGACCTAAGATCTCGGTCAGCGTAAGCGGTGATTCTGTTATAGTTACAATAAAAAAGACATCAAACGCTGAAGGTTACCTGATCTATTCAAAAGCGGAAGAGGATTTGGAATATGAGTTTGTCGGTAAGCTTGAGAAGGATGGTACCGTGAAGAGAAGATATACCTTTAATGGTTTAAGTAAAGGCAATTACTATGTAAAGGTTAAGGCGTACAGCGGTACTGCAGCTTCAAGATACAGTAAAGCAAAGAAGGCTGTTATCACATCAGATGCCGAATATAAGTATTCCGATGATTCATCGGATTTTGTGTTGCTGACGGAGGCTGTACCCGACGCTATCCTTGAGATCAGATATTATTCCACGTATAACTTTATAGGTGACAGGATAGACGGTTATGAAGAACCTCTTGCTTTCATTACAAAGGACGCGGGCTTAGCCTTGAAGAAAGTAAGCGATGAACTGAAGGGCATGGGTTACAGATTGAAGATATTTGATGCGTACAGACCGCAGAAGGCAGTTACACATTTTATGAACTGGGCGCTTGATTTTGAAGATGTACGCATGAAAGAATATTTTTATCCGGATCTGGAGAAGGATGTGCTTTTCCCACTGGGGTATATAGACGCTCACTCAGGTCACAGCCGCGGAAGCACAGTGGACCTTACTCTTTTTGACATGAAAACAGAAAAAGAGGTCGATATGGGCGGCACCTTCGATCATTTCGGAGAATTAAGCCACCCGGATTATAAGGATATAACTGAAGAGCAGTATAATAACCGTATGCTCCTGCGTGAAGTTATGATAAAGCACGGATTTAAACCATTGGCGGAGGAATGGTGGCATTTCACGCTTGCCGATGAACCATATCCGGATACATATTTTACATTTCCTGTAAACAGTGACTGTCTGGCGTTATCAGTTGAATAGTCTGCTTTATTCCGCCAGTCTGTATTTCTGTCCGTAAGCGGTATAGCTTTTTAATATGAATAATAAGAGGGGTTGCTTTAACGGCAACCCCTAATTTGTTTTTGATATAATATAAAACAATAATAATCAGGAGATATAAAAAATGCTTGCATTTATAAAACAAATGTTGTATAATGCGTCGGACGTTGTTAGAAAACGTCCGGCATTTTTTTGCCAATGTTTAAAGAGGAAAGGAAAAAGAGATGAAAAAGAGATTGTTTAAGTTACTTGCAGTTATGATGTGCATGATGCTTGTACTTAGCGCCTGCAGCAAGGATGAGCCTGCTAAGGAAGAGCCCACATCTACAGAAGCACCTACAGAAAAAGTTACTGAAGCTGTAACAGAAGCAGTTACAGAGGCAGTTACCGAAGCTCCTACAGCTGAGCCTACCGAGGAGCCTACAGCTGAACCCACAGCTGAGCCTACTGAGGAGCCCACAGCAGAGCCTACCGAAGAGCCTACAGAAGAGCCCACAGCAGAACCTACTGAGGAGCCCACAGATGTAGATGGCGGTGATGTAATTGATATCCCTGCAGATGGTAAGGAGTTCACACAGGAAGATATTGCTGAATTAGCTGAGTTACTCAAGAATTTATCTCCTGAGAGATCATACACCTACATGGATATTCAGATGACCATGGAAGCTGCAGGTCAGACTATGGATGTTTATATGACCGATGAATTCTACAAGTTTGATAATGTTCAGCGTAGTATGAGTGTCAACAATATGCTTGGTGTTGATATGGCTATTGACAGCTATACTGTTGAAGATGAAAATGGTAACCTTACTTCATATGTAAGCTATGATAACGGTAACACCTGGATGAAGACCGAAGGTGGCGCAGCTACTGAACCTACAGTTATCGGAGATAATGCTGATAAGTTTGTTGAACAGTTACAGAACTGCTATATAACAGAAACTACAACCGGTTATACTGTAACAGGTCAGATGCAGGTTGAATACCAGGAAGGCATGATGCTGCCTCTTAACTGTGAATTTTATCTTACTCCTGAAGGTGCTGTTTCAGGTTACAGAGTTTCACTTTTAGAGAACTATGAGGGCGAAGAGAGTGGCACAAAGTATACAGTGACCAAGTTTGATGTTGAGTTTGAGGCTGATTGTGCTGAATTTGAGATCCCCGAAGCTGCACTTAACGCAGGGGATATGAACGAGGCTGATTTATCCGGCCTTCTCGGTGGTCTTGGTCTTGATGAAGTCGTTGAAGAAGCTACTGAGGATGTAACTGAGGAAGTTGCCGAATAAGATATCCAATAAATATTTTATAAGTTATCACATTTTAATAAGCTAATGAAAGACGGTATTTTGATGAAAAGTCAAGATACCGTCTTTTTGTGATGGTTGACAAAATATATGTATTTGATATAATGCATCTATGGTGAAGTGGATAACAAGATTATAATGACTATATACAGAATTTGTGGTTTTGTCATCCTAAACGAAGTGAAGGATCTTTAATTACAATGAAAACAATATATCTTAATGTTTTAGGTGAGAATAAAAAGAATGATATCCTGCTGGTCTGTCAGAGGCTTGGAGTTAAGGTGGAAAATATTGGCAGTGATAGTTTAAATAAAACATTGCTTAATATTTTTGCCGGTAATAAAGTAAACAATTTGAATAACATCGAAGCATTTAATTCACAGGGCAGTAAAAAAGCACCGGCATTATATAATCTACCCGAGTTTATGATATTTAACGGATTTGCGGATGAGGAGCTGGATGAGTTTTTACATGCTTACAGAGCAGCCGGCATCCCTAAGATACAGTTAAAAGCAGTTGTTACGCCTTTTAATATCGGGTGGACACTGTATGAATTAATTGAACATCTGAAGGAAGAAGCGAATATTTAATCTTTGAAAAATTAAACGGATAAAGATAATATTATCTGTTTATAGATGGAGATAGTACCATGGAGAATACAGAACTTAGAAAATCGGATTTTTATTATGATCTGCCTCAAGAGCTGATAGCTCAGGATCCTCTGGAGAACAGGTCTTCTTCAAGACTTTTAGTGCTTGATAAAAATACGGGTGAGTTTAAGCATGAGCATTTTGCAAATATTGTAAACTATTTACATAAGGGTGACTGTCTGGTTATCAATAACACAAAGGTTATCCCTGCAAGGCTTATAGGTGAGCGAATAGTAGATGAGACAGAGACCAGAAAAGGTTTTGAAGCTCCAAAAGCAGGTGCTGCGATTGAAGTATTTCTTTTGAAACGTCTTGAAGCTGACCTGTGGGAGACCATCGTAAAGCCTGGGAAAAAGTTGAGAGAGGGAGCAAAAGTCAGCTTTGGTAACGGTGAGCTGACAGGTGTGATCGAAGAAGTAAAGCCTGACGGAAACAGACTGGTTAGTTTTAAGTTTGAGGGTATATTTGAAGAGGTATTGGACAGGCTGGGTGAGATGCCTCTGCCTCCCTATATAACACATGAGTTAAAGGACAGAAACAGATATCAGACAGTTTATGCAAAGCATGAGGGCTCGGTGGCGGCCCCTACTGCCGGACTGCATTTTACAAAGGAACTGTTGGAGTCCATCAAGCAGATGGGTGTGGATATAGCTGAGGTTACTCTGCATGTAGGACTTGGTACTTTCCGTCCTGTAAAGGAAGATAATATCCTAAACCACCATATGCATAGCGAGTTTTATATCGTGGATCAGGAGGCGGCCGACAAGATAAATAACTGTAAGAAAAACGGCGGCAGAGTGATTTGTGTTGGTACCACTTCATGTCGTACCATAGAGTCTGCAGCAGATGATAATGGAATGGTAATCCCCGGTAGTGCAGACACGGAGATATTTATTTATCCCGGATATAAGTTTAAGGTACTTGATTGCCTCATCACCAATTTCCATTTACCGGAATCAACATTGATCATGCTGGTCAGTGCCTTAGCCGGCAGGGATCATGTGCTTGCTGCATACTCGGAGGCAGTGAAGGAGAGATACAGATTCTTCTCATTCGGAGATGCAATGTTTATTACAGATAAAATCTAATAGGAGACATTATGATTATTTTAATTGGTGGAAGTTCCCATGTCGGGAAGACTTATCTTGCTCAGAAGCTTATGGAAAAGTTGAAATACCCGTATCTGTCACTTGACCATCTGAAGATGATGTTCATCAGGGGAAGGCTGACAGACCTGACAGTCGAGGATGATTATGAGATGAGGTATTTCCTTTGGCCGTATGCAGCTGAGCTTATAAAAACGGCTATTGAGAATGACCAGAATATGATAGTCGAAGGCTGTTATATACCTTCTGAATGGCGTGAACAGTTTGATGAAACATACCTCAAGGACATAAAATGCTTTTTCATTACTATGTCAGAGCAGTATTTGAGAGATAATTTCGATAGTGTGGTTGGTTTCGGAAGTGTCATCGAGAACAGGGGAGAAGAAGAGGTGGACCTCGAACGTTTGATAAACTGCAGCAAAGAGTTCAAATCAGAGGCTATGGAGTACGATATCCCGGTTATTGAGATAACGGATAAATATGATATTGAAGAAATGGTAACTAAGTCTCTTGAAATTATTGAAATGTAATTATATATTGATCAACTATCTTATTGTGTGTTTTTTGTTTTTATATTGATGGATTTAGATTGGTAAATTATTTCTACGGTAAAAATATGATATGTAAACATAAAACAAAACTTAATAAAGTGATATTAGTAGGTTTTTTAAGCCTACTTTTTTCAGTTTTGTTTTTTTGTACTAAAGTGAATGCCGCTACGGATATCCGTGTAGGGTTGAAGTCTACATATTTTGGGAAGAGCATTATCACGATATACAATACTGATATAAAAATGGGGTTTTGCATAAATGACTCTTTTAAGGCTGATTTAGAACTGAAATCTAAGGGCGGTTTTAGTTTTGAACCGGATAAGACAGAATACTATATCGATGGGAATGTGTATTCAAAGTATTCTGCAGCGTTGAAAAAGGCTGATGTTTATAAAGAGGCTTATGTTTGTTACGGTGGCAGGAGCAAATGGTTGGTCTATGTGAAGGATTCAAACTCCGATGGTGAGATAAACGGTAAGGATATAAATGATACAAGTGTTGAAGCAAGTGGCAGTTATACAAAAGTGAACAGCAATGAAGTAGTCAGTATTTCTTTCGGCCGGCAGAAAATACTGATCGATGGCAAGGTGTCAGACGGTTATCCACAGTTCATAGGTGCCGGAAAAGAAAAGACGCTATCTCTCGGAAGTCGTAAATACAGAGGTCGCATAGAGATAGGGCGGTATGGTGCTGACAGTCTCAATGCTATAAATATCGTGAATATAGAAAGTTATTTGCTGGGAGTTGTTTCGTGTGAGATGAATTCAACCTGGCACAGTGAGGCGCAGAAGGCTCAGGCTGTGGCAGCACGAAGCTATTGCCTGGCTAATACAGGATTTAAAGCGGATTCGTATCTGAATAAGGGTTATGTAATAGTGGATACGGATGAGTCGCAGGTTTACGGCGGAGTAAACAAGGAAACTGAGATTTCCAGATATGCGGTACAGAACACACTAAAACAGGTATTACGAAGTAATGGTAAGATAGTACCGGCATACTTTTTCTCGACCAGTGGAGGTGCTACTGAGTTTTCTGCAGATATATGGGGTGGAAACAGTTCTGTGTTTATCGGAGTATTTGATGAATATGAGACAAATCCGGAGCGTGGACCATGGATTGTTAAGACAACATTTTCTGAACTGGGGTCCAAGTTGAAAAATAAGGGCTACAGTGTCAGCGGTATAAAGGATGTCTATCCGGAAATGCTTTCTGATTCCGGAAGAGTAAGCAGCATTAAAATAAAATATAACGGTGGCAGTCTTTCAATAAAGGGCTCGGTTATCAAGTCCATGTATGGGATGCACAGTACCAAGTTTAAGATCATCACTAAGGGGAGTGAGGATTATTCGGTGTATGTGAAGTATGCGGATGCAGAAGGTGTGAGCAACTCTGAAACGCAGGATAATGAGACAGAGAGAGGCTCTGGAAAGAATGCTGTAGGAAACGCAGAAGTCGGTACATCTGATATATATGTTATATCAGGAAAGGGGCAGGTATCGAAGATAGCAGACAACACCGACCAGATGGTGGTTATTTCCTCGGACAATATGACAAACTTCCCGATTTCCGAGCCTGAAGATAATGAGATCTGGTTTCTGGGCATGGGCTGGGGACATGGCATCGGCATGAGCCAGTCCGGAGCATATGGACTGACACTAAAAGGATACAATTACAAGGAAATATTAAAATACTACTACAATAATACGGAACTGGGAACTTATTGACACACAAATCTGCAATTAAGAATATTTATTGTGCATTTGATACGATTTATTTATCGCCAAATTTTGGTAATATAATCACATCAAAGATAAATTTATAACGAAGGAGGTTTTGATCATGTTTGTAAATTGCCCTAAGTGTCATGAATTGGTCAAAAAAGGTGCAGAAAAGTGTCCCTTTTGCGGCAGAGTCTTTAATGTGACGGATTTTGAGAATTTTGATAGAAGAGAAAAAGAACTTGAAGACGACTATCAGAATGAGTTCGATGAGGAAGTAAGGTTCAGATCTAAAACAAGAGATATTTTCCTGATAGCAGCAATTGTTATTTGTGGAGCATTTTATGTTGTGGCGCTAACAACAGATATTATGCCGGATTTGTTCGTGGCCATTGTTTCCGTTGTAGTTGTGATTATGATAATTGTTATTTTTAAATCCAATGCTTTCAGATGCCCGAATTGTGGAAGGTATATAACCTCCAGAGGTGGCAGTGGTTCATATTGTAAATACTGTGGCGGTAGAATACGCTAACCTTTAGCCATCGTGCAGTAGTACGGTGGCTAAAAATTTTTAAAAAAGTTGTTGACAAAAGAATTCAAAATGATTATAATCCATCTTAATTCGTTGATTGAACAAGGCTTTTGGAAGTTTATTCAATGAAAATGATTCGAAAGGTTCACAATACTATGATGAAACAGTCAAGTTTTGCAATCATTATAGGCATCATTATTAGCTTTATTATACGCAAGTATGATAAGGTCGGTTTGTGATGCTGTGGACTTGATTGATTAAAGCCTATAGAGCGGAGCAGACAGACCTGCCCCGCTTTTCTTTTTGGGTAAGGTGGATATGAGCACTGAAAGGTGTTGATATAAAAATCTAAATAAGGAGAAAACACATGGCAACAGAAACTTCATTAAAAGACGTAGCTTCACGTGTACGCGAAATGAGAGAGCTTTCCGGGATATCGATACATGAGATGTCAGAGAGTACTCATATGTCAGTTGAAGACTACATGGCGCTTGAAGACGGAAAAGTTGATTTTTCATTCTCGTTTATCAGCAAGTGTGCTGAGAAATTCGGAGTGGATATCGCTGATATCATGCAGGGTTCATCACCTAAGCTGTCTTCATTTTCATTGGTAAGAAGAGGCAAGGGTGTACCGATCGCTCGTAACGAGAACGAGAATGCACTTTATGCCAGCATGGCTCCAAACTTCAAGAATAAGATTGGTGAGCCCTTCTTCTGCAGACTTCCCTATAATGCAGATATCGTAGATAAGCCTATGCAGCTGCATTATCACAACGGACATGAGGTAACCATCATCACAAAGGGTATTATGAAGCATCAGTTTGGTAACAGAGTTGAGCTTCTTTATCCCGGAGATGTTATCTATTTTGACAGCCGTACACCTCATGGCGAAATGGCTGTAAACGGTCAGGACTGTGAGTTCTTTACCGTTATCATGGGAAGCGAAGAGAATCAGGCTACCGATGACATAAAGCATCAGGACAATTCCTTGGCTCCCGAGAACATCATAATGGATGAGCCCGAGACAGGTGTTGTCAGCGAGAAATTTATCAAGACAAAGATTGACGGAAACGGGCTGCTTAAAGAGATCAAGTTTAAGCATGAAAACCAGTTTAACTTTGGTTATGACTGCGTAGATGCCATAGCTGAAAAGGCTCCCGATAAGCTGGCTATGATCTATGTGGATGAGAATAAGAACGACAGACGCTTTACCTTTGGTGAGATGAGCAGGCTTACCTCACAGGCCGCTAATTACTTTAGATCTCTCGGCATCCAGAAGGGTGACAGGGTAATGCTTGTGCTTAAGCGTCACTATCAGTTCTGGATATCTATAGTAGCACTTCACAAACTGGGTGCTATCGCTATACCTGCTACCAGTCAGCTGGTACAGCATGACTTTGAATACAGATTTAATGCCGCAGGAGTTGAGGCTATCGTATGTACTCCTGAGGATAATGTTCCTTATAATGTAGAGCTTGCACTTCCTGCCAGCCCTACAGTTCAGACAAAGATTGTTGTTAACAGGACTGCCGATAACTGGGATTTTGATAAGAAGGACGGATGGCATTACTTCGATGAGGAAGTAGCAAAATTCCCTGAGACATTTGCAAGACCTCAGGGCAGTGCAGGCTCAAGCGGAGATGACCTGATGCTTATGTTCTTTACTTCAGGTACTACCGGATATCCTAAGATTGCTACTCACAGCCATAAGTATGCACTGGGTCACTTCATAACTGCTAAGTACTGGCATGATGTTCATCCGGACGGAGTACATCTGACAGTATCAGATACCGGCTGGGGTAAGGCTCTCTGGGGCAAGCTTTACGGAGCATGGCTCAATGAGTCAGCAGTATTTGTTTACGATTTCAATCGTTTCAATGCTGCAGATCTGCTTCCTATGTTTGCTAAGTATGGAATCACAACCTTCTGTGCTCCGCCTACTATATTCAGATTCCTTATAAGGGAAGACCTGACACAGTATGACTTGAGTTCTATCCAGTATGCTACTGTAGCGGGTGAAGCTCTTAATGAGGAAGTGTACAATAAGTTCCTTGAGGCTACAGGTATAGAGCTTAAGGAAGGATTTGGTCAGACAGAGACCACACTTACCGTTGCAAACCTCAAGGGTATGAAGGTTAAACCCGGTTCAATGGGTAAGCCTTCACCTATGTATGATGTGGATATCGTATTACCTGACGGCACCAGCGCAGGTGTAGGTGAGACTGGCGAGATAGTTGTAAAGACAGATAAGAAGGTACCTTGCGGACTCTTCAGAGGCTACTACAGAGATGATGAAAAGACCTTGGAGGTATGGCATGACGGTGCATATCATACAGGTGATACCGCATACCGCGATGAGGACGGATACTTCTGGTATGTAGGCCGTACAGATGACCTTATCAAGTCCAGTGGATACCGTATCGGACCGTTCGAGATCGAGTCAGTACTTATGGAGCTTCCTTATGTGCTTGAGTGTGCGGTTACAGCTGCACCAGATCCTGTAAGAGGTCAGGTAGTAAAGGCTACTATCGTACTTACCAAGGGCAAGGAAGGTTCAGATGAACTTAAGAAAGAGATCCAGACCTATGTTAAGGAGCATACCGCACCATACAAGTATCCTCGTATTGTAGAATTCGTACCCGATCTGCCTAAGACCATCAGTGGTAAGATCCGCAGGAATGTACTGAGGGATAATGATTCTAAAAAATGATCATTATAAACTTATCGTATAAGGATATGTTTATATGATAATATAACTATAATCGGGAATAGTATAACTTAAATTTTGTCATTCTGAGCGAAGCGAAGAATCTTATGTTTTAAGATAGTTAGCTAACGCTCAGAATGATATTTTTTGTGCCAAAAAGTTTAGTAATATTAATATTGTATATTTAATATCCTTAGTGTATAATACGACACAGAAATCGGAAATGAGAGGAGAGTTTTAATGAAGAAGATTTGTGCAATACTTATGATTTTGGTACTTGTACTGTCAACTACCGCATGTTCAAGTAAGGATATCGATGATCTGGTTGACAAGTTTACAGGTACTACAGATGCTCCGAAGGATAACTCGGATGATAAGCAGGATGCTGTGACAACTCCTACTGCTGAGGTTACTCCCGAGGCTACACAGGCTCCTACTAGTACACCTACTCCTGTACCTACAGAAGAAGTTACTGCCACACCTGAGCCTGAAGTAACAGAGGAGCCCACACCTACTGAGGATCCTGCAATTGTAGATATAACAACTGAAGGTGCTGATGAAGAGCTTCTGAATAATATTTTTAGAGCATATACTGATTTCCTTCATGACGAAGTTGATAAAACAGACTATGAAAACTTTGATGCAATGCGTGTAGGTTTGGCTTTTATAGATGATGATAATATCCCTGAGCTTATATGGGCTGACAACAATTATCATGCATGTGGCGTAAGGGTTGCTTACTATGTGGACGGCGAAGTAAAAGAGATCGGTAATTTCGGCGGACAGGGCGGCGGATTTGGTGAGTACGGCGGATTTGCATATGCTAAATACGAGAACAGGATTTTAAGTTATTATATGGGTATGGGTATCCAGCTGCTTACTCAGTACCATGTTGCAGACGATCTTGAGCTGATTCAGGATTTCAATCTTGAAGGCGATATTAATGATAACACTTATTTCATTATCAATGAAGAAAACGTAACCGGTGAAGCTTTTACCGAAGCATATGATTTAGCATTTGAGGGTGAAGAAGATCATCCTATAATCTGGGCTACATATGATTCAATGATATTCTTTTATCCTAACCTCTGCCAGGGCAAGGAAATTGAGATATTTACCGATATGTACAATCAGCTCCTTGATCCTGAATACGAAAGATATACCGGATATGTTGATCCTAAGATGGAAGCTATGCGTGGTACATGGGGACTTATCCAAGGTGAGGTTTATATCGACGAACCGGAGATGACGATATGGTATGATATAAATGGTGATCAGGAATCTATGAGCAGTTTCCTTTACTCAAATGCATATATTTATGATAATGCAGGATTCTGGCTTTCAGGCTATAACTCAGACGGAGAAAATATTGAAGAGCTGAACCTTACATCATATGCAATGCCTATGACATACTTTGACGGTGGAATCTCTGAGGGTGTTGATTATGGCTGGTGTGTAATCTGCGAGCCTCAGGACGGACTTGAGTGGAATTGCGATATGTGTCTGGACGATGAGGATCATCTGATCATAGTACTTTGGAGAAATACAGACAAGACCTACGATATGGATGGTTATGAATATCCTGTACAGGATTGGATCACTCTTTACTATGAGAGAGAATTCGATGAATATGATTACAACACTGTAACTGCTTCAGTCACCAGAAGTGCTAAAGATGACAAGGACGGTAAGTATGCTTTTATAGCTCAGGAATACCTGGTTGTATATCCTACGGATACAGAACTGATAGTTGAGTATAACCTGCCTGAGGATCTTGATGGATCAGACTTCGAAATAGTAACACTTGATAAGGATCCTTATGTATTCTATGTTGATGATAGCAGTGTTATAAAAGAGATTGATTTTGAAAAAATGGCATTTACAAGAGTGCCTGCTGAAGAATATGCCGTTCAGGAATATTATTATGATTACACTATCTTCTTTGACGGCGTAAATGATGAGGGTACCAATGAAGGTCTTACAGCAGTTGCTATGATAAGAGATTATCTTGGATAAATATTTACAAAACCTATTAGCGGACTTAAGTTTAGTCCGCTATTTTTTTGTTGACATAATGATTCCTGTAGAATAAAATATAAATGATAATTTTTCAAATGATAGTAGAAAGGGGTTTCATCATGGATTTATCATCAATTTTCGGAACTTTAATGAGTAGTGAAGGTATCAGCGGTATAGCTGAAAAGACCGGAGCTTCGTCTCTGGATATCAAGAACGTGCTTTCTTCGGCACTTCCTCAGTTGATCTCAGGTGCTGACAAGCAGAATACAGACGCAAGTACACAGCAGGGTTTTGTAAATGCTTTATCACAGCACGCAGGTAATGATACATCTAATCTTTCAAGCTTCTTCGGAAAGGTTGATCTGGCAGACGGCGCTAAGATCATCGGACATCTTTTAGGTAAGGACGGCTCTAACAATGTAGCCGCTCAGACCGGTGTTAACAGTGCAAATACATCAAATATTCTTTCCTCAGCAGCTCCTCTCGTTATGAGCCTGCTCGGAAAGCAGTTTAGCAAGGAGAAGAGAAGTATGGGTTCACGTATAGTTGACGATTCTGCAGAGCCTAAGACAAAGAACCAGGCTACCAAGACTGCTGTTGCAGGTGCTCTTAAGGGTGCCAGCCAGTCCAGAAAGGCTCAGATAAAGGCTGCTACTACAGGCAGCGCAGGCCCTAAGAAGATAGTTAAGAAGAAAGCAGATTAAGGAGTAAAAATGGCAAAATTAAAATCAATCACTCTTAATCCTGCGAAGTGTGCGATAGACCTTTCTGACGGCAGTGAGAGAGGCTTTTATGTGGATCAGGATTATATTTTAAGAAAACTAGGACGTCCTCATCGTGCTGTGAACATCATGTATTGCTATTATCCTAATGATAAGGCATGGCCGAAGCGTGCACAGGATGCATATGCCGATATGGAGGTCGGTTTTGCGTGGGATTATCCTTACGATAACTATTTCCCTTACTTAGGCGGCAAAGAAGGAAATACCGAGGGTGAACCCTTTACCTGTATGAGGGATATCCGCCGTCATGGTCAGGATGTAATACTGACACTTACCTGTGATCCAAAGATCACGGATGATCAGATCATCGCTATTGCCAAGGATCTCAGACCTTTCGGCAGGATGATGCTCCGTATGAATCATGAGTGTACAGGTAACTGGTTTTCATTTAATAAGAGAGCAACCTATCAGGAAATAGCGGATTTTTATGTTCGTTTCCATAAGATAGTGCGTAAGTATGCTCCCAATGTCAGCATGATACTTTGCGCCGGCGCAGTTATGGGCAAAAAGGACATCAAGGCTGAAAAAGAGGATGAGTTCTTAGAGGCTATCAAGGCAACTGAGATCTGGTCCATCGATAAGTATATAGCTCTTAACTGGGGGTGGCCTTATGAGGTGGCCGAGAAGGATAATCACAGCCATCTGAGGGATACCGCAAAGAATACATATAATGTGGCAAGACGTACATTCCTGAGATTTAAGGAAATCTGCGGCGGAAAGACCAAGCCCATGGTTATGTCTGAGCTTAATGCCGACGGAGATGTAACCGGTCCTTACGATCAGGCAAAGATCATGAAGGATTTTGCTAAGATAATTAAAAATGACCCTGAGAGATGGTTCTCGGCATTCTGCTTCTACCAGTTTAGGGATGACGGCAGACTGGGACTTGAGATCACCGATCCCAATAATCCTAATGTAGGTGTTGAGCAGCCGGTACTTGGTGCATATAAGGATATCATTGATGATGATTTCTTTAAGCCTGAGATAAAGAGCGGTAAGACTGCTAAGCTTCCTATAAAGCTTCGCTGGGGTGGTTCCGAAGATGCCGAGGGTGTGGCTATGGAGCTGGACTTTGAAAAGGATCCTGTATTTGCCGAGGCAAACTTTGAGGGAAGTCTGGTTGATGCAAACCTTATGATGGAGCTTAACGGGATGTGGTTTTATAAGGCTCCCGGAGTAAAGTTTGTGGATTTCATGCCTGCATTCTTTAAGAAGAGACTGAAAGGCGCTCAGAAGCTGACATTAAAGATTTTTGCTCCGCCTGCTACAGGTGAAAATGATCCAGCGCAGGGCAAAAACTGGGATATGGATTATTATTATGAGCTGCAGGAGTTACCTAAGATAAGATTAAGATTTGAACCGATCTGTAAGTAAAAAAATGGCGACAGGGAATCGTCCCTGTCGCCAAATATTGTCATATTATTTTATGTCCTTAAAATGGAAGCTCTTGCTTCCGTCACAGTAAGGTGCGACGAGGTGGCCTTCCCCCGTCATTTTGTATTTGTAGGTTACAAGACCCTCGAGTCCTACAGGTCCTCTGGGGGGCATCTTACCGGTACTGATGCCTACTTCGGCACCGAAACCGTACCTGAATCCGTCCGCAAATCTGGTAGAGCAGTTGCAGTATACATTTGCGGAATCAACCATCGTAAAGAAGTATTCCTTATTTGCTTCGTTTGAAGTGATGATACAGTCGGTGTGATGTGAACCGAAGCTGTTGATGTGGGCTATAGCCTCATCCTCACTGTCTACGATCTTCAAAGATATTTCTTTGTCAAGATATTCTTTCTTAAATCCATTTTCATCAATTTCATTACAGCCAATAAGAGCGGCAGTCTTTTTATCGCCATTCATCTTGACCCCGGCATCTTTCAACCTCTCGGAAAGAAGGGGCAGGAATCTGTCGGCGATCTTAGAATTAATAAGGACTGTCTCTACTGCATTGCAGACTGCGCTGTACTGTGTTTTGGCATCTACTATGATGGATAATGCCATGTCAAAATCTGCCTCGCTGTCAACATAGATGTGGCAGATACCGTCTGCGTGTCCCATGACGGTTATCCTGGTGTTGTCCATGATATACCTTACAAAGGCATTGGAGCCTCTGGGGATGAGCAGGTCAACATATTTATCACATGTAAGCAGCTCGCTTATCTCTGAACGGTCCTCAGCCTGAGCCATACATCCCTCGGGCAGGCCGGATTCACATGCTGCTTTATAGATGATATCAAAGAGTACCTTGTTGGTACGTCTGGTCTCACTGCCTCCCTTTAAGATACAGCAGTTTCCGCTCTTTAAGCAGAGGGTTGAAATCTGTATCAGAGCATCGGGACGGGCCTCAAATATTACACCGATTACACCGATGGGGCATGTAGATCTGATAAGGGTAAGTCCTTCGTCCAGACTTCTCTTTAAAGATACGATATTTAAAGGATCGGGGAGAGAGATAAGGCTCTCGATACCTTCAAAAGAGGATCTGAGCTTGTCCTCACCGAATTTAAGTCTTTTCATGACTGCGGGAGCTACGCCGCTCTGTTCAGCCGCATCCATATCCTGCTTATTGGCATCAAATATGGCGGCTGCGTTAGCTTTTATGGCTTCGGCAATATTACTTAAAGCCTTGTTCCTGACTTCGATACTGGTGGAAGCCAGCTTAGGACTGTCTTTTTTTAAAGCGCAAGCTTTTTCAGTAATGGTCATACAATGTACCGGCTGCTGTATAGCAGCAATCCTTTCGCATAAAATCCTTTTAAATAAATTCCTTAGTTTCATATCATAATAGATTTTCCCAACAAATGCAATAAAAAAATAAATTTTGCTTGTTTTCTTAACAAAAATGTAATATTATATAAAGGAGTATATGCATGAGTACTAAAGCGGAGATTAAACGTAAGAAAGAACTTAAGAAAAAGGCAGGCTACGTAGTAAAAGTGGCTTGCGTCTTTGGACTTGTTATACTTGGCTTGATCTATTACAACTCCGGTAAGGGTGGAACGGATAAAGACGATATGTCTGACACTTACAGTATACAGAGTGAAAACAGTAGAGATTCTAACCAAAATCTGAGCGATGAGTCTGTGAAGAAAAGCACTTTGGATTCCAAAACAGGAGACAGCAGTAGTAAGAAATCAAATGGTAATATCGACAAAAATGCTGTTGTAAGTAGTGCAAATACTGATAATATAGAGAATAACACTGAATTACATAGTGATCAATCCCAAATTGGGAATATGACTGACAGCAACGGTTTAAGTAATTTGGATACAGACAGTACAATCAACATAGAACAACCATCCCAAAATCACTACGACTCCGAAGGCAGACTGAATATAAATTATGCCACAGTCGAGGAGTTATGTAAACTGAACGGTATCGGAGAAAAGCGGGCTTCGGATATTGTAGATTATAGGGAAACAAGCGGCGGCTTTAAGAAAATCGAAGATATCATGAAGGTGAAGGGGATCAAACAGGGAGTTTTCTCTAAGATTAAAGACTATATTTGTGTAGATTGATATATTTAAGGAGGCATCATGGGAGCAAAGATTCTGGTAGTAGACGATGAAGAGTTGATCGTTAAAGGTATAAAGTTTAATCTGACACAGGACAAGATGGAAGTGGACTGTGCTTACGACGGTCAGCAGGCTATAGAGATGGCTAAGGAAAAGAAGTATGACTGTGTGCTCCTTGATGTTATGCTGCCTGTATTTTCGGGCTATGAAGTATGCCAGAGGATCAGAGAGTTTTCCAATATGCCCATTATCATGCTGACAGCAAAATCCGAGGACAGTGACAAGATACTAGGTCTCGAATACGGTGCGGATGATTATATCACCAAGCCCTTTAATATCATGGAAGTAAAGGCAAGGATCAAGGCAGTCATGAGAAGAAACAGCCTGAACGAGAATGCTGCGCCTAAGAATAATGATATTTTTGTATTCGGTGATCTTAAGCTTGATCACAAAAACAGGATGGTTAATATAGCCGGAAAGCTGATAAACCTTACTTCGAAAGAGTTTGATATATTGGAACTTCTGCTTACTCATCCCAATACTGTATACAGCAGAGAGGAACTGCTTAAGCTTATCTGGGGCGAGGATTTCCCCGGTGACGTAAGAACAGTGGATGTACATGTCAGAAGACTCCGTGAAAAGGTAGAGACAGATCCCGGCGAGCCTAAGTATGTTTACACAAAGTGGGGAGCAGGTTACTATTTCCATGATTAAAAAAATCCTCAAGCCGTTCAGGAGCTTGAGCATTACCACGTTCCTGACCGATATTTTTATATTTGCATTTATGTCTGTCATCCTGGTGCTCAGTGCTGTTTCTTTAAACAGGACTAACCTGATAGATGACAGAGTTAAAAAGGCTAAAAGATATTTAAGCGAACTTTCCGATAAGATGATATTAAACGCTTATCCTGCCAATAACGAGGATAACTCAATCCCCAGGGAAATGAACCTGGTGGCGGACAGTTATGACGGCAGGATCATGCTCATAGATGCCAATCTTGTGTGCATCAATGATACATATAATGTTGAAGTCGGAAAGACCTTTGTTTCAACAGATGTGGTTAAGGCGTTGAAGGGTACTTCGAGTGAATATCGCGATGATGATAATAAAAGGGTGGAGATCTTTTACCCTGTTAATAATTCAAAAGAAGATTTGCAGAACGGATGCATAATCTTTTCTTTTTCAGTTGCTTCGGAATACGATGTGTCAGACAGACTCGGAAAGAGCCTGTTGCTTATCGTTATCCCCTGCGCTGTCCTGGTACTTCTACTTGCAACTTTCCACAGCAGATATGTTTCAAGACCTCTTAAGACCATGACAAAATCCCTCAATCATATAAGTGAAGGTTATTTTGATGATAAGCTGGAGATAAACAGCTTTACCGAGCTGGAAGAGATGTCTGACGCAGTTAATAACATGCTGTTCAGACTTAACAGTCTGGAGAATTCCCGTCAGGAGTTTGTGTCCAATGTGTCTCATGAGTTAAAGACACCTCTGACATCTATCAAGATACTTGCCGATTCGCTGGTACAGCAGCCTGATGCTCCCGCAGCTGTTTACCAGGAGTTTTTGGGTGATATAAATGCAGAGATAGACCGTGAAAACAGGATTATCTCCGATCTGCTCGAGATGGTAAAGCTTGACCGTAAAAACGGTGAAATGCATATAGCTATGGTTTCCATAAATGAACTTCTGGAAATCCTGATGAAGCGTATAAAGCCCATTGCCCAGACCTATAATGTAGACCTGATCTATGAGAGCTACAGAAAGGTTGATGCCGAGGTGGATGAGGTTAAGATGTCTCTGGCTATATCCAATCTGGTGGAAAATGCCGTTAAGTACAATAAAGAAGGCGGCTGGGTAAAGGTTACCCTGGATTCAGATCACAGATCTTTTGTGGTTACAGTATCGGATTCGGGAATAGGTATACCGGAGAGCAGCATAAAGCACATTTTCGACCGTTTTTATCGTGTGGACAAGATGCGTGCGAGAAAAACAGGCGGTACCGGTCTGGGACTGAGTATCACAAAGTCAGTAATGCTTATGCATAACGGACAGCTCAGAGTAGAGAGTAAAGAAGGTGAAGGGACCACCTTTACAGCCAGGGTTCCTTTGAGTTTCGTAGAAAAACAGATAGAAGAAAAATAGGAGAATACAGCATATGAAAACAAAGGATATGTTCAAAAAGAATATATTTCTTGCAGTGCTCATGGTACTGCTTATTTTCGTATGCACTGCCTGTAATGATGCTCCGACCAATACCGACGGTGATGAAGAGCCCGGTCCCGGAGAGATAAAGATATACTGTACAAATGCGTCCTACGACGGACTGCATTGGGAAAATTATAAGCTGCCGAACTCAGGTAGGGATGAGATGGTACAAAAGGTCTTCGGGCTGCTGGGCAACCAGCCTTCTTCCGCATCCCATAAAAAGGTATTGCCTGAGGATGTCAGCATTATCTCGTATTATTTTGATGAGGATGATCAGCTTATCATTGATTTCTCATCACAGTATATGAATATGAGTACAATACAGGAAACACTTCTCAGAGCTGCATTTGTAAAGACCTTCTGTCAGATCAGCGGTGTTGAATATCTTGAGTTTTATGTGGAAGGTGTTCCGCTCATGCATTCGGACAAGCCTGTCGGCATCATGACTGACAGTGATTTTGTTAATTTCTACGGAAACAGTTCTGACTTAAAGCAGAATATGAAGTTTACCCTGTATATGACCGATAAAGAGGGTAAGCTTTTACAGGATTGTGTGATAAATGTAGATATTGACGGTACGAAATCATTGGAAGAGGTGGCTTTGGAAAAACTGATAATGGGCCCCAAAGCTTCTTCATCATTTGAGCCGGTGGTTAATGAAAAAACTGTTATAAACAGGATCAGGACTTTTGACGGAGTATGCTATGTCGATCTGTCGGAGGATTTCCTATCCAAGCCTTTGGGAAAGATAACCGACGAAGTGGCAGTATATTCCGTAGTTAATACTTTGTGCGAGATACCCGGTGTGACCAAGGTCAGGATAACCATAAACGGAAGCGAGAGGAAAAACTTTGGTAAGGTTGCCATAAATGATTTCCTGTCACTGAAACCGGAACTGATAGCACAGGAAAAGGCAGGTGAATCTACTGGAAATAATTAAGGACTTATGTTCGCGACCTCTTGTGACAGCCGGTGTCGCTCTATGCTTAGGTATACTGGCAGGGGATGGTGGAGGCGGATTGTTAATAATCTTTAGCGGTTTGATATTGCTGTTTGGGTTTGCTGCTTACTCAAAGCCGCCAAATACGAGAGTAAAATCTAAACGACTGGTTATTATTTTTCTTGTTGTTCTTTCATATCTTACAGGTATTTTCAGGTACAGAGATACTTTTATTCTTAACGATGATGTTAAATTCCCTGATAAGGCCCTAAAGGAAACCTACATAGAGGGCGAAATAACCGATATTTCTTACGGAAAAGAACAATATATCTTAATTCTTGATGATCCCATAATTAAACTTAAAAGCGATGAAACGGATACTGTACTTCCTACAGGTAAAGTGATGGTATATTCTGACTGTATGCCCGGAATAGTTGGTGATAAGGTAAGCGCTAAAGGAGCATTGTATTCTTTTGCACAGGCTACCAATTACGGACAGTTTGACCAAAGAGAGTATTATCTCGCAAGAGGAATAGTATTAAAACTATATGCCGATGAGGTAAAGCTGATCGAGGAGACAGGCAGTATCAAAGGTATAGTTAAAAGTACTCTCTTTGATATCTCCGGCAGCTTCCAGGATGGTCTTGACTGTGTTTTCGATGAAAAGGACAGGGGCATACTGTATGCTATGCTGGCGGGTAACAGGTCCGAGCTCGATGATTCGACAAAAGGTCTTTACCAGAGGATGGGTATAGCTCATGTGCTGAGCATATCGGGGCTGCACATAACTCTGATAGGACTGGGACTGTATAAAGTACTTATGTTACTGACTAAAAGGCTTAAGCTAAGTGTGTTCATATCATGTACCTTTGTGTTTTTATACGGAATGCTTACAGGTTTTTCAGTATCGACTCAAAGAGCAGTCATCATGCTGTTCTGTATGCTGTTTGCAAGGCTTCTTGGTGAGGCTTACGACGGACAGAGTGCTGCAGGACTGGCTGCTATTATCATACTTGTAATGAATCCGGCAGAAATATATGATTCCGGTTTTCAATTATCGTTCATAGCAGTGTTCGGTATATTTGCAGGAAACGAGATACGCAGAAGACTAAAGATAAAATCTGCAATACTAATATATCTTATACCGGCTATCAGTGCTCAGATAGCTACATTCCCTTTGATACTAAGGTCATATTATTCTTTTTCTCCATACTCCATAATAGCAAACATATTGCTTGTGCCTCTTATGCCGGTGATAGTCGGTTCGGGCTTTCTGGCAGGTATACTTGCTGCCTGTGGTATGGCTTTTTCGAGCGGAGCATTGATGACTCTTGCTGAAATCTCAGCCGGACCGGCTCACTATATGCTATTGGGATATGAGAAGGTGTCCTTGTTTTTACAGAATTTACCGGGAGCGGATGTAGTCACTGGATGTCCGGAGCTATGGAAGTGTTTGGTTTATTATGCAGGGCTTTTCTTTATAGTTTATCTAAGCGGAAGAAAGGAACTTCTAAATTCATTCGATAAAGGATTATTGCATAGAGGTGAAGTAATAAGATATGGTAATAGTCGCCCACAAAAGGTCGGCAATAGTATAATTTATGCGATTATGTTTAGTATAACTATGGTTTTGATCCTGATCCTTTTGGTATTTAGGCCTGAAAATAGCGGTTTAAATGTCAGTTTCATAGATGTAGGACAAGGACTTTCGGTGTATTTAGAGGCAGATGGCAGGCATATATTGGCTGACGGTGGTAGCAGCAATGTGAAATCTGTCGGGAAATACAGAATAGAGCCATTCCTTTTATGGAGCGGAGTTAAGGAAATAGACTATTGCTTTGTATCTCATACGGATGAGGATCATATCAGCGGTATAAGAGAGCTTATGGAAGAGGGCAGGATAAAGATAGATACCCTGGTTGTAGGGGTAAACTACGAGGAAGATGAGCCTTTGATAGCATTAGCCCATGAAAAGGGGATAAAGGTTATAAAAGTCGAAGCAGGCGATATTATCAATAATAATGTTGATTTATTTTCTGATAAAGTAGTGGATAATAGTGGTGTCCTAAATATGAGGGTATTATCTCCTGACAGTGGATTTATATATGAGGATAAGAATCAGGCTTCACTCGTGGCTGAGTTTGAATATGGAAATCTGTCCATGCTGTTTACGGGGGACTCGGATATGTATGCTGAGAGTGAATATGTGTCACATTTGTCCGGTGATAAGATAAATATACTTCAGTGTCCGCATCACGGGTCGAAGTATTCGTCATCCGAGCTGCTCTTGGAGACAATAAGACCTGACATTACCGTTATATCCTGCAGTAAAAACAATGTTTACGGTCATCCGGCAAGGGAGACACTGGAAAGGCTTGAGGCAGTGGGCAGCAGGTGTTATATAACATCTCAAGACGGAATGGTGACTGTAAAATATGACGGGGATAATACTTTTACTGTTGACTGTTATAAAATTTCAAATAGAAATTGACATGTTGACATATAAAGGTTATACTACATATAGTGGTTTTATATGATTTTGGTAATGAATATACATAAATATATATGGTTAAAGACTTTTTAACCGATTTGGAGGGTTAGTATGTTTGTAGGAATCTATAATTACACGGTTATCATCACATATCTGAGCTTGGTTTCAGCCGGTGTGGGTATGTTCTTTGCTTCACGCGGAGATTTTAAGGCAGCTCTGTTCTGCCTGCTCTTATCCGGACTCTGTGATATGATCGACGGACCGGTATCCAGGACCAAAAAGAGGACCGAAACAGAGAAGAAGTTCGGTATCCAGATCGACTCACTATGTGATCTTGTAAGCTTTGGTATCCAGCCTGCAGTACTCGTTTACTTTATCGCAAGCTACTATTCAGGTGTAGATAAAGTATATCAGATCGTTGCTCTGATTATTGGTATTACATTTGCACTTTGTGCGGTTATAAGACTTGCTTTCTTTAATGTAACAGAGGAAGAGCGCCAGGAAAAAGAGGGTGGAAAGAAACGTACAGGTTATCAGGGACTCCCTGTTACCAATTCCGCACTTATCATCCCCGGCCTGTACAATGCAAGATACTTTACAGACGGTAAGGTATTTGCTATCGTTATGACAGCAGGTCTTGCAATAGTTGCATTCCTTTATGTATTTAACTTTAAGATGTTTAAGCTCAACGGAAAGAAGCTGATACCTGTAGGTATTTTTGGTGTAGCAGTACTTGTTGCGTGCTTCTTTACACCTTGATGATAGGAGATAGTTTTGAATTACAAGGACAGAGACGGAAAAGAATATATAATCAGTACATCTCAGGATAGGTTCCTGCATTTTCTGTATAATAACAGATTGGGCAGGAGCCTTTTAAAAGTTATGATTTCCGAGCAGGTGACTGATCTTATAGAGTGGTATATGAATACCAGACTGTCAACACTTAAGATTGACGGTTTTATAAAGAAAAACAATATCAGGATATCCGACTACGAAAAGAAGTTTTATAAGAACTACAATGAGTTCTTTACCAGAAGGATAAAAAAGAGTAAGCGTCCTATAAATATGGATGAAAATGTCCTCGTTTCGCCTTCGGACGGTAAGGTGACGGTATATCCTATATCGGACAGGCTGATAGTTAATATCAAACACATAGACTATTCCGTAAAATCCCTTCTGCTCGACAGGGAGCTGGCAGAGGAGATGGAGGGCGGATGGCTCTATGTTATAAGGCTGACGGTGGACAATTATCACAGATATTGTTATCCGGACAGCGGTTATCAGTATGAAAACTATTACATACCCGGTGTGTTCCATACGGTAAATCCCGTGGCTCTGGAGAATACTAGCGTATTTGCCCAGAATGCGAGGGCATATACCATCATAGACAGTGATAACTTCGGCAGACTCATACAGATGGAAGTCGGAGCCATGGGTGTCGGCAGGATTGTAAACCATAAAGAATCAACCTTTGTCAAAAAAGGACAGGAAAAGGGATATTTTGAGTTTGGCGGTTCAACCATCTGTCTATTTGTGACTAAAGACGGAGCTCAGCCGGATGAAGATATCATCAAAAATACAGCTGATGGTTTTGAAACATTGGTTAATATGGGTGAGCGTATCGGTATTTCTAAGTAATGACTTAGGGAAACTACCCATTGTTAGTAGGTTTAATTATTGAATGTTACTGAGACGGTTTAAAGGGTGAAAAATGCAGAAATTAAAAGCAGATACGGACATCGAGAGCGGAAAGTTTGAAAAGGTCTACCTGCTCTATGGAGATGAGCCGTATTTAGTAAGGACTTATAAGAATAGATTGCGTAAAGCTATAATCCCTGAGGAAGGGAGTATGAACTACGCCTATTATGACTCCATGCCGGATAATGTGGAGACAGTGACTGAGTTTGCAGACACGCTGCCGTTCTTTGGTGACAGGAGACTCGTGATACTTGATAAGACCAATGCATTTAAAAAGGATACCGGGCTCGCTGATTATATACCTAATGTACCGGACTTTTCGACCATTATCATAGTCGAGGATGAGATAGATAAGCGCAGCCGGCTGTACAAGGCTATCAGTAAGTGCGGCTGTGTGATGGAGCTGAAGAAGCTTACCATGCAGGACCTGAAATCTACTATAGCTGTAAGACTTTCAAAAGCGGGAAAGAGGATAACAGAGTCGGACTGTGAGTACTTTATACAGAGTGTCGGAGATGACTTAAACACTTTGCTTAACGAGGCGGAAAAGTGCATAGCCTATGCCGGTGACAGTAATGTTGTAAACAAAGAAGTCATAAATGCCGTATGTTCCATGCAGGTAGAAAACAAGATATTTGATATGGTGGATGCTATACTCAGGCATGACGGAAATACTGTATTTAAGCTGTACGGTGACCTGGTCACTTTACGGGAGAATGCTTTCGGTATAATGGCTGTAGTCCGGATGAACTATAACCGTTTATTAAAGATAAGAGAACTATATGAGGACGGTGTATCTGCAGGTGAGATAGCAGTCAGATGCAAGATGGCGGACTGGCTGGTAAAGAAACAGCTGCAGAAGGTTAGAAATTATGACAGCCAGCGGTTAAAGAAGGCACTGGAGATCATCGTAGATACTGAATACGCAATAAAGATAGGCAATTCCGGTGAGCAGATGGGTCTTGAAATAATGCTTGCAAAATTACTGGAGTTGTAGTATAATGCCTTTGTTTTGGAGTGGTATCGAAGTGGTCATAACGGCCCTGACTCGAAATCAGGTAGGCGGCAACGTCTCGTGGGTTCGAATCCCACCCACTCCGCGTATAATTTAATTACCCCTTGAAACTGCCTGTTTTGAGGGGTATTTTTGAAGATTCAGTTTTGCTTTAGAAGGAGGTTAAACATGAGCGCAGCAGCTAACGGTGCAAAACCCAACGAGTTGATAATGAGCATATTCGGAAATGATTATGAGATAAATCATTTTAACAGTGCCATAGAAAAGTTCACTACTGACAATGGATTTTCTATGAGGTTTACGAGGTATGTGAAACTTGTGTTTGAAGAGGTTGTATCCTTAAACCTTGTGCCTTATTCCGAGGCTTATTATAATATCTACCCGATTTCCATTGATGCTCTTTATTCTGCAGCAGAGGAAACGGTAAAGATTAACTTCCGTTACAGCGGTATGGATTATGATCCTATCGAAGGTATTGATGACTTATCTGCAGCGATAGTTAAGAAGATTGCTGAGGATGTTCAGTACAGCTATGTCGATGGAGTTAATTATCTCTATGTTTTATTGAAGAAGGAATGATCCTGAGTTTTGAAACTCGTATTTTTCGCGAGGATGATTTTGAAATTTTGTCATTCTGAGCGGAGTGAAGAACCTTTTAAACTTGATAGGGTTCTTTATTCCGTTCAGAATGCTTTTTTATGCCAAGATAGTACGGAGAGTTATTAAAATTATAGTGGATATTTCTGTGGGAATATGATATTATAATAAGGTTGAGTTAAAAGATGCTTTAGTATACTATTGTATAACAATATTGAGGCTTTGAAAGGTAAGGTGAGGTATATGAGATTTTTCGTCACTGAGGATGAGAGAAAGAGCTCGGGAAGCACCGCATTTATTGAGTTCCAGAAGGGAAAGTGGGACGGAGAATGCTGGCATATAAATTCTATATGTATGGATGAGGATGTATTTTATGAGCTGCATCTGCGCAGACTGTTTTCTATGACGCTGCCTCAGTTTGATTATTATGGGATAACCCAGGTTTCCGGAGCTGATTTTAAGGCTGTGCTTGAGGCATCAAAGAGCTTTGAAGATAATCCCGATGCTGCAGTATGCATGAATGAACTTCAAAGCTGGATCGGAGACGGAGAGGACGACGAGATACTGTTCACGATTTGTGGGATGTAACAGGTAGTGAAAAGATTTCTGTATAAAGGAAGGCGATAAAATGAAGAAGTGTATTAAAATTTTTCTGATATTTGCTATTAGTATCCTTGCTCTTACGGCTTGTACCGATAAGTCAAAGCAGGACGCTGATAAGCTGACAAGTGATATAGTTGATTATTCTCAGAATAAGGTTGATGAGACAACGGATAAACTGTCAGATGCTATACAGAATGCATTCAATGATGCTAAGGATTATGTAAAGGAAAATGCCGGAGAAATCTCAGAGAAGATCGTAGATGGTCTGACAGATATCGCCAAGGACGTTAAGGACGAGGCGGAAGATATCGGTGGTGCTATCAAGGATGACCTTTCGGGAAATGTCCAGGATGTAATTGATGAAGTAAAAGAAAATATCGGTGACGGTATTGATACCGCTAAGGATGCTATTGATAACGCAAAGGAAGATGTTAAGGATGCAGTAGATAACGTAAAGGATACAGTTGATGAAGTAGTTGAATATGTAAAGTACCGTTTCAGAAACTACAAGCTCCTTGACCAGCATTATGAGAAGCATGGTAAAGAGATGGGCTTCCCCGACAGAGAAAGCTACGAGCAGGCAGCTTCGGATGTTATAAACAATCCTGAGGCTCTGCATAAGGTTGAAAAAGAAGACGGCGACTATGTATATTATGTAGAAGCCACAAATGAATTTGTTATACTTTCAACAGACGGTTATATCAGGACCTATTTCCTGCCCAGCGGTGGCAAGAAGTATTATGACCGCCAGTGATCAGAAACGATAAATAAGATTTAAGAGGATTATATAATGGATAGAATCGAGACCTTGTTCAACGATAATTGGGAGTTTCAGGTTGTAAAACCCGGAGATACGTTTAAAGAGGATGGTTTTACATCTGTGAATCTGCCTCATGACTGGCTTATATATGACTGTGAAAATCTGTATGCAGACGGTACAGGGTATTATAAGAAGTCATTTACTTTAGATAAAAAGGCCGGTAGGAAGTATTACATCAACTTTGATGGAGTATACATGGACTCTACCGTGTATGTAAACGGAAAAGAGGCAGGAGTAAACAGATACGGGTATTCTGCCTTTGAATTGGATATTACCGATTTATTGGTTAGCGGTGAAAATGAGATAAAGGTAGAAATCAGGCATAAGTCTCCCAACACCCGTTGGTACAGCGGTGCCGGAATATTCAGGGATGTGACCTTTATAGAGGTAAATGATGTACATATCGCAAGTTCGGGTGTGTATGTTTTTACAGAGCTTTTATCAAAAGACGGTGTAAACGGAGACAGAGGCAGATGGAGAGTGACTGCCGACGTTGAAGTTGAAGGTGTTGATGATAACACTAAAAAGGACATTGATTTCGATTTTGAGATAATCCATAAAGCTGTAAGCAGTAAAGCTAAAGAGTGTATATGCAGGAATGTTGATTTTGCGGACATCCCTGTATATTACTATGCTGAAAATGAAGCAAACCCGGATGAAGGAACTCAAAAAGTATTTTATTCTCTTAAGGGATCAACTCCTTATGGACTTTTGGTAAATGATGAGTACGGTACGTATGCCGTATTCAAAAACGAGTTTGTTATAGAAAACGGCAGGGTTTGGGATATTACATCGCCTGAAACCTATGAGATAAAGGTCATTTTAAAGTATAAGGGTGAGACGGTAGACACATATACTACCGGCTTTGGTCTCAGAACTATAGAATATACTACGGATGACGGATTTTTCCTTAACGGAAGACATGTAAAGATAAACGGTGTCTGTGAGCATCACGATTTTGGGCTGTTTGGAGCAGCGTTCAATGCCGATGCCATGAGGCGTAAGTTTACAACACTTAAAACAATGGGTGTAAATGCTGTCAGAACTTCCCACAATATGCCTGCGAAAAAACTTATGGATCTCGCAGATGAAATGGGTATCATGATAGACTCCGAAGCATTTGACATGTGGCGCAGGCCTAAGACCGAGTTTGATTATGCCCGATTCTTTGAGGATAACTATAAAAAAGATATAAGGTCATGGGTAAGACGTGACAGGAATCATCCTGCGGTTATCATGTGGTCCATCGGTAATGAGATATATGACTGCCATGCGGATGATACAGCCCCCGCATTGACTGCGGACATGAAGAAGACTGTTGAAACCTATGATTATGAGATAAATGCCCCTGCCACTCATGCATCCAACTTTATGGGATGGGCAGGAGCGAGAAATTGTGCCGATGTTTTAAAAATGGCAGGATATAATTACGGTGAAAGACTCTATGATGAGCAGCACAAGGATCATCCTGACTGGAAGATTTACGGCAGTGAGACCTGTTCTACGGTACAGAGCCGTGGTATTTACCATTTTCCGTTATCGGCATCAGTGATGTGTGATGATGATGAACAGTGTTCATCGCTTGGAAACTGTACCACCAGCTGGGGTGCTCCGAGCACAGAGTATGTTATCACCATGGACAGGGACAGAAAGTACAGCCAGGGTCAGTTCCTCTGGACAGGCTTTGATTATATCGGTGAGCCCACTCCTTATCACACAAAGAATTCATATTTCGGTCAGATAGATACTGCGGGGTTCCCCAAGGATACTTTCTATCTGTTTAAGAGCAGCTGGACCGATCCGAAAAAGGTGCCTTTTGTACATATATTCCCTTATTGGGACTTCAATGACGGACAGATCATTGATGTGAGGACAGCTACAAACTGTGACAGTGTAGAGCTGTATTTCAAGGCTGATGATTCTGATTGTTCCGCAGAAAGTACCGATAAATACGATATTCAAGGATATACTCTCATAGGAAAAGAGAGCCTCGATCATGTTCACGGTAATGTTGTAGCTCCTGCCTGGAGCCTGCCTTACAGAAAAGGTACATTGAAGGCGATTGCTTATCTTGACGGAAATGCAGTGGTCTCAGAAGTAGTAAAATCCTTTGGAGATGCTGTGGCGTTGTCTATCAGGGAAAACTTCAGGGATGGAGATACTGTCTTTTTGGAGATAAATGCTGTGGATGCTGCCGGAGTGACGGTAGAAAATGCTGCATCACGTGTTAAGGTGAGTGTAACCGGTGCGGGAGAGCTTGCAGGCCTGGATAACGGTGACAGCACAGATAATGAGAATTATAAATGTGACTGCAGACGACTTTTTTCGGGTAAGCTTTTAGCTGCTGTTTCAACCAAGGGTAAGAAGGGTGAATTAAAGGTTACAGCTTCATCTATTGGGTTAAAGCCGGCAGAGTATACCTGTGATATTATACATCCTTTCGAAAACAATAAATTATCAAATGAAAAAACAATAACCGGATATACTGACAGGTTCTTTGAGAAAAACATAAAAGAAGCTAATAATTCAGATGAAAGACAAAAAGAAATACCCATCAGGAATATAAAGCTTGAAATAACGGACGGAGATCAGTTTGACCGTACATTTAATAAGGAACACAAGGAGATAACAGTAAAGGCTGAAATCTGTCCTAAGGATGCTACATATTCCGATATTAAATGGATCGCAGTTAACGAAAAGGCAGTACAGACCAATATTGTGTCAGTTGAACCGTTTGAAACAGAGGAAGGTCACTTTGCAAAGCTTACAGCGAAGGGTGACGGGGAGTTTAGATTAAGAGCCCTGGCATACAACGGCGAGAGAGTGGCAAAGGTCATATCGGTACTTGAGTTTAGGGCAACAGGACTCGGTAAGGCGTTCATCAATCCCTATGAATTTGTATCGGGTTCACTGTATACGGATTCAATGGGCGAGATAGGTAACGGTAACGAAAAGGGTATCGCTACACCTCGTGGAGCTGATTCTTATTTCGGTTTTGAAAACATCGATTTCGGTGAGATAGGCTCGGATGAGATAACGATACCTATATTTACACTGAATGACGCGGAATATAAGCTTGGCATCTGGGAGGGTATACCCGGAGCACCGGGCAGCACATTGCTTTGTGATGGCAGATACTCCAAGAAGACGATCTGGAACGTTTATCAGCCCGAAACCTATAAGCTGTGCAAAAAGCTTAAGGGTTTAACAAGCATTTACTTCACCGCCGATGATAAGTATCATTTCAAGGGATTTACCTTTAAGGAGCCGGATAAGGCGTATGAACAGCTGTACCTGAACCAGAACAGCAGGATATACGGAGATACATTTACTCTGGACGGTGAGTGCATTACCGGTATCGGAAACAATGTAACCATAGAGTTTGACGGGATGAATTTCGAAGATACTCCCGCGAATAAGCTGGTTATCTGTGGCAGGTCCAAGCTTGCCAATAACTCGATACACTTGAAATTTGACGGTGATGAAGGCACCAAAACAGAGCTTTTGGAGTTCGCAGGCTCTGATGAATATATCGAGAGAACATTCGAGATTAACGGAGCAAAGGGAAATAATACTGTAGGTTTTGTATTCCTGCCCGGATGTGATTTTGATTTCAAGTATTTCAAATTTTTAAAATAAATAGAGGTATATAATATGTTAAATTTTTACTTACCTGATTTTTATAATAATGCAGTTTTGATCAATTTCCTGGATGATCTTATGAAGCATGCGCCTCAGTGGTTTTACGATGATGTAAGAATTGGTGCGGTTTACGGCTGTTTCCCCGGTGCTATATGGAATGGTGGCAGAGTGGTATGGGGCATAGAGCATCGTGAGACCATCGCCAAGATGATAAAGCAGTACAATGACAGGGGTATCGCTGTAAGATATACCTTTACAAACCCTTTGATCGAGGAAAAGCATGTAAATGACCTTTACTGCAATATGCTCCTTGAACTTGCCGATAACGGTATGAACGAAGTAATCGTAAATACACAGGCTCTAGAGGACTATGTGAGGGCTAAGTATCCGAGCTTTAAGCTTATATCATCTACCACAAAGTGTCTGGAAAATCTTGATGCCATCAGGGCAGAGCTTAATAAGGACTATTATCTTGTGGTTACGGATTCATCACTCAATAATACCGATGAACTGTTTTCACTTGAACCAAAGGATAAGATAGAAGTACTGGTTAATCATTACTGTCAGGACCATTGTCCGAGACGCCAGGCACATTATAATGCCATAGGACATGCTCAGCTTGAGTTTACAAATCTCAATTTCCCTGAGTGTAAGTTTACATCCAGATCGTTTTATGGTATTATGGAAAACCGTTCCTTTATATCAACGGATCTGCTTTTTGGAAAATATAAAGAGGCAGGCTTTAAACATTTTAAGGTGGACGGACGTGCACACGCAGTAAGAAACGTAGTTGACAGTTTCATATACTATCTTGCAAAGCCTGAATTCAGAGACAGGGTACGTTTATATATTTACCAGCAGGTTTATCAGATTTAGTATAATTAGGAGAAAAAAGAAATGAAAAAACTCGTTCAGTTTAGGAATATAGTGAAATCCTTTGACGGACAGGTAATCCTAAAGGGTATCAATCTGGACATTTATGAAAATGAATTTGTAACTCTTTTAGGTCCTTCGGGATGCGGAAAGACCACTCTGCTCAGGATCCTTGCGGGTTTTTTGGAGCCTGATGAGGGCAGTGTGGTGTTTGACGGAGAGGATATCACTAATTTGCCTCCTTATAAGAGAGATCTGAATACTGTATTCCAGAAATATGCTCTTTTCCCTCATATGAATGTGTTCGATAATGTGGCATTTGGCCTGAAGATAAAGAAAGAGCCAAAGGATATCATAGAGCAGAAGGTTACACGTATGCTTAAGCTTGTTGGCCTTGATGAGTACGGAAAACGTGGTATAAACGAGATGTCCGGCGGTCAGCAGCAGCGTGTGGCTATAGCGAGAGCATTGGTAAATGAGCCCGGAGTACTTTTGCTGGACGAGCCGTTGAGCGCCCTTGATGCAAAGCTCCGTAAGGAGATGCAGAGAGAGTTGAAAAAGATACAGAAGGAAGTAGGTATTACCTTCATTTTCGTTACACATGACCAGGAAGAAGCGCTTACCATGTCCGACAAGATCGTGGTAATGAAGGAAGGCGAGATACAGCAGATCGGTTCACCTACGGACATTTACAATGAACCTGCAAACCGTTACGTAGCAAACTTTATCGGCGCCAGCAATATCGTGGACGGTACCATGCTTGATGACTGCAAGGTCATGTTTGCTGATAAGGTATTTGACTGTGTTGATAAGGGCTTTGGTAAGAAGGAGCCTGTTGATGTAGTAATCCGTCCCGAGGACCTTGACATAGTGGATGAAAAAGCCGGAAAGCTTAAGGGTATCGTAAAGTCAGTACTGTTTAAGGGCATCCATTATGAGACGGTTGTTGAGACAAAGGCAGGCACCTCTATTCAGGTTAAGATGTTTGTATCCGATGACAAGCCTGTGGTTAATGAAGAGGCGGGAGAGATGATGTCAGCCAATGATTTCTATCTTGATGCCGATGACGTAGAGAATATCACTGATGCCTATATCATTGACCGTGCCGATGCTCAGGCATGGAATCCGGAGACCGGTGAACGTATTTCAATCATCAGGGTTGAGCATGATATACAGAAGGAAAACGGTACATACCCCGTTTCATTCTTTACTGCAGCAGGTACATGCGTAAGTGCAGAGATGATCGTTGAGGACATTAACAGGGCGGTTGATAACGAGTACGGCGAGGAAATCTACGCGGTTAATTTCTTTAAAAACGTGGATGAAATACAGGAAAGTATGGTACTCGATACCGATCTTAAGATCTGGGCGAATGCACTTGCATATGACTTAGAGGACGGCAGCTCGGTTGAGATAACCGAT
>JAEEVK010000001.1 GCA_016287095.1 Lachnospiraceae bacterium
GTATATTGTTCTTACTCATTTGATATCATATAACATTTTCACACCAAATGCAACATTTTAGTATTTTATTGTGAATGATATTGTTTTATAATGTTTACATCAAGCAGTTAAATGTGCTAAGCTATACAACAAATAACATTAATATACCTAAGGAGGCACTAAATGATCAATACCAAGTACACCCTTTACCCTTTAACCTCTGTTAAGCTTACAGATGCTTACCTTGTAAATGCTTTTGAAAAGGAAGTAAAATATCTCACTTCTCTCGATTCTGAGAAACTGCTGGCAGGTTTCTATGAGACTGCAGGTATCGAAAAACAGGGACTTACCCGTTACGGCGGATGGGAAAACATGCTCATAGGTGGACATACACTCGGACACTATCTGGCTGCATGTGTTTATGCTTTTGAATCAGGTAACTCTTCCAAGGCTCAGAAGGACAAGCTCCTTTCCATTATAACTCACATCATTAAGGGATTAAAAGAATGTCAGGACAAGCTTGGTACCGGTTTTATATTTGGTGCCGTAATCCATGACAAAAACAATATTGAGCTCCAGTTTGATATGGTTGAACATGGAAAAACCGACCTTATCAAAGAATCATGGGTACCGTGGTATACACTACATAAGATATACGAAGGATTACTCGCAGTTGTGAAGATGCCCGCAACTATACCGGATTACAATGCAGCATCCGGAAAAGCCATTGAAGATATAAAGGCTACTGCCCTTAAAGTTCTTTCATCTCTAACAGACTGGACCTATGGCAGGACTTCAAGCTGGGATGAAAAGACTCATCGCCAGGTACTCGATATTGAATACGGTGGAATGAACGATGTCTTATTTGACACCTATACATTTACAAACAATTCTAAGCATCTTGAGGCAGCATGGGCATTTGTTGACAAACAGCTCTATGATAAGATGATCAATGCAAAACCCGGTGATAATGTACTCAACAATCACCATGCTAACACAACCATTCCTAAGTTTGTTGGTGCGGTACAGGGATACTATGTAACAGGTGACAAATACCTGCTCACAGCAGGCGAAGCCTTCTGGAAACTGGTTACTGAGCTCCATACCTACATCACGGGCGGTAATAGTGAATGGGAACATTTCGGCCTTGATAATGTACTTGACAAAGAGCGTACAAACTGCAACTGTGAAACATGTAATGTTTACAACATGTTAAAGCTTACCATGCTCCTGTTTAAGGCAACCGAGAAAAAGTCCTATCTTGACTGGTATGAGAATGCATTTATCAACCAGATACTCTCCTCCCAGAACCCTGAGACAGGTATGACTACCTACTTCCAGGCTATGGCTACCGGATATTTCAAGACATATGGCAATCCTACCGAGAAATTCTGGTGCTGTACAGGTACAGGTATGGAAAACTTCTCTAAACTCGGCGAAAGCTTCTTCCTTAAGACCGATGACAGTATCATTTTAAATCAGTATTTTTCAGTAATATATAAAAATACCGATGATGACAATAACTGCTTCGCTCTGACAGTTGAAAGCGATATCCCAGAGGGTAACACCGTAACTATAAAGGTAACAGGTGATTGCAAAAAGAATATCGGCTTAAGAATCCCCGACTGGATCGCCGACAACGTTTGTATAAAGATAAATGCTCCCGAAACAAATAATACAGATAATATCTTAAGCTTTAGCCTAAAAGATGAATTTGCAATCCTTGAAGGACCTTTTGCTGACGGCACAGTCATCACAGCTACTCTGCCCATGCAGGTAGTCGCTTACAATCTGCCTGATAATGAAAATTCTTATGGCTTTAAGTATGGTCCCATAGTATTATCCGCAGCTCTTGGTTCAGATAACATGGAAACAACCATGACCGGTGTAGCAGTTACCATCCCGAAGGAAAAACTCATCCCTGTCAGCATGATAAGCACAGGTACCGAAAATGTTAAGATTAATTCCGGGTCTGTAAAAGATTTCATGGCTGATATCAATGACCATATGGTACGTAATAATACCGCTGAATTAAGTTTTTCACTTAAGGATACAGATTCAAATCTTACCTATGTTACTCACTTCAAGCAGCATAAAGAAAGATACGGACTTTACTTTGTATTTAACTAAGCATACGTAAACCCTTCCATAAATATGTTAAAAGAGCCGGAATCCTGATAATCTCAAGATCCGGCTCTTTTAATTCATGTTTAATTATTCAGATACTCTTTTGTTCCATGCCATTATAGCGTCATACTTTGACTTATATTCATTAGTCATCACTCCGCATTCCTTACATTTGACATGATAATAATTTTGTAATCCGTTTTCACAGTCAATCCTGTCGATCAAATGAATATCGTCACACCCGCAGAACGGGCAACTCTTTAATCCGTTCTCCATACACTTCTCCTTTGTTTATTTAAACCGGCGACAAAACCGTCCCCCTGTCGCCTTTGTCATCCCCAAAACAATTAACGTTTTGAAAGTTCTTCCACGATATCTTCCCAATCCACCTTGCACTCAACCATAAGCACTGACATATGATACAGGAAATCAGCTATCTCATATTTCAATTCTTCGGCATTGGGATTCTTTGCAGCTATAACTATCTCCGTAGCTTCTTCACCGCATTTCTTGAGGATCTTATCTATTCCCTTGTCAAACAGGTAATTTGTATATGAACCCTCCTTGGGATGAAGCTTTCTATCAACTATAACATCATACAGGTTTTTAAGAACTGCATAAGCGTTCTTTTCTTCATATTCATGCTTTAACATCTCATTAAAGAAGCATGAACGGTTTCCTGTATGACATGCAGCACCTACCTGATCAATCTTTGCGAGCAAGGTGTCATTATCGCAGTCAGCAATGAGCTCCTTTACATACTGATAATGTCCGGATGTCTCGCCCTTTATCCAAAGCTCCTGTCTGGACCTTGAAAAATATGTCATAAGACCGGTCTCAATAGTCTTATTGAACGCCTCTTCATTCATATAAGCCAGCATCAGTACTTCATTGTTTCTGTAATCCTGTACGATAACAGGCACCATACCGTCACTGTTTTTCTTAAGATCGCTGAATTGAAGCTTACTGTCAAATGTATTGACATCTATGCCGTCGCCCTTAAGATTTCTCTTTACCAGCATGATACCGTTTCCTGCCTGTGTACTGGGTCCGTCTGTGAAAGGTGTATCGGAAGGCAGAGCCTTTGAAGCATAGAAATTGGTAGCAACGCCCTCTACTCCGTCGATACTGATAAGAGAAAGAATGTCATTTCTGATAAGGCTGTCCCTGATGATAACCGGCAGTTTAATATCCAATACCTGTCTCTTAAGCTTTTCTGATACATCAACATGCTTAAACAATACTCCGCCGAAAAGCCCTGAACCAAGTAACTTTTCATCATCAAAGAATTCGGTATTTACTTCAGGTGCAAGATTTACCTCTATGATAATACTGTCTTTGCCAAAACGTTCACTGCCTTCCTTTACCAGGTCATTTCCCATGATATCCCTGTACTGGAGAACAACCTTTTTGGCACCTGTATAGAAAGCCTTTTTTATATCCTCAAACCTTTTTGCTCTTGTACCGATCATTACAGGTATGTCAACACGTCTTACCACTTCTTTTACGATAGCAAGCATGTTTTCCATCTCTGCCTCTGAGTCGGCAGCACTGTAAATAAACAGCTCATCCGCACCGTTATTCTCGTATTCCCTGGAACTCTTTACGCAGTTCTCAAGGGTATCATTCTCACAATTGATACAGGCAATAATCTTTTTCATGTTACAACTCCTATACTTAATTTATTTCCATTTTATGCCCTGTATTTAGCCAGGACCTTTTCAAGATCAATCTTTCCCTCATAGATAGCCTTACCGGTGATGACACCTTCAACACCCTTTTCAGCTATCTTATCTATATCCTCTTCTGAGCCAACTCCGCCGGATGCTATGATATCTAGTCCTGTCTCACTTACAAGTCGTGCTGTATAGTCATAATCAGGTCCTGTGAGCATACCGTCTCTTGAAATATCGGTATAAACTACAGTCTTTAACCCGTACTCCTTAAACTTTAAAGCAAGATCGATAATATCAAACTCACTTTCTTTCTCCCAGCCGGATACGGCAGCACGTCCAAACTTTCCATCAAGTCCGGCTACGATCCTGTCAGCACCAAACTTTTCAAGAGCAGCCTTCATGAACATAGGCTCTTTAACAGCCTTTGTTCCTATTATAACTCTCTGTACACCGGCATTAATCTTGGTTTCGATATTTTCCAATGTCCTGATACCGCCGCCTGTCTGTACCGGCAGACCAGTCTCATTAGCTATCTTTGAGATAACCTCAGCATTTACACTGTATCCTTCCAATGCTCCGTCCAGATCTACCACATGAATATATTGTGCTCCGGCTTCCTTAAAACCTAAAGCCACCTTTACCGGATCATCATTATAAATCGTCATATCGGCAAAAATGCCCTGACGAAGTCTTACACACTTTCCACCTCTTATATCGATAGCCGGATAAATTCTCATTTTCTACTCCTTTACTTACTGATGAATTGTGTTTGAACAATCAAAGTCTAAATTCTTTTCAAGCAAGCTTGAAAGGCTTTATGACTTTTGATCTTGGTATATAACATAATAACACATTTTTTATATATTAGGCAAGTAAAATCAAATGTAATCTATACATTTTCGATTATAAATGTTATACTAAAAGTGTTTAAACACCAACTTGTTATTATGAACATGTCAGTGAAAGCATCTATATAAGGAGTCACTATGAAAACAGTCGGAATCATCGCAGAATTCAACCCTTTCCATACCGGACATAAATACCTGATTGAACAGGCTAAAGCCCTGACCGGTGCCGATACTTCCGTGATCATAATGAGCGGTGATTTTGTTCAGCGCGGGGCTCCTGGCGTCTGCAATAAGTATCTTCGTACCGAAATGGCTCTAAAAGGCGGTGCCGATATAGTATTTGAGCTCCCTGTTATTTATAGTCTCGGCAGTGCCGAAAGCTTTGCAGAAGGCGCAGTCAAACTGCTTTTATCCACAAACTCCATAGATTATCTCTGTTTCGGCAGCGAAAGCGGTGATACCGAAGCTCTCATCAAATGCGCTTCCATAATCGAGGAATACACTGCCACCGATAAGTTTAAGGATGATCTTTCAGGCTATATAAAGAGCGGTATATCATATCCTTCAGCTTTTTCAAAAGCGTTAAATGATGCTCTCGGAAGTCTCGTATCACTACTCTATACACCCAACAATCTGCTCGGTATAGAATATATCCGTGCTCTCCTAAGGCTTAAAAAGCAAGCTGAGAGCTTGGCTTCAAATAAAGGAACCTCTTTAGCAGGTACTGTACATTTCCCTGAAATAGTTGCTGTCAAAAGGATAGGCTCCGATCATTTCGATGAAACTATAAGCGATTACTCTTCAGCTACCGCTATCAGGGATTATCTTAGCTCAACTCCGGATTTTTCCGCTTTGGATATATCCGGACTTTCTAAAACACTGTCTGACAGTACTTACAGTATTATATATGAAAATCTCGGTCAAAAGCTGCCCATAGTCGAGGATGATCTTAGTTCCATGTTATATATGAGGCTAAATACTCTGTCTGATGAAGAGCTGCTGACTGTCCCGGATATCAACCCGGACCTGTTAAACAAGCTTATAAACTTCAAGGGCAAAAAGGTCTCTTTCCCGGAGCTTATCATGAATCTTAAATCAAAATGCTTTACATATACTGCCATAAGCAGGGCTTTATGCAGGATATTACTATGTCCTTTTTACAGTAAAGCTTATGATATGTTAAACAAAATATCCGAAAGCTATGTCCCTTACTTACGTGTACTCGGCTTTAGGAAAGAATCATCAGAATATCTCAGAGGTCTCAGATACTCGGAAGACATCAATATCATCACCAAGCCCGCAGACGGTCCTCTTGATAATCCGTCATACGCTTTGGATATTTATGCATCCAATCTTTACGAACAGTCCTGCTACAATAAATATAAGACCGGCTTTACAGAGGAACTAAAAACCGGTCCTGTTATCATTTGATCAATTTTCAATCCGAGAGCTTCCTATCTGATCGATTTTTACAGGCTACCCTTGGTAGAAAGTGTGCCTGACACTCTCGGGTCCACCGTCTTGGCTTCATCAACAGCCTTTGCAAAAGCCTTAAAAGCTGCCTCTGCGATGTGATGACAGTTAGTACCATCCAGCTGTTTAATATGCAGATTCATGGCTGCCGAATAAGATACAGCGTAAAAGAACTCTCTGATGAGCTCACTGTCAAGCTCTCCTATCCTCGGCATAGTAAATGTCAGGTTATAGTTTAAATACGGTCTGCCACAGAAATCAACAGCTGCCATAACCAGAGTCTCGTCCATGGGCAGGATACTGCTTCCGTATCTCTTGATGCCGGCCTTATCTCCAAGTGCCTGCTTTAATGCATCTCCCAGAACTATACCGGTATCTTCAACTGTATGATGTCCGTCAACCTGCAGATCACCCTTTACCTTTACCTCAAGGTCTATAAAGCTATGTTTTGCAAAGCTGATCAGCATGTGGTCAAAAAATCCTATACCGGTACTGATATCCGACTTTCCGGTACCATCCAGATTTAACTTAATATATATATCAGTTTCTTTAGTTTTTCTGCTAACTTCTGCTGTTCTCATTCAAACTCCTTTTTAATCTTCAAAACGTACTGCTATGGAATTTGCATGTGCTGTAAGTCCCTCAGCCTTTGCAAATCTCTCGATATCCTCGTGGATGGGCTCAAGTGCCTCTCTTGAATATGCGATAACGCTTGATTTCTTAATGAAATCATCAACCGATAAAGCAGAGAAGAATCTTGCTGTACCGTTGGTAGGCAGGATGTGGTTAGGTCCTGCAAAGTAATCTCCCAGAGGCTCGCTTGAATATGATCCAAGGAAAATAGCTCCTGCGTTTCTTATCTTGGAAAGTGTAACGAAAGGATCCTTTGTCAGTACCTCTAAGTGCTCGGAAGCTATCTCATTTACTGCTTCTATAGCCTCATCCATAGTGTCTGCAACCAGTATATATCCGTAGTTTTCAAGTGACTTTTCAATTATTTCCTTACGTGAAAGCTTTTCTGTAAATGCCTTTACTTCATCCGATACCTTCTCAGCAAGTTCAGAGCTGGTTGTGATAAGGATTGCGGATGCAAGCTCGTCATGCTCAGCCTGGCTCAGCAGATCTGCAGCAACATATCTGGGATTAGCTGTCTCATCGGCAAGTACAAGTATCTCACTGGGGCCGGCGATGGAATCGATGCCTACATTTCCGTATACTCTCTTCTTAGCGAGTGCTACATAAATGTTTCCGGGGCCTACTACCTTATCTACCTTAGGTATGGACTCGGTACCGTAAGCCATAGCTGCGATAGCCTGAGCTCCGCCTGCCTTAAATACTCTGTCGGCACCTGCTTCCTTAGCTGCTACAAGTATTGCATTATTAACCTTACCGGTAGCACTCGGAGGTGTACACATATTTATACTGTCAACGCCCGCAACCTTTGCAGGTATAATATTCATAAGTACAGATGAAGCTAAAGCAGCCTTTCCACCGGGTACATAAACTCCTACCTTTTCTATAGCGGTTACCTTCTGGCCTAAGAAAATACCGTTATCCTGAGTGTCAAACCAACTTCTCTGCTTCTGCTTTTCGTGGAATTTCTTAATGTTTGCAGCTGATTTTCTGATGGTTTCCAAAAGAGCGGGATCTATGGTCTCATATGCCTCTTTAAACTCCTCTTCCGTAACCTCTATAGTCTTCTCGTCTATTTCACACTTGTCGAACTGCTTTGTATAATCAAAGAGGGCTCTGTCCTTGCCTGCTCTGATATTTTCTATGATCTGTGCTACAGTATTCTCGTATTCGGTATACTGTGAAGGGCTACGCTTGAGTAACTTTACCAATAAATCATTTTTTGAATTAGCATCTAATTTAACTATCTTCATATTTTTGTCCTTTCTTAGGTAGCGGAAACTATATTACTCATATCATTTATAAGCTTAGTGATTCTTTCCTGCTCCATCTTCATGCTGACCTTATTTACTACCACTCTGGCTGAAAGAGGAAGTATCTCCTCCAACACCTCAAGTCCGTTTTCACGAAGAGTGGAGCCGGTCTCAACAATATCCACTATTACCTCCGACAGTCCGACTATCGGTGCCAGCTCTATTGATCCGTTAAGCTTTATAATCTCTACGGTCTGATGCTTTGTATTATTAAAATAATCCTTGGCGATCTTGGGATACTTTGTAGCTACCCTAATAAGCGAACCGTTGTTAAGTGCTTCCTTAGCACTTGCGGGTCCTGCTACACACATCCTGCATTTTCCAAGGTTAAGGTCCAGCACCTCATAAAGGCTTCTGCCTTCCTCTACTATAGTGTCCTTTCCGACTATACCAATATCTGCAGCACCGTACTCTACATAGGTAGGTACATCATTTGCCTTTGCCAGGAAAAACCTGAAGCCATGCTCCTGATCTTCAAATATAAGCTTTCTGGTATCGGGATCATTCATCTCATCGCAATGAATGCCTAGTTGATTAAGTATTTTCATGGACTGTTTTGCCAGCCTGCCCTTTGCCAGGGCTATTGTTATATATCTCATAAATACAAACTCCTATATGTTTTTATCAGATCAGAACACAGCTCTTGCCTTCATTCCTGAGAGCCACAGCTTTCTTTACGGCCTCTATCTGAGAATCACCTGAATTTATTACCTCAGGCTTGTTTTCTTCCTTAGATAGTAATCCCTGTCTGGACAGTGCCAGCATCAGTTTATCGGTAATGATGGTCATACCGATAGCTGCAGCCTTCTTTCCATACTGACCTACGAGATTATCATATCTTCCGCCTGATGCTATGGGCTCTCCCACATCATATGTGAATGCATGGAAAATGATGCCTGTATAATACTCGTATTTACTGATCATACCAAGGTCAAAGCCTATATATTTCTCAAATCCATAGACCTTCATCAGTTCATATAAAGCCTTTAAATGATCAAATGCAAGAAGCGCATCCTTATTGTCAGTCATGGAGCTTATCTTGTCCAGACACTCAACACCGCCGAAAAGCTGGGGAAGACTGGTAAGAATAGTTTTCATATCCTCACTTACATTTTCCTCACTTAAAAAGTCCTTAATACCAAAGCTGTTTTTGTCAACGATAAAATTCTTTAATACTTGTATCTTATCGTCATCAAGACCGGCCTCAGCAACCAGAGCCTTAAAGAAACGAACATCACCTATGTCAATCCTGAAATCCTTAAGTCCTGCAGCCAGCAGGCAATCAATGGTCGCAGCCAGCATCTCTGCATCAGCCAGTAAAGAATCATCATTTATCAGCTCGCATCCAAGCTGTGTTGTTTCTTTCTGTTTTCCCTGATATTCTGAGTTATTTATAAAGGTATGCCCACAGTAACAGAATCTTACAGGACCTGTCTCATCCTTAAAATACTTAGCGGCACATCTGGCGATGGAAGGAGTCATATCAGGCCTTAATACCAAAGTATTTCCGTCCCTGTCAAAGAACTTGTACATATCTCTGGCCTTAACGGTACCTCGCTCCTCACTGAACACTTCAAAATATTCAAATGTAGGAGTTTCAATATCTTCAAATCCGTAAAGATGGAGTTTAGCTCTCAGCTTAGCCTCTAAGTCAAGCTTGCGCTTACATTCTCCGTCATATATATCCCTTACTCCTTCGGGAGTTGTAAATAATCTCTTATTCATGTCCAGTACCGCCTTTTGTTTCTATTTCCTTTGATTACTTTATCGCTTTAAAGTGCTAACTAATTAGCAAATTATCAAATTAGCAAATTGAATTGTTCGTATTATATCGAACAAAGTACCTTCTTGTCAAGTTTTATTTTGAAAATTGCTGAATTTGTACGGCTATGTCGCACAAATGTCTTTTCAGATTGCAGCAATTATCCCGGCTATCAGATATCCTGCTGTTGCTATGCCCGATATTATCAGACTGTAATGCACTCTTACCTTGCATATTTCACTTGGGTTACAGCCTATCGATGTACCTACATTCAGTGCGTCGGCAGTAAACATACAGATCTTCTCACCTGCAATGCCGGCTCCTGCCACAGCCCCGATGCATAATGCCGGAAACAGTCCCATAACATTGATCAGATTTACCGTAATAGGGAATATGATCGCATACATCGACCATGAAGAACCGAGTGCTATAGTAAGTAACACCGACACTACAAAGAGTACAGCAGGCATCACCGGGGCCATCCCCTTTAATGCACCCAATGTATCTGACAAAAACTTTCCTATTGATAATGTCTCCAACAGTGTCGAAAAACATATAGTCAGCAGATACATTATAATAGGCAGTGCCGAATTGGAAATACCTGTTATCAGATGCTCCATAAACTGCTCCGGAGACATAAGTCCCTGTGCACAGTACATTATAAACATCACGATCAGTGCAGCTACCAGACCGCATGAGCTGTCCAACACAAAGCTGCCGTCAAAAAGGCTTCTGAGTAAAAGTGATGCTATAGCCAGAACCACGATCGGAACTATAACATTATATATCTTTCCCCATACCTCCGGTTCGCTTACATTCAGATATTTTTCTGAGCCCTTAGGCCAAAGCTTACCGCCTTTTTTGTATCTTTCTTCAGCAGCCCTTAACTGTTTGTTTTGAGGAAGCTTTCTTAGTCCCAGTAAAATCATGAAAACAACGGTTAAAATTGAAAAGAAATTAAAGGGTATTGATTTACAGAAAAGCTCTATGGTCTCATCTCCTGTCGATGCTGTCATAGCACCTATTACAAATATGCCCCACAGAGACATAGGTATAAACGAAGACAACACTGTAGGCAGCATGCTGTAAAACAGGCCAAGCTTTTCCCTTATAATGCCGTTTTTTCTGGCAGATGCATATGTGGCCGTTGAGGCACACATCATATTTAATCCGTCATCTATGGAAGTAACCGCCATTATACCGAGAGATCCGAAAAATACCTTTTTTCTCGTAGTGCATGCTCTGTCAGAAAGCTTTTTAAATGCTGTAACACCGCCGGAGGCAACGATCAGATTTACCATACCTCCCATAAGTGCCATAACCAGCACTGTAAATGCATTATCCGTCAGAGACATCGTATTTACAAGAGAAACCGCATACCCTGCGGCAGGCTCACATTTATATATGAGTATTACCTCTAAAAATCCTGCCACTATCAGTGATTCGATAGTCCTTTTAGTGATCAGTACATATCCGAGCATCAGTATGAGAGGCAATAAAAATAAAGGCCACGAGCTATCCTTCGGTACTAATATACCTGCCAGGATATAAATGATAGCCAGCGCTCCGTACTGAATGAGCATATGCAGCCTGCTCATCGGTACCTGGTTGGACGGATGCTGCAAAATTCCCTTTCTCATACCGGAAAGAGCGAGTATCTGGGAATGCTTATTGCTGACCTCCCCATATACCTTCTTCATCAGTTTTCCGTATATATCAGGATGCTTGGATATGATATTCATCATATCCTTACTATCCAGCTTATATAACACAGTCTTCCCCAATGAGCGCACTGTTGAAAGACGCTTCTGTCCGGACAGTACACCGTATTCCCCGAAATACTGCGACTCGTGCATGATATTTATCTGCTCACCGTCAGCATTAAGTACTTCAGCAGTACCCGATTCCAGGAAATACATACCGTCAGCGTCTTCGTTTACCCTGACTATATCCTTGCCATTCTCAAATGTGACCTTTATAAGCTTCTTCTTTATCTCCTCCAGCTCCTCTTTACCGGAGGGGCTGTCGGGGATTCCGAAGAAATCACATATATACTTTTCGTCAATCTTTCTTTCAGACATAGATCATCTCCAATGTCTATCCAAACTACTCGTTAGTACCTTCACCGTCTCTGGTCTCGACACCTGCGGTTGTGGCCACTGCTGCTACCACTGCAGCAATGATAGCTATAAGTACCATAACAAAGAATGCTACGATAGCTACTACCACACCGGGATTCATAGAAAATAATTCCTGTACTACTTCCATATATTACCTCAATTTCTCGAGTTCTGCCCTGATTGCCTGTATAAACTCTAAAGTATTTACCTTATTTACATTAGGCAGCTTGCTGATAAGAGCAAGGTCGCCTGTCATGGTGCCGCCCTCGATGGTCGCGATGGTAGCCTTTTCAAGCTTCTCGGCAAATGCTGAGAGCTCTGCGATACCGTCAAGTTCGCCACGCTTCTTTAATGCACCTGTCCATGCAAAGATGGTTGCAACAGAGTTGGTAGATGTGGGCTGTCCGTCCAGATACTTGTAATAATGACGCTGTACGGTACCATGAGCTGCTTCGTACTCGTACTTTCCATCGGGTGAAACAAGTACTGAGGTCATCATACCCAGTGATCCGAATGCTGTAGCCAACAGATCGCTCATAACATCGCCGTCATAGTTCTTACATGCCCAGATAAATCCACCTTCTGACTTGATAACACGTGCAACTACATCATCTATCAGAGTATAGAAATATGTAATGCCGAGTGCTTCAAATTTTGCCTTATACTCTTTCTCGTAAAGATCGGCAAATATATCCTTAAAATTATGATCGTACTTCTTTGAAATTGTATCCTTGCTTGCAAACCAGAGATCCTGCTTTGTATCAAGTGCGAAATTAAAGCAGCTCCTTGCAAAGCCCTCTATCGAAGCGTCAAGGTTATGTACGCCCTGAATGATACCGGGTGCCTTAAAATCATGGATAAGCTCCCTTGTCTCATTTCCGTCAGCATCCGTAAATACCAGCTCAGCCTTTCCGGGACGGTCAATCTTCATCTCGGTAGCCTTGTAGATATCACCGTATGCGTGACGTGCGATGGTTATAGGCTTTTTCCAATGAGGTACATATGCATCGATACCCTTTACGATAATGGGTGCACGGAAAACTGTACCGTCAAGTATGGCACGGATTGTACCGTTGGGGCTCTTCCACATCTGCTTTAAATTGTACTCTGTAACTCTTGCGGCATTGGGAGTAATGGTAGCACACTTTACACCTACACCGTATTTCTTTATGGCATTTGCAGAGTCGATGGTCACCTGATCGTCTGTCTCGTCTCTGTACTTAAGTCCTAAGTCATAATACTCTGTCTTTAAGTCGATGTAAGGACAAAGTAACTCGTCCTTTATCATCTGCCAGATGATCCTGGTCATCTCGTCCCCGTCCATCTCTACAAGAGGGGTAGTCATCCTGATCTTATCCATTTGATAATCCTCCATAAATATATATAATTTATCATTTATTTTACATAGTAGGCTTTAGTGCCCTTATAAACGTTTCTCTGCCGGTGTATTTCAAATATCTGTCGTTTCTCTTGTTCCAGCCGTCCAGGATATTCAGATAGATATCACCGTTCATATACTTCCTGATACCGACCACCAGTATCCAGTGCCAGTGAGTGATACCCGCATTCACCATCATGGGTACTGGTGTCTTATCACGGATAGTTGCTTCTATATCACTAAAGGATGATATCGGTACAGCATGAACCTTTGAACCCTTAGATCTGAAAAATCTGTTAAACTTGGGTTTATAGAATATGATAGGTCCGTTTCCGACTATTTTGTGGATATCCTTGAAAATCTGCAGGAAATCATTTCCGAAACGATGCCTTCTTATATCTCCTTTACCATGCTGCCTCATAAGAAGTAAAGTATTCATGGTGCATATGGCAGCACAATGGTTGTCCGCTATTTCAAAATAATCACCTGTTATCGCTATCCGTTCAGGTATCACAGGTATCCTGAACTCCGTAAAACCTGCTTTGGGAAGCGTATTCTCATAAACAAAGCCGTATGGGCGGTTTTTAAGTCTTATCTTTATCATATCGGTCACCTTGTACAGAAAGCACCAAAACTAAGCCTTATCTTATTAATTATAAAATTTACACTCTTAAAAGTCAATAAACAATTTTCTGTTTTTCAATCATTGAACATCACTGCTGACATAGGCTTTGTCACCAAGATACTCAATAAGCTGCTTCTCGAGTTCTTCATATATAATAGGCTTGGACAGATAATCAGTAAAGCCCTGCTCTATATACATTTCCTTTGCTCCCGATATGGCATCGGCGGTAAGCGCTATTACAGGAGTATCATCAGCAAGCTTCAGGTCCCTGATGGCCTTCAGGGTCTCAACCCCCGACATGCCGGGCATCATCTGATCCAGCAGGATAATATCATAGCTGTTTGACTTAACAAGCTCCAGGCATTCAGTCCCTGATAAAGCGGTGGTTATCTTTATCTTTGTTTTCTTTAAGAGGAACTTAACCACCTTAATGTTCATATCATTATCGTCAACAACCAGTAACGTGGCATCGGGAGCCAAAAGCTGTGGCTTATACTCTTTTTCCTCTTTTCTAGCTTTCTCGAGGCGTTTAGTATAATCACCCATAGGGGTGTCATCAGCCACCTTCTGTACAACAGTTATCGTAAATACCGAGCCCTTGCCATATTCACTCTCGACTTCTATGGTTCCGTCCATCATCTGGGCCAGTTGTCTGGAAATATTGAGTCCCAAACCAGTGCCTTCGATATTCCTGTTTCTGGTCTCATCCAGTCTCAGGAATGAATTGAACAGGCGCTCCTTATCCTCAGGCTTTATGCCTATACCTGTATCCTTAACTACAGCTTTAAGTACGGAAGTCACCCTGTCAAAAGAAATATATACGTCAATACTTCCTTTTTCCGTGTACTTTACGGCATTGTTTATAATATTCAACAGTATCTGTCTGATACGGATCTCATCTCCGTTTAATACTGAAGGGATACTCTCTTCAACCTTCATGTTAAACTTCAGATTCTTGTCTTCAGCCTTTTTCTCGGTCATATTTACAATATCGTTAATGACCGATGATAGCTCATAATTCACCGGGATAAGTTCCATCTTCCCGGTTTCTATCTTAGATAAGTCCAGGATATCATTAATTATAGAAAGCAAAGTATTGCCGGCACTCTTGATATCCTCGGCATATTTCTTTGCTGTTTCATCGTTTGATTCACGAAGGATCATCTCATCCAGACCGATGATCGCATTCATGGGAGTTCTTATCTCATGGGACATATTGGCCAGGAAATTACTCTTTGCCTTATTAGCCTCCTCCGCTATCCTCGCTTCTTCTCTTATACGCTCATTTTCAGCAGTTTGTGTCCAGAAAAATATTTCCCTGACACTTCTGTTTGAGATCAATATATAGAGAACATAACCTATGATGGAAAATGTAGCCGTATTTATTATATCCGCTGCTAAAGCTTCTCCGGTCTTACAGAAAAAGCAGAGTATCTGATAAGTCAAGGTTACAAAAAGCATCAGTAAACCCATTCTGTAAGGTTTGTCGTTTACGACGATCGGTAAAAGTACGAGGAAAACAACAAAACTTGTAGACGGCATATTCGCATTTCCGGGCTGAAGGCTCAGTGCCATACCAAATGCAAGTACCGTCGTAATTAAAGCATAGCAATAAACATGCGCCATTATACCGTTCAGTTTTTTAAATATCATCCTGAATGCTAACAGAGTTATGCCTCCGACCACTATTACCCAATAAGCCGCCGTATTATCATAGCCCAGCAGGATATTTACACCAAACAGCAGTAATCCGAGAACAATTATTCCTATATTACATTTTGTTGCCAACTGGACATTTCTTTCCATTATTATCGGATAGATATTTTCCAGTTCTTTTTTCTCCAATCCGCAATATAAGAATAAATTTATATTAATACCAGTTTTTTTCATATATTAACCTTTAAAATGTATTGCCATAATTCAAGAAAAACGGTTCTAATACTGAAATGATATTGGAACCGTCTCCTTGAAGTTTATTTTTCTTTAGTGAGTTTAATTCTTATAGAAATTGATCAGGCATCCGTCAAGTATTATCTGTCTCTCATCATCGCTAAGTGATCCAAGAGTAAATACTACTTCCTTGGCATCTGCGAATGCACCTGAGCCGTTTGAACTAAATACATATGCCTTGATCTCATCGATCTTATCTGTAAGTGCCTTACGTACATCGGGTACGAATACATAATCGCCCTTATGGATCTCATTGCCTGCATAAAGGAAAGGAAGCATACCCCAGTTGATAAGGTTTGAACGATAACGCTTGGTTGCATACTCTCCTGCAATGTTTGCCCATGCACCGAGTACCTTCTGGCATGATGCAGCCTGCTCACGTGCAGAGCCGTCACCGGGCTTTGTACAGAAGATAGTGCTGCCGAGACATACATCCTTCTCTACTACCTTGAAGCTGTCAGCAACCTTTTTAAGTACTGTCTCGTACTCAGACTTAAGCTCACCGGCATCCTTTGCAAATCCGTACTGGTCGATCTCAGCATCGGGAGTATTAAGCCCTGCTGCCTTAGCCATTCTCAGCTGTCTGTCCTTTTCTACCGCTCTAACCTTCTTTGACTCACCAACATAGTCAGGATCCCTACGTGAAAGAGCAAACTCTGCAAGTCCCAAAGGATTTGATCTGTAGGATGAAGTCTCACCTGAAGGGATAAGCTCATCTGTAGTGGTAACAGGGTCATGGATCTCACTTACACACTTGATAAGTAAGTTGTCAGCCAGCTCATTCATCTTGGGCCAATCCTTGATATTGGGACCAAAGTGGATCTCAGCTGATGCATCAGCCTTACCTACGCAGTCAAGGACACGTCTGTCATATATGGTCTTATCAAAGAAATACTTGTACTTATTAATCTCGATACCTTCAAGCTCATCGGCACCTGTAAGGAAGCCCTTGTTAGCTGCTGTAGCTGCGATAGACCTTGCATCCATAAGAGCAACTGAAGAGATCTGGCCGTTCTGGATCTTTGAACCCTCACGGTTAGGGAAGTTACGTGTACTGTGTCTGATTGAGAATGCATTGTTTGCGGGAGTATCTCCGGCACCGAAGCAGGGACCGCAGAATGCTGTCTTGATAACTGCACCGGCTTCGATAAGCTCTGCTGCCGCACCGTTTTTAACAAGCTCCATATATACAGGCATGGAGGCGGGATATACACTGAGTGAGAACTTACCGTTTCCTATATCTGCACCCTTTAAGATATCAGCTGCTTCACAGATATTCTCAAATCCGCCGCCTGCACAGCCTGCGATGATACCCTGCTCTACATAGAGCTTACCGTCTATGATCTTATCCATAAGCGAGTACTCACACTTATCGCCAAAGCTTACCTTTGCTCTTTCCTCGCACTCATGGAGATAATCCTTAAGATTAGCCTTAACATCAGCTATGGCATAAGCCTTTGAAGGATGGAAAGGCATAGCTATCATGGGCTTGATAGCAGAAAGGTCGATAACCACTGCTCCGTCGTAGCAGGCAACACCGTTTGTGCTTAAAGGCTTATATGCATTCTTTCTTCCATGGATATCCAGCCACTCCTCAACTGCCTCATCTGTCTCCCAGATAGATGAAAGACATGTGGTCTCAGTTGTCATTACGTCGATACCGATACGGAAATCAACGCTTAAGTTCTTTACTCCGGGGCCTACAAACTCGAGTACCTTGTTCTTTACAAAGCCTGAATCAAATGTTGCACCTACAAGTGCCAGAGCCACATCATGAGGTCCTACGCCAAAATTGGGCTTTCCTGTAAGGTATATACAGATAACCTCAGGTCTGTTTACATCATAGGTACGTCCTAGTAACTGCTTAGCAAGTTCTCCGCCGCCTTCACCGATAGCCATGGTGCCTAAAGCACCGTATCTGGTATGTGAATCAGAACCAAGTATCATATCTCCGCAGCCTGCAAGCATTTCTCTTGCAAACTGATGGATAACTGCCTGATGAGGGGGTACATATACTCCGCCATATTTCTTTGCGGCTGTCAGACCAAACATGTGGTCATCCTCGTTGATAGTTCCGCCTACTGCACAGAGTGAGTTATGGCAGTTTGTAAGTACATAGGGGATAGGGAACTTTTCAAGTCCGCTGGCCCTGGCTGTCTGGATGATACCTACGTAGGTAATATCATGTGATGTGATCTTATCAAACTTTATCTTGAGCTTCTCATTATCACCTGATGTATTGTGCTTGCTCATAATACCAAAGCTTATGGTATTGTCCCTGAGAGTTGCGTCATTAACATTTACTCCCTTGCCTGCTGCCTCATCTGCGTTAAGCAGTTCTCCGTTTACTAAGTATACTTTGTTCTTAATTAAGTCCATTTCTTTTTTTCCTTCCGGCTTTTTATAGTTCTAATATTTTTTCGATCAATAATCCTTATGGTGCTTCATATACCATCTGATATACATAAATGTATACGGCTCGCCTTTTTCAGCCAGCATCTTTAAAAGCTTTTCCAGGAAGTCACTTGTCTCCTGATGTATGCATCTCCTGGATCTGGCTTTATCAAAATACTCATAAGGACTCTTGTTTGTGTACTGACCCTTAAGATAAACCTTGCTGGCTGCCACTCTGTCGCAGAACATCTCTATAACATATTTAAGAGGCATCTTTACAGGCAGAGCCTTGTTTGCTTCGATGTTATAATCATTCCAGTACTCAAAGTGGTGTTTGTTCCTGCCCTTGTGATGCATCCATGCATATGAGAATCCGTGATCCTCTCTCTCTCCCTCGTTAGGGCTCTTGTCTCCCCTGTAAAACTTAACACCGTTTATAAACTCGGTAGGTGAGAACTTTGATAAGTCATGTGTAAGTCCCTGAAGAGGAATACCTGCTTTTACGCAGTGCTTAAATACCATCTTCTTATGTGTAAGTACCATCCTGGTATGAGCTACCAGTCTGTTAGTCTTCTTTTTCTTTACTTCATAGTATTTTATCCCATCAGAATCGGTATCTTCACCAAGCCCGAGCTTCTTTCTGATAGAATTCTTCATCTTCTTGCCTAATGATTTACGTAGTCTGTATCCCTGGAAGCTGATGGTCTCTCCGGCCTTCTTGGCACCTTCATACATCTTGGGGCCTACCTGCTTGGCAGTATCCACTACAGTGTCCTTAGCCTTGGGAGCAAAATCCTGTACTGTCTCTTTTACCTTACTGCCAACATTAAGGGCAGTCTCCTTAGCTTTAGGACCTAAGTCCTGGACCGTCTCTTTAGCCTTGGGGCCTATATCCTGAATTCTGTCCTTTACAAAGTTACCTACGTTTTGAGCAGTCTCCTTTGCCTTAGGTGCCAGATCCTGTGCAGTCTCCTTTACCTTATCTCCAATGTTTGTAGCAACGTCCTTCATCTTGGGCAGTACATTGGTCTTAAACTGACCGAACTTATCCTTCATGGTGCCTACTACCACACCCTCGATACGTTCGATCTCGGGCTCCTGTTTGTCACCGTTGCTTTCTTCGTCGATGTTTTCATTTGAGTTATCAGCAGTATTGTCTTCTACATCTGAATTTTCATTTTCATTTTGTACTGATTCATTATCTGCTGTGACACTGTCTGTATTATCATCATTACTTTGAGCATTCTCATCGGAAGTATTATCGACAAACAAGTCATCTATTGATACTTCATCCTTATTTGTACTGTCTTCAGCAGCTTTTTCTTCAGTTTCCTCAACAGGTTTATCAGCACTTTTCTGATTTTTATTCTTTTTACCGCGCTTATTGTCCTTCTTAGAGTTTTTCTTGTTCTTTTTATTGTCGTTCTCTGTATTTTCTACAGTCTCAGCGGTATTTTCAGCCTCTGCATTCGTATTTTCTGTTGCAGCTTCATCAGAATACTCTGTTACTACATCCGTAACATCCCTGTATTCTGCCTCGACAATATCCTTTTCATCCACATCCTTTTTAGAAAAATGCTCAGCAGCGAAATCAGAAACCTTTTCACCGGCAGACTTAACCTTCTTCCCGGCTTTCTTGGCAGTCTCCTTTACCTTAGGCTCAAGATTTTCCTTTATCTCATTGGCCTTTTGCTTGAATTCATCTATGCTCATCTATGAACTCCTCCTTACAACTTATCTATTAGGTCATCCCAATCACAGGATTCTTAGATATCATTATATCTCAGATCTTAAAGCATCATCTCTGCACCGCGTACCACATGCTCAGCAAGCAGTGTACTGGTTACCGAACCTACACCGCCCGGTACGGTAGTGATCTTACCTACCAGTGGTTCAACGCTTTCAAACTCTATATCTCCGCAGATGCCCTGTCCGTCTTCACGCATATTAATACCTACATCTATGCAGAAGCAGTCCTTCTTGGCATTCTTAAGCATATCGCCTTTCAAAAGTGCCCTTGAACCTGCCGCAGTCACTACTATATCGGCATTACTGATCCTGTCGGTTATATCGGCTGTCTTGGTATGGCAGCAGGTAACGGTTGCGTTTCTCGAAATAAGCATCGATACGAGAGGTCTCCCGACTACCGTGCTCCTGCCTATTACAACTACGTTTTTAAAGGCGAGGTCTACATTCTCATATTCGAGGAACTTTAAAACCGCTTCAGCCGTACAGGGATAAAAACAATCCTTACTGCCCATTGCGGTAGAAGCCTGATTGTAATAGCCCATGCAGTCGATATCCTTATTGGGATCGATGGTCTTTGCAGCAAACTCAACACTTAAAGGCTTTGGCAAAGGTCTGAATACAAGTATACCCGTAACTGTCGGATCCTCATTTATCTTTGTGAAAGCACTGTCAAACTCATCCTGGGAGCAGCCTGCCTCAAGCACTACCTTTTCATGCGGTATGTCAAGAGCTGTAAAAACCTTTATTATACCTCTCTCGTAGGAAGCATTTGCCGGATCGTCGCCTACACTGAGTATCGTAAGCTTGGCATCCCTGCCGCTGCTTCTGAGTTTAGCCAGTCTTTCCGTAATATTTTCCTTTAGTTTGGCTGCGACATCCGCACCCTTAACTATTTCTGCCATAAAACCTCCAACGCATAAGCCATTTTTTCACATACAAAGTTATTATATCATTTTTTTTATCATTATTCAACTAAACAATAATAAAATATTTTCTTGTTTTATATATAAAAATATGTTAAACTTGTATAATAAGTATAAATCAGGAGGGTTAGTATCCTATGAAGATAATCAAAAAAGGTCATAAGATCGGGCTTACACTCAAGGTTTTGTTACTTTCTTCCTGTTCAATTATAATAACCGCCATAGGATTAAGCTTTGTAGCATCCAGCAAGATGGCCAAGCTTTATACATCATCCATCACCGACAACATGCTTAATCTGGCTACATCTTATGGTAAAATTATAGATGAAGAACTCGGTGATAATGAGGGAAACAAACTTAGCACTAATGAATACAGAAATATCCTATCAAAAATATCAATAAACGGATATCCCACCGGATATGCTTACCTCTGTGACAGTTCTGGCACTACTCTGTATCACCCTTCCGAGGAAAGAATCGGGAATCCGGTTGAAAACACTGCAGTTCAAGGCATAGTAGCAGATATTGGCAGCGGTTTCATAAGAGTCCCCGAAGTAATAGAATATATATTTAAGGGTGAAAATAAATATGCTGCTTTTCATATCTCCGAAGTGGATCACTCTATCCTTATAGTCACACTTGACAAAAAAGATATAAATGCCACCATTAAAGAACAAAGACATTCATTCCTATTTTCCGCCGCATTTATCAGTCTGATATATATAGTCATATCTCTGATTGTTTCACTTTTCATTACCAGACCATATAAAAAACTTGTTAATGCTTCTGAAAAATTGCGTGGTCTGGACCTGAATGATGACATTGAGATGCAAAAGCTCGTAAAGAGACATGACGAATGCGGTACCATTGCCAAAGCACTTACAGGTCTGAGAAAGGAAATATCAGAAGTTATATTCGAGTTGGCAGAAGTATCCAGTGCTGTGCAGTCCAGTTCTACAAAGATTCAGGATCTATCCCAACAGATTACCAAGCAGTCAACCAGTAACTCTGCAGATACCAGAGAGCTCGAATCCAATATGCAGATTACCGCTGAGTCTACTGAACAGATTGAAGAAAATATTAACTGCATTAAGGGTAAAACTTCCGATATCGAGCTTCAGTCAACCAACGGCTCTGATCTCGCACAAACTGTTATCAAGCGTGCCGATAATCTCAAAAACTCTTCGGATATTTCTATTGAAAAGACCAGGTCCATTTATAAAGAGATACGTGAACAGACTACCGTGGCACTCGCCGAAGCTAAAGCAGTTGATAATATCCAGGCTCTCACCAATTCCATCAGGGCTATATCCACTCAGACTTCCATGCTGTCACTCAATGCTGCCATAGAAGCCGCTCGTGCCGGCGATCAGGGACGTGGCTTTGCTGTAGTTGCAAGTGAGATCGGTGATCTGGCTAACCAGTCTACCGAGGCTGTAAACAGTATCAATACCATAGTTACAGAGGTCAGCAAGTCAGTTAAGAATATGACCGACAGCATCAACCGTATGATCTCCTTCATCGATGGAAATGTTATTCCTTCTTTCAGTGAACTCTCAGATGTCGGTAACCAGTATGCGGCAGATGCTAAGTCATTCGGCGAAAGCATGGATATCATCAGCAGCCTGGCTAAAGAACTTTCAGTTTCTATCGATGAGATTGTCTACTCTATAGACGGCATTAACAACAATATCGGTAATGCCAATGACAGAATCTCCGCTATCGCCGGGAAGAATGCCGATATTGTTAAGGCTACAAATCTTTCGGATAATCTGCTTCTTGAAAACACAAAGGATTCTGAGAAGCTTAATACCATTGTTCATAAGTTTAAATATTAATTTCCGAATAAAGTTAAACCACATAATGAGTTTTACCTCGTTATGTGGTTTCTTTTTATCTGATTATTCTTTTTTCAGTTACGATCATATCTAAATGCCGGTCATACGGATCAGTTTCTATCCTATCACAGATTTGCATATCATATGCTATTCCGCATTTTATCAAGCTGTTACCCACTGTTTCCGAGTTTAGAAAATATCTGTCATAAAACCCTTTTCCATAGCCTATCCGGTTAAGATCCCGGTCAAAGGCCAAACCGGGCACTATGACAAGGCTGTTATTTGTTTCCTCAATGGGTTTACAGGTCTTTGGTTCCAGTACTCCGAAGTATCCGGGCTCTAAGTCATCCATACTCATGATCTTGTAAAAGCACATATCATCGCCTTCTACTTTAGGTACTCCGACTGTCTTGTCTTCTTTTAAGGAGTGCTCTATCAATTCAACAGTGCTTACCTCGCTCCTGCAGGATACATAACAGAGTATGGTCTCGGCCTGTTTGTATTCCTCAAGCTCGATTACCTTATTTGTGATAACATCAGAAAGAGCCTGACGCATCTCTGCACTCAGGCTGTCTCTTTCCTGCATTTTCTGTTTACGTAATATTTTCTTGTCCATAGTTAAATTTACGGTGCGGCGCCAACAATATGTCGTCACCGCACCTTACTCTTTTACAAACAGTTATTTGTCATCAAGATGATTCCGTAAAATAATTACGAATTCTTCATTGAATTTATGACATTCAAAAATACCTTGTCAGCGACTTCGCTACTATCGGAAATTAGTTTATCTGCTCTTTGATTTAATTCAAGAGCTTTTTCCTTGTCTTTCATATATTTAGTGTTAATATAGACATTCAAGGAAGCACACTTCAGAGCAGACATACAGGTATTTATAGCGCAAGCTGCATCACTGACTACAAGCTTTGATCCTTTTTCAGCCACTATTGCGGAAAGCTCTATAGCTCTGGCACATTTCTCCATGATCTCGAAAGGTACTGCTGCAGCATGTACAAGTTCACGCTCGAGTGTTTCTTCCTTGAACTTTTTCTGCTCTTCGGTCTCAGTAGGCAGGCCATATGCCTTTGACAAAGGTAAGAATCCGTCTGCGTCCTTCTGGATAAGTCCAACGAACTCTGCTGAAAGCTTATCACACTCAGCTATGATATCGTACATCTCGGCTTCGACATCGGCAAACTTCTTTTTACCTACAGTGAGGTTTGCTGCCATCTTACAAAGTGATATACCAAGTGATGCGGTAAGAGCCGCTGCTCCGCCGCCTCCGGGTACAGCATCCTTACTGCCAAGCTTTTCTATAAATTCATTTATTGTAAGGTTTCCGTCTAACATAATAATATCCTTTCAAACAACTCCTCATCAGAACAGTCCGGATATCTTGCCGTTTTCATCCACATCGATCTTCTCTGCTGCGGGTACCTTAGGCAGACCGGGCATGGTCATGATGTCACCGGTAAGTGCTACGATAAAGCCTGCACCTGCAGATACTTTAAGTGAACGTACTGTGATCTCAAAGCCCTTAGGTGCTCCGAGCAGCTTTGCATCATCTGAGAAGCTGTACTGTGTCTTTGCTACACAGATAGGTACATTTGCAAATCCAATCTTTGTGAGGTTATCTATATCCTTCTTTGCCTGAGCGGTAAATACTACGCCGTCTGCATGATATACTTTCTTTGCGATAGCCTCAAGCTTTTCTTCTATACTTAAGTCAAGGTCATAGCTGAATGAGAAGTCCTTGTTAAGCGGCTCCCCGTTTTCATCGGTTGCGTTACAAAGTCTTACAACCTCATTAGCAAGCTCTATACCGCCTTCGCCGCCCTTTTCCCATACCTTTGAAAGGGCTACATTGCATCCGAGCTCTGAGCACTTCTTTCTTACCAGCTCCAACTCCGCCTCGGTATCTGTAGGGAATGCATTGATAGCTACTACGCAGGGAAGCTTATATACCTTTGTTATATTCTCAACATGCTGCAACAGGTTAGGCATACCCTTCTCTAAAGCTTCAAGATTTTCATTGTTAAGCTCAGCCTTAGGAACTCCGCCGTGGTTCTTTAATGCACGTACAGTAGCAACAACTACTACTGCATTAGGCTTAAGCCCTGCGAAGCGGCACTTGATATCAAGGAATTTCTCTGCTCCAAGGTCTGCACCGAAGCCTGCTTCAGTAACTACATAATCACCGAGCTTCAAAGCCATACGTGTAGCTACGATGGAGTTACATCCATGAGCGATATTTGCGAAAGGTCCGCCATGTACAAATGAAGGACAATGCTCAAGAGTCTGAACCAAGTTAGGCTTTAACGCATCCTTCAGGAGTGCTGTCATAGCGCCCTCAGCATGAAGCTCACCTGCTGTTACAGGGTCTCCGTCATAATTATATCCAACGATAATTCTTGCTATTCTCTTCTTTAAATCAACGATATCTGAAGCCAGACACAGTACTGCCATGATCTCTGAAGCAACAGTGATGTCATAGCCATCCTCACGAGGTGTACCGTTTACCTTTCCGCCAAGACCGTCAACTACGAAACGAAGCTGTCTGTCGTTCATATCGACACATCTTCTCCAGGTGATACGTCTGGGATCGATGCGAAGTGCATTTCCCTGATAGATATGATTGTCAAGCATAGCTGCAAGCAGGTTGTTTGCTGCACCTATAGCGTGCATATCACCTGTAAAGTGCAGGTTTATATCCTCCATGGGTACAACCTGTGCATATCCGCCGCCGGCTGCACCGCCCTTGATACCGAATACCGGTCCAAGTGAGGGCTCACGAAGAGCAACGACTACATTCTTTCCTATTTTCTGAAGACCGTCTGCCAGACCTACTGTTGTAGTAGTCTTTCCTTCTCCAGCAGGAGTAGGTGTGATAGCTGTCACAAGTATCAGTTTGCCATCGGGTCTTGTGCTCTCCTTAAGCAGGCTCAGGTCTACCTTTGCCTTATATTTTCCGTAATGCTCCACATACTTCTCATCGATACCGGCCTTTTTGGCAATCTCGTCAATGGGCAGCATCTCGTTTTCCTGTGCGATTTCAATGTCTGACTTATACATATTCTGTACTCACCCTCCATTATCTAAAATGATATTCTAAATATACCACAATCCATCTTTACATTCAAGGATTATCTTTGGTAAAACATTCCCTTATAGTTCCTGCCAGATACAGAGAGCCCAGCGAACATATAACATCATCTGTCTCTGATGCTTTACCCAGTGCATACTCCACCGCTTCTTTGGGTGTGTCAAAGTTTACAGCAGTAAATCCTGCACCTCTTAGTCTCTCTGCCAGTTTTTCTCCTGCCAAAGCTCTGGAAGACTCTGGAGTAAGAGTTATAAAACTCTTTGCATTTGAATATAGCTTTAATAGCATAGCATCAATATTTTTGTCACTCAATATGCCCAGGATATATGTTATCTTCTTGTCCCCGAACAGCCATCTCAAAGCATCCACAGCAGCATCTATACCATGCTCATTGTGGGCTCCGTCAAGTATAAAGACAGGATTTCGATTCAATACCTCGAAACGTGCCGCCCAGGTAACAGTTTCAAGTCCTTTTCTTACGGCTTTTTCGCTAATTATAATATTTTTCTTATTTAATACCTTCACTGCCTCCAATACAGTCAGTACATTCAGTAGCTGGTACTCTCCTATAAAGTTAAGTCTCAAAGGCTCATCATAATATCTTGATTTAAACACCTGACCGTCTATATCCTTTGATATCAGTTTAAATCCAAAAGTATCAGGTATATGCAGCTTTGCGTGCATCTCCATACACTTTGCTGATATCACGTTAAGTATTTCCATCTTTGACTTAACTACTTCTCTTAACGGATAATCATTAGCTATCAGTCCTTCCCTGCTTTGTCTGGAGCAGATAACATCGCAGTCCTTAGTGATTATCCCTGCCTTAGCAGATGCTATCTCACCCAAGGTGTTACCCAGGATAGCTGTGTGGTCAAAGCCTATGGGTGTAATGATCGCCAGTTCTTTATGTTCTATGACATTTGTACTGTCAAACTCACCGCCAAGGCCAACTTCCAGTATAACTATGTCACACTTCTTTTTCTTAAACCACTGCAAACCGGCTGCAGTCAGTACTTCAAACTCAGATGGTGACTCGTCTAAGGTATTTGCCGCAGTCCTAACCTTCGATATAACTTCAGCAAATTCCTTATCTGAGATATCTTTCCCATCCACCTTCATCCTCTCATTATATTTTTCAAGATGGGGTGAAGTAAACAGTCCCGTTCTAAGCCCTGCTGCTCTCAGTATAGCATCCAGCATGGCACATACAGATCCCTTGCCATTTGTACCTGCCACATGGATGAACTTTAAGTCCTTGTCCGGTCTGCCCAAAGCCTCCAGTAAAGCCTTTATCCTATGCAGGCCTACCTTTCTGGATGTCCAGGGGATTTCACTTATAAATTGTAAACATTCTTCGTAATTCATACCATTATCCTTCTTTAGTTATTGCCAGCCACGGCATTTATGATACCACATTCCAATACTAATGTAAATCAAAAGAGTACTCTTGACATATTTTTAATTTTTTCTAAAAAAGTTATTGACTTTTTCAATTTGTTTGATATAATCTATTGCGTATGTGTTCGATGAAACGTCCGTGTCCGGATTCATCGGCTATGTCATCACAAACCATCACACTAAAATGATGGTCAGTATGTGTAATAGGAGGTGAGAACATTGGCAAATATTAAGTCTGCAAAGAAAAGAATCAAGGTTATCGAGACAAAGACTCTCAGAAATAAGATGATCAAGTCCAAGGCTAAGACATTATCAAAGAAGGTTCTTGCTGCTGTGGCTGCCGGCGACAAGGAGCTTGCTGCTGCTTCATTCAAAGAGGCTGCATCATATCTTGCTAAGACAGGTGCTAAGGGCGTATATCATAAAAATACAGTTGCTCATAAGATTTCAAATCTTCAGAAGGCTGTTAATACACTTAACTGATTTTTTGCAAAGAATTAGTGAAGGGACTCGATTTCGAGTCCCTTTTTTCGTTTATATCCATCGCCTTACCCGGAATTACTTATAATAGTCTTTCATATGAGTTTTTCGTTCAGCGCAGCATAAATGCCTGGTATGACTGAAGATGCTCAGCCAGGGCCTTTGCCACTCTCTCGTGTGCCCTTGGTGTAGGATGAAATCTTGCGCCCACATCTCCTGTACAGTCAGGCAGCTTCAGATACTCCACTCTCTGGTCGCCTGTAGCAGCTTTGTACTCTTCTACAGCTTCCTTTATATAGGGCTCCATATCATCACCCAGCATACCGTAAGCCCAAACTATATAGCAGGATTCATTGTAGGCCCTAATCTTCTTTAAGAATTCAACTCCCTTTGCTTTAAATGAAACTATAAACTCATCTTTTTCAAACTTGCCTGTCTTTAATGCATTGCTGTCATTGGTTCCCAGATTCACTACTACGGTATCCATCTTAACACTTGAGAAATCCCACTTATCATGAGCACCTATATCTACACATTTCCGGCAGTTTGATGTACCGCATATTTCATCATAGTAGTCAGGCAGCACGTTTTTCACATTAGCATCCCATGATGAGTACAGCCCCCATCCGCTCTGTGAAAGTACCGAATAACAGGCCCCCATTATCTTTGCGGTCTTATATGTATAGCTCTCGACCGCATCAAATACCACCGGTATCCATTCCTCTCTGGCAGTTAAACCGCATCCCTCTCCGGAAGTCAGGCTGTCACCGATAAATTCTAAGTTATAAGAATACTTAGGAGTGTCTTCGAGTTTCCCGTCAGCTTCAAAGCTCTTTATGATCAGATAATGGTTCTTTTCATCGGGCATATTCTGAGTATCCCTGACTATCCTGACATTGACAGGCTTTTTCCCGTACATGCCGTTAAAGACCATATATTTCTTTACGCCTTTATCAAGAACTATCTTCTGAGTTCTCTCACCGTCAAGAATAATATCAAGCATTATTTCAGAGTTGTCATAGCTGCACTCTATATTCACATAAAGGCATCCTGCCAGAACATTCATCTCTATACCGCTGCCGGCCCAGAAAAGAGCCATACCATCATTGTTAGTTATTGTCCTGCCAAATGTTACATACTTATCCGTCTCATTAAGTCTTATAGTTTCCATGATATCCCCTATATGTATTTTTATCTTTACCAACTTTAGCATCTAATTTTGTTATATTATATAGTATACTTTAATGCATTTCAATGATTTTTATATTTTGTCAAAGAAATTTCCTTTGCTTTTTTGTGAATTTTTATATATACTATTTAAAGATACTTTAATCTGTTCCGTAGGACATATGAATTGCTCATTATGGCAATATATATATGTAACAGATCGTAAGAATCTACGACCAAATTTAGAAAGGAGTGTTGGTACAACTACTACTGTATCAACAAAGCAAACAATGCCGAACCCTATAGTTACTATTGAAATGGAAAACGGAGATATTATAAAGGCTGAGCTTTATCCCGATATTGCTCCCAATTCCGTTAAAAACTTTATCTCTCTTATAAACAAGGGCTATTATGACGGACTTATCTTCCACCGTGTTATCGCAGGATTTATGATCCAGGGCGGATGTCCTGACGGTACAGGTATGGGTGGTCCCGGATATTCCATCCCCGGCGAGTTTTCACAGAACGGATTTAAGAACGACTTAAAGCATACCCGCGGTGTTCTTTCCATGGCACGTTCAATGTTCCCGGATTCAGCAGGTTCACAGTTCTTTATCATGCACAAGAATGCTCCCCATCTCGATGGCGCTTACGCAGCATTCGGCAAGGTTACCGAAGGCATGGATGCAGTTGACAGGATTGCAGAAACAAGAGTAAATATGCAGGACAGACCTCTTAACCCCCAGGTTATGAAGAAAGTTACCGTTGAGACCTTCGGTGAGAAGTACGGAGAGCCTGAGAAGGTTTGATATTAAAAAACTTTTATAAACCTAAGTAAGGCAAACAATTACAACAAATAAAAAATACAGTTACAGGATAATTCCTGTAACTGTATTTTTTATACATGACTTTTAAAGATTATTTCTTCTTTGCAGCCTTCTTAGCAGGCTTTGTGTTAACCTTCTCCTTAAGTCCCTTACCAGCCTTGAATGCGGGAACTGTACAAGCTGCGATCTTAACAGCCTCACCTGTACGAGGATTCTTTCCTGTACGAGCCTTTCTCTCACTTGTCTGGAATGTTCCGAAGCCGATAAGCTGAACCTTCTCCTTCTTCTGCATAGCATCGCCGATACTAGCGAATACTGCCTCGATTGCTGCTGCTGCGTCCTTCTTTGTAAGGGCGGTCTTCTCTGCTACTGCTGCTACAAGTTCTGATTTGTTCATAGAATTAAACCCCTTTCGGTCCTGTATTTTATGTTTATGTATTTGGAAATGCTCCAAATACCCATAAACATTGTATATATATTACTATATTTAGTAATAAAATACCACTTTTTTTGTAATTTTTGCTTAATTTTTTGATATTAGGTAAACATTTTTACTCTTTTTACTCAAAAAGTAGCTTTAATAGTCCATTTTTAGTGATAATTCTATAAAGCAGACACTACATCGATAACAAAAATTACCAAAAATCAAGGGTCTAAATGAACTGTTTTACTTCATATCTCCGCCAAGTCTCACAGGTTTCTGATCATAATTGCAGCTATAATATTTAACCATTGTATTATGATGCATCTTAATAGGCTTTTCAGTCTGATATCTGTCTATATGACAGGTATACTTTTCCTCATCATAAATGACAAATTTATCGGTTTGAGTTGCGTCAAAAGGTAATACAGGTGCATATTCTTTTTTCATGATAGCCTCTTATGTATTAAAATTTTTTGGCAAACAAATTAAAAATATTACGATGCCTCTTTCTTACAAAGATCTATGGCATTATCGTACTCCAGGGGCCTGCCCCATACAAAGCCCTGTACAAAGTCACATTCATGAGCCTTCAGGAGTTCAAGCTGCTCATCATTTTCAACACCCTCACAGATAACCTCACACTTTATAAGGTGACCCATATAGATGATGGCATCTACGAAATCCCTGTTCATTGCGTTACTCTCAATATCATCGATCAGACTCTTATCGATCTTAAGCAGGTTAATGGGCAGGTGCATAACCTGTGACAATGATGTATAACCTGTACCGAAATCGTCAAGTGCTATCTGTACACCAAGTTTTCTTAACTCCTTAACATTCTCGATAGTCAGATCCTTAGACTCCGCAAATGAATACTCTGTAATCTCGATTTCCAGACATTCCGGAGGATAATGGTTAAATTCGAGTACGGATTTAACTTCATCCACAAAACCCGGAGAAGAAATATTCTTAGCCGATACATTTACAGATACAACGATATTACTTTCACATGAATCAACCAGGCGTTTAGCCTCCTTAACAGCCCTGCGGAGAACATAGCTATCAACCTTCATGATCAGCTCGGACTTTTCAACAACCGGTATAAATTCACCGGGACTGACCATAGTACCGTCGGGCTGCTTTAATCTAAGCAGTGTTTCGAAACCTCTGAGCTTCTTTCCTTCTATCCTGAACTGAGGCTGATATACCAGATAGAAATAATCCCTCAATAAACTGTCTTTAACAATTTTTTCAAGCTCGATCTGCCTGTAAAATCTGTCCTTCATATCTGTATTAAAGAAACAGATCCTCTCCTTACTGTTCTGCAGTCTCGCATTATAAACCGCAATATCGGCAAACTTAAGCAGATCATCGGTATTATCGGCATCTCCCGGGAAGGATGAAATACCGGAATATACAGACAAAGCAATATTTATATCGAAGCCCTCATCCACATTTGTAACACTGGTACCGATCTTTTCCATTACATTTGCTGCAAATGGCTTTGGATCGATCTTTTCGAATACAACTGCCGCAAATTCTGCTCCACCGATACGGCTGACATAAACCGTCTCTTCGTCTTCCTTTTCCTTAAGCTTCTCTGCAACAGCCTTTAAAGCTACATCACCGTATTTATGACCAAGATTATCGTTAATAGTCCTGAAATTCTCAATTTCAAAGTAAACAACATGGAAAGATTTCTTATCCCTAATTGCCTTCTCCAAAAGAGCACTGAAACCTCTTCTATTCTTAAGTCCGGTAAGGTAATCGGTAACAGCACGTTTTTCAGCCTTTGCAAGTCCTGAAGAAATAATAGCTATGGAAATAATTGAGATAATAGAATTGTAAATACCGGGAAGAGAGCTCATTTCTCCTCTTGAAATGATACCTACAAGCATGAAAAAGATGGACCCACCCATATAAAGATATGTAAGTATACGGCCCCTCTTATAATCTAATACAACTATGATAATACACAGAAGTCCCTTCATTGCCTGGACAACGCCAAGAAAGCTGCTGGCTGGCAATATGACACTTCCAAAACCAAATTGAAGTTCACGGTGAGACTCAACATATCTGGATAATAAGGCTAATACAACTGTAAAAAATACAGCCACTATTATCAGAAATATTCTCTTCTTTCTGCCTGCTTGAAATTTAAGCACTGTAAACCCTCCCTGTTTAAGCCCCAATCACAATTCATCGCAAACCTGCAGTATAAAGAACTTAAGATAGAACGAACTGTCAGAATCCCACAGTACCGGATGATCCGGACCCTGGGTACGGTACTCAACCTGACGTATCCTCTTGTGAGCATCCTTTGCTGCAGACTTAACCGCATTAAAGAACAGCTCCTCAGTCATAAAATGTGAGCAGGAACAGGTAGCCAGATAGCCTCCGTTCTTAAGTATCTTCATAGCCCTAAGGTTAATCTCCTTATACCCCTTAGAAGCATTTTTTACTGAATCCCTGGACTTTGTAAACGCAGGAGGATCAAGTATGACCACATCAAACTTCTTACCTTCCCTGCACAGCTCAGGGAGATAATCAAATACATCCCTGCATACAAAATCCATCCTGGATGTGAAACTGTTAAGCTCTGCGTTTTCTCTGGCCTGTTTTATCCCCAGATCGGAAATGTCCACTGCGGTAACATGTGCCGCTCCGCCCTTTGCAGCATTGAGTGCAAATGATCCGGTATGTGTAAAACAGTCCAGTACATCCTTATCCTTGCAGATTTTTGAAACTGCAAGCCTGTTATACTTCTGATCCAGAAAGAAACCCGTCTTCTGTCCGTCAAGCACGTCTACAAAGTACTTAACACCATTTTCGGTGATCTGTATCTTTGTATCAAACTCTTTACCGATAAAACCCTTATAACGTTGCAGTCCCTCGTCAAGACGAACCTTTGCATCGCTTCTTTCATAGATACCGCGTATATTTATATTGTCTTCCTTTAAAACTCTCTTTAATTCATCCAATATGCTGTTTTTGAGTCTGTCTATACCAAGTGCAAGCGACTCAACAACCAGTACATCCTCAAACTTATCAACTACAAGTCCGGGCAGGAAATCAGCCTCTCCGAATATCAGGCGGAAGCTCGATGTATCGCTTACGCTCTTTCGATACTCCCAGGCATTTTTAACTCTTATGCGTATAAGCTCCTCCAGGGTTATGTCCTGACCTATCCTTGTACGTCTTGTGAGCATCCTGACTCTTATATGGGAGTTGGTATTTATAAAACCGTTTCCTAAAAAGAATCCGTCAAAATCATAAACATCAACAATGTCGCCGTTTTCTGTGAGGATATTCTCCTCAGCTATCTCATTGTCGTATATCCAGAGGCCGCCTTTTTTAATTGTCCGGCCTTCGCCTTTTTTAAGTTTAACACTGTTTTCCATCAGGCACCTGTCAGTCATTTATGGTAAAAAAGGGTATAATATCCCCTACCCATATAGTTTTTATTATCATATCACAAGGTAACGTAAATTGCAAATAAAATTATTATAAAACAAAAAGTCCAGAACATCGATTATTCGGGACTTTTATCATTTTTCTTGTTTACAAATACGAACAGCTTACTAAACAAATAGTTAAGTACTATAACCAAAAACTGAAGCGGCAGCTGTACTATCCAGAATTTGATGGTATCACAGCTGGGTGATGCATAAATCTTCTCTGCGATAGACGGGAAAATATCGATAATATAATGTATAACATCCTTTGTTATAAATATATATATGCCCGCTGCTTCGATGATATAGGTTGCGATCCTGCCCAGTGTGAATTTTACAATCTTAACCGCTTCTGTACCGGCTCCTTCGTTACCCTTAAGGAATACCCAGTAGTTATTGATAACATATGCAAATGCCACCGCAACTACCCAGGCCAGAGCCGTTGTTACATTTTCGTTGATACCCATGAGATTCAGGAAAATGAACTTAGCTACGAGATTAACCAGTGTGGTCAGCACGCCGGCTATGATATAAGTTATAACCTCGCGGCTAAATAATTTTTCCTTAAAGCTCTTTTTTTCTTCAGGCTTTTCAGCCACCGTGTTACTCTTTTTTTCCATTATCAGTAGTACTTTTTGCTACCCCAAAGATTACTCTTTTTAAGCTCCAGGTACTCATTGTAGGCCTGCTCCAGTATCTGCTTTTCATTGGCAAACTTTAGCAGATGATATGCCTCATGGTACTTGTAATAACCGGAATCGCAAAAATACTCCTCTCTCTGTGGCTTGCTGTAATAGCTATCAGACATCATAAGGAACCAGTGAACCTCTTTTTCAACTACATTCTGAGGTGTATTAAAGGTATACTTGCTCTTACCCACATATTTGATGATCTGTGCGGATACGCCTGTTTCTTCCTTTACTTCTCGAAGAGCCGTTTCATTATGCTCCTCACCTTTTTCAACTGTTCCTTTGGGAAGCACCCAACCTTCATATTTGTTCTTATAATTCTTGTATAACAACAAAATCTTCCCTCTGAAAATAACAACACCGCCACAGCTTGTCGCTTCAACCATATTCCGCCTCCTGCTTTTTGGTGCGTTATTAAACTAAACTAACTTTCATTATAATCCAATTTACAAAATTGTGCAAGCAATTTATTTGGTATTTAAAAATTCTTTTTACCCGGATATCCTTTTACTCTACCCCACGGTTAAAATGCCCATTTGTAAAGGGCAGATCCATGATCAGGGTTGGAGTTTCACAGGTACTTCCGTCCTCAATCCTTGCCAGTTCCCTTATGATAAGAGCAGTCTCCGATGCATCCTCAAAGGTAAACTCGAGTCTGTAACTGCCGCATCCAACGTTTCTTACGCTGTCCATCCTGTGCAGCAGACATTGTACCGCTGAATTATAGATGAGATTGTAGCAGTACCTGCACTCAGAATGTGCCCTGAACGAGAAGCCTTTCTGATCCTTCAGTATCACATCATTATGTGTACCGCATTTACCCGTAACAGTCTTATATGCACACTGTGCAGATACCATAACAGGCAGCAGGCCATATATTATGAGCTCACCGTCACTGTCAGCCACATCTTTAATCTCCGCTTCATTCAGCTCCACCGGTAATGTGTAATTACCGTTCATCCTGCTTTTTGCTGTATTGTTAAAGCAATACAGATTATGATCGGTCCGGTATGCAGCACCTATACTCTTTAAGAGATTTAATGCCTCGTAATTTGTTGCCAGGAATCCGGCCTTATCCTTTATCTTCAGGCAAAAATCCTTAGTCTCCTCATAATATGAATCCCTGAGTATTCTCGGAAGCTTGATATATGCTTTTTTACCATTAGTATTTATGAGTTCTACTGCATTTTCTATATCTCTCTTATCACCGATATTCCCCTGTATATCCGTATTTTTCGACATTCCGCCGCCAAACGATGCCATATCCAGATAAATATTCCTGATAAGACCGGCTCTGTCGTTATCAAGCACAGCCTTTAACTGTTCCATGTTACGCACAGATACTGAATACACTTTTTCATCTTTGTTTGCCTGATCCTGTTTGTCCACGGATTTTTCGTTTTCTTCGGTCACATTCATTTCAGCATCATTTATATCACTCCTTCGATGAGCCTTCAATATCTCATTCCTTAAGCTTTCGATACATTCTCTCTTAAGTCTTTTAATCTCCTGGACCGGTACAAATATCCCTTCATCGGACCAAACCCTTATATTTTCCGCATAAAAATCCGTGTTCCCGAGCTTTGATGCCTGATCCTTCAGCGACTCATCAGTTGTCTCAGACTTAATAGCCTTCTGTACCGACTGACCGGATATCTCAGCATTAAAATCACCGTTTAAAGACTCAAACCTCATGCTTAAAGGCTCATCGATCTTTGCCGTAACTTTAATATTTACCGGTACCTTTACATCCTTATCAATATATAATTTATCGATATTTTCAAGAAGTTCCTTACTCTTTGTTCTGTAAACATACTGTCCCATTTGAGCCAGCCTGTCCTTCATCGTAAGGATGTTGAAGCCTGTACCGCCGCTGTAGTTTTCTCCGGCAGTAAACTCATATACTGCCTTACCTGTAGCTGCATCCCTTATTTCAAGTACATCGCCCGATCTGACCTCGGTATAGGTCTTTATAAACGCTTTTCTGCCCTCAGTACGGGTAACTTCACCAACCTTTACTCCGTAATGTCCGGGACGGAATGTGCTCATCATCTCCTGACCGTTATGAGCATTCAGATATCCTTCGTTAAAGCCTCCCCTGTTATATATCTCACTAAGGTCCTTCTTGCTTAATACAATGCCGTTTTCAGATGCTATACATTCAGATTCTTCGGCAGTACAGGTCTTACCATATTTTTCAGCACAGTATCTGTCTATAAAAGCCCTGTACACAGCAACAACTCCTGCAGCATACTCAGGTGACTTCATTCTGCCCTCTATCTTAAATGAATCTATACCGGTATCGATCAGGTCTCCGAGAATATCTATGGTGCACATATCCTTGGGAGAAAGGTAATAGCCCTTATAATCCTTAAATTCTACAGTTGTTTCATACAGCTTTCTGCAGGGCTGAGCGCATCTGCCCCTGTTTCCGCTCCTGCCCCCTGCGAGCGAACTCATCAGGCACTGCCCGGAATAACAGCAGCACAATGCACCATGTACAAATACTTCCATCTCCAGATCCGTCTTTTCACGCATCTTCTTTAATTCCGCTAAAGACAGCTCTCTGGCAGGTACTACTCTGGTTACACTTTTAGGCTTGCTCAAAAGACCCGTGACGCCCTCTATGCCTTCCGCCATAGTGATGCTCGCCTGAGTACTCACATGGATATCAAGTCCGGGGAAATACGTTGAAATGTATTCCATAACACCGGGATCCTGTACTATGACAGCATCTATGCCGGCCTCATAAAGCGGTTTCAGATAACTATACAGCTCAGTTTCAAGCTCTCTTTCTTTTAAGAGAGTATTTACCGTCAGATAGATTTTCCTGTTTCTCAAATGGCAGAATTCAATGCATTCCAGCATCCCTGTCTCGTCAGGATTATCCGCATAAGCTCTGGCTCCGAATTTACTGCCGCCCATATATACCGCATCGGCTCCGGCATTTATAGCTGCTCTCAAGCTGTCAAAAGAACCGGCAGGTGCCAGCAGCTCCGGCTTTTTAAATGATCTCTCCATCCCCATACTCCTATAAAAAGTAAGCGAACCAGCTTCCGCTGATTCGCCATAACTCATCTTATTCACCGGATACCCTGCGGTTTTTCCTCTCGGAAGAAAGCTCTGTCTCCAGTTTGATATTCTTTTTCTGCTCTTCTATATTAAGTGCCTTCTGCTTTTCAATCTCATTCTGAGCAATCTCAAGCTTTGACTGCAGGCTCATGATCTCATGCTTCATGGAGTAGATCTCATTGCTCTTTGACTCGCTGTCAGCCTCTGACTCCTCATACTTGTTTTTCATCTTAAAGTATTCATCCACGAGGTTGATCTCAAGGAAGATCGCCTTCATCTCATTATCCAGGTTTTTATAGGTATCCTGTTTCTTTATCTCAGCAAACTTGTTGTTCAGGAAGCCTGCTATTCTCTGAAGGTATTCCTCATTCTCAAAGCCTGAAAGTCTGTATCTCTTGTTCTTGATGATAACTTCGGTATCATTTTTTCTGCCCATTTTTCGTACCTAGCCTCTCGTGGGATGATATGTTTTATCGCACAGATATCATTATTATCGGTGCATACATATATAATAAGTTTTTTTTTCTGTTTTGTCAACTATCACTATTGACTATATTTAAAAATATCATTATACTATTAAAAGTTATAATTATACATTTCAAAGACAAGAGGTGTTCAATATGAAATTATGGGGCGGTCGTTTTACCGGCGAGGAAAATGAGCTTGTGGCAAAGTATAACTCTTCCATCTCATTTGACAGCCGTTTCTGGCGTGAAGATATAAAAGGCAGCATGGCACATGCACTGATGCTTGGCAATCAGGGCATCATCTCACACGACGAAGCAGATCAGATACATAAAGGTCTTGTAGACATATACAATGACATCGAAAGCGGCAAGCTCTCCATAGATATGGAAGCCGAGGATATACACAGCTTTGTAGAGTCAGTACTTACCGAGCGTATAGGTGATGCAGGCAAAAAACTGCATACCGGCAGAAGCCGTAACGATCAGGTAGCTCTCGATATGAGAATGTATGCAAGGTCTTCGGCCAAAGAAGTAAGCAAGCTCTTAAAGAAGCTGCTTACAACCATTCTTTCCATCATGAAGGACAATAAGGAAACCTATATGCCGGGCTTTACACATCTGCAGAAGGCACAGCCCGTGACACTGGCTCATCACCTTGGAGCATATTTTGAGATGTTCTCACGTGACCGCAGCAGATTAAAGGATACCGTTAACAGGCTTAACTATTCTCCCTTGGGCTCAGGCGCTCTTGCAGGCACAACCTATCCTTTAGACAGGGAGATGACAGCCAAGGTACTTGATTTTGCCGGACCTACCGAAAACTCCATGGACGGTGTCTCCGACAGGGATTATCTGATTGAGCTCCTGTCCGATTTCTCGATGATAATGATGCACTTATCACGTTTCAGTGAAGAGATCATCATCTGGAATACAAACGAGTACAGATTTATAGAGATAGACGATGCTTATTCTACCGGTTCAAGCATTATGCCTCAGAAGAAAAATCCCGATATCGCAGAGCTTGTAAGAGGAAAAACAGGCAGAGTTTACGGAGCTTTGATGACCTTGCTCACTGCCCTTAAAGGTCTTCCGTTGGCCTATAACAAAGACCTTCAGGAGGATAAGGAAGCATTTTTCGATGCACTCGATACCGTGTCAGACTCCATAACACTGTTTGACGGTATGCTCGCAACACTTAAGTTCAACAAGGATATCATGGCCAGCAGTGCTAAGAACGGTTTCACCAATGCCACCGATGCAGCTGATTATCTGGTTACACACGGAGTTCCCTTCCGTGATGCACACGGTATCATCGGCAGACTCGTACTTTACTGCATCGACCAAAAGAAAGCACTCGATGACCTGACTATAGACGAATTTAAGCAGTTCTCTCCTGCATTTGACAAAGATATTTATGATGCTATATCTCTTAAGACCTGTGTTGAAAAGAGAAATACCATCGGTGCACCCGGTACCGCAGCCATCGAGAGAATGATACAGCACTGTGAGGAAGTACTTAATTCTTAAAAAAACTCCCGTCGTATGACGGGAGTCTTCTTTATTTAATAATCATTTCTCTTATTTCTGTTTCTCTTGTTTCTGCGTCTTGCGTTTGCCTGATCCTCATCATCGATAATCTCTATCAGTTTCTTGGCTACGATGGAATCCTTATTTAGGAAACGTACATCATTTCCGAAACGAACCTCCATAAGCTTGACATCGGAGTTGTCATAAACCTCACCCTCACCATATACCTTATGGTTGATGATATCATGCTGCTGCAGTCTGTCTACAGCTGCTCTCAGGCTCTTCTTGTCATCGGTCTCGGTCTTGATGCCGTAGAGCTCATCCTCGTCCTCAGAGTTGGTGTAGTAAACGCTCTGGCGAACCTCACGTACATAAGCGCCGTCATCATCTGAACGTCTGATCTCAGGTCTGCGCTTTCCGCTGGGACTATCCTGCTCGTTTGATCTCATCCTGTCAACTTTTCTAGCATTACGTATACGGTTTTTACGCTTATTCTGCTTGATAAGACCCATAACCACGAAAAGTCCGAAGAAAACAACTGCAACTGCTATAACTGCGAATATTACAAACAATATGGATGACTTTGAGTTTCCGTTATCGGTGGTCTCTGTTGTCTCTGTTTTGTCTGAAAGCTTGGGAGTAGGTGCATTGGGAGCCTTAGTAGCTGTCTCAATGATCTGTGTAGGTGTGGGTAACGGAGTAGCTGTAGGCGTAGGCAGCGGAGAAGGAGTGATCTTTGCTTCCTCATTCTTTGCTATATACTGGCCTGATGCAAAACCCTCGTAAGATTTACCCTCACGCTCAAACTGTACCTTAAACCATACCTTACCGTCATCGGTAACAACATCCTCTAGGATAATGACCTTTTCCTGCGGCTTCAGCTGAATAATGTTTCCTGCTTCATCCTTTACCTGATCAAAGCTTGTACCGGCTCCGGTCCTGACATTAAGGGCACTCGATACGGTTACCGAACCCTCATAATGTACCCAGTCTTCACCTTCTTCTTCAGCCTTTGTATTTACACTTGCCATAAAGCCTGTAAGCAGTAAGGCCATTGCGACAAGAAATAATCCTTTAAATATGGTCAACTTCTTTTTAAACATTTCATTTCCTCATTTCCAACACTTTTATACTCGTGTCCAAAATACATCACTCTGTAGTATACTAAATATTTTCAGAAAAGTCAATCATTTAAAAAATAGTTTACATTTTCTCGGGTGCTTCTATAGCCAAAAGGTCTATACCTGTCTCAAGCAGCTTGAGTGTAAGACAGATAAGAGCGATAAAGCCGTTACGCTTATCCTCATTTTCCTCAGCAACGATCTTATTCTCATGATAGAATGAATTAAAGGTATTGCTGAGCTCAAACAGGAACGAACATACCTTATGAGGTGCTATCTCAGCCACAGCCTGAGCCATAGCCTCTGAGAACATGGCTATCTGGAGCTTTAACTTCTTCTCTGAGTCATTGCCGTCCAGTACGGTCAGCTTATATGCTCCCGTTGCTGCCTTTGAAAGTACCTCTTTGGTATCTGATCCGGTAACCTGTGAATATTTCTCCAGGATGGACTTGATACGTACCATGGTATAAAGGATATAAGGTCCTGTATTTCCTTCAAATGAAGTGAATTTGTCTATATCAAAGATATAATCCTTGGTAGCAGCATTGGAAAGATCACCGTATTTAAGTGCTGCAAGGCCTACCTTTCTTGCTATCTCATTCTTTTCCTCATCAGATAAGTCCCTGTCAGCCATCTTTTCAGCCACATGGTCCCTTACATCCTGTACCAGAGCCTCAAGCCTGAGTACTCCGCCGTCACGTGTCTTAAAGGGCTTGCCGTCCTTGCCGTTCATTGTACCGTTTCCGAGGAAAATAAGCTCGGTATCGTCTCCGACTATTCCTGCCTTTCTGACAGCACGGAATACCTGCTCAAAATGAAGTCCCTGTCTCTTATCTACAACATAGATTATCTTGTTGGGAGAAAAGTCCTTCATTCTCTGTACTATGGTAGCAAGGTCTGTGGAATCATAGCCTACGGCACCGTCAGACTTAAGCAGCATACATGGAGGCATTTCCTTGTTATCGGACTCTTCTTTAACGTCAACAACGAGTGCTCCCTCGCTGATCCTTGCAATACCCTGCTTCTTCATATCCTCTATCATGGGTACAATATACGGATCGGCATCGCTCTCACCATACCAAAGTTCGAATGAAACATTAAGACTTCCGTAATTCTTCTTAAGATCGGCCTTTGAAATATCCATGATCCTTTCCCAAAGTGCCCTGTATCCGCGTCTGCCGCTCTGGAGCTCAAATACAGCCTGGCGTGCTCTTGCCCTGTATTCCTCATCCTCTTTGGACTTAGCACTGGCATAAGGATATATTTCCTCCAGTTCCTTTAAGGTAACCGGACATTCAGCAGGATATTCACCTGTATAATTTTCATCAAAAAATACCAGAGAAGGATTTCTAACCTGCATCTCTGTAAATATAAGTCCTATAGGAGTACCCCAGTCTCCGAGATGTGCATCGCCAATGGTCTTATAACCGTCAAACGCAAGTAATCTCTTAACGCTCTCACCAATAATTGCCGGACGCAGATGACCGACATGCAGGGGCTTTGCCACATTTGCTCCGCCGTAGTCTATAACTGCGGTCTTATCGGTACTCTTAGGCTCAAAACCACTCTTTTTTGAAATAGCCATCTCGTTAAGATAACTGTTGAGTATCCTTTCACTCAAGATAACATTGATAAATCCGGGAGCAATAGCCTCCACACTCTTAAATGACTGGTCGTTGGGCAGCAGCTCAACTACTTCCTGTGCTATCTTTATTGGAGCCTTCTTATAAGCCTTAGCTGCAGCCATAGCACCATTGCACTGGAATTCACACAGGTCCGGACGGTTTGATACAACGCACCTGCCGTATTCAGCAGCATAACCGGCCTTTTCAAAGGCAGTTGAGAATTTATCTGTTAGTATATCAAGTATTGTTTTCATATTTTTCTCTCCAAATACAATATTTAGGCCATATTCAGCATCATGCTTGCAAATCCGAAATAGATCAGCAAGGACAAAGCATCAACTATTGTTGTAATAAACGGACTCGCCATAACCGCCGGGTCAAATCCAAGTTTTTTTGCAAACATAGGCAGTGAACAGCCAACAAGCTTTGCAACAAATACCGTAACCACCAAAGTAAGGCATACGACTGCTGCTATCGAGGGAGTCACCCTGTCTACAAGCATCAGCTTTCCAAAATTTGTCACAGCAAGCGTTGCTCCTATAAGCAGCGAAACTCTTGATTCCTTCCATACAGTCTTAGGAAGATCGCTAAAACTCAGCTCATCAAGTGACAGTGCACGGATAATGGATACTGATGCCTGACTTCCTGCATTTCCGCCGGTGTCCATTAACATAGGGATAAAAGCTGCAAGATGTAATTCAGCCAGTAAAATTTCAAAATGACTTATGATCATACCTGTAAATGTCGCTGAGATCATAAGTAAAAGCAGCCACGGAATACGTTTCTTCCATGTTTCAAATACACCAGTCTTTATATACGGAGCATCGGTAGGACTGATAGCTGCCATCTTTTCGATATCCTCCGTAGCCTCCTGCTGGAGGATATCTACGATATCGTCGACAGTGATAATGCCAACCAGCCTGTCCTCAATGTCTACTACCGGCATAACAGAGAAGTCGTATTTCTGGAAATCTCTGGCTACATCCTCCTGGTCGGTAAGAGTTGTAACGGATATGACATTCTCCGTCATGATATCTCCTACCTCTATGTCAGGGTCCGCAAAAAGCAGACTTCGTAATGTAACAGTTCCTAAAAGCTTTCTGTTTCTGTCTATAACATAACAGGTATTTATAGTTTCCTTGTCTATACCGTCATTCTTTATCTTTTGCAGTGCCTCGGATACCTTTAAATGAAGCTTTAAAGCCTCATACTCCGTGGTCATCAGGCTGCCCGCGGAATCATCCGGGTATTTCAACAGCTGATTGATAGTCCTTCGTGTCTCTGCACTGGTCTTTGCCAGCAGTCTGGTTACTACATTCGCCGGCATCTCATCAAAAAGGTCGGCAGCATCATCCACGTACATATTCTCGATGATGTTGGTTGCTTCACCTTCTGTCAGCATCAGAATCATACTCTGCTGTAAGTCGATAGGCAGGTATGCAAATACATCGGCCGCGATATTTTTGGGCAAAACTCTAAAATATTTTAAAAGCTCTGCCTCATCCAGCTCCTCCATTACTGAAGCGACATCGGCTTCATTCATTTCGGCAGCCATTTTTCTAAACTCTTTAAAATTCTTTTGCTCAATATAAGACCTTAAGATCTCTTCCTGAGATTCCTCGTCATCTTCAGGATCATCACCGGCCTCCTGGTCCTGAGCTCTGTTAGCATCTGCTTCAAGCACCATAGCGGATGCAGCATTCATTATCTGCTCCTCTATCTCAGGCGGCAGCTCAACACTGTTTTCAGCCTTCTCTGTCTCATCACTGCCTGTAAGATTTTCGGTATCTGCTGCAGACGTCTCCAGGATTTCGTCCGAATCAGTCTCTACGATATCCTTCTCTTCTAAATCGGTCATAAAAAGAGTCCTCCTTATTCAGTTTTATGGTACATAATCGAGGGGGCACATCAAGCCCGTTTACAGTCTCACATCGTCTGCAACTGTCAGAATTACCGTCTGTACTCATAAAACCACCTCCTTTTTATGACGTTTTTTACCTGTTATCGTCCTATTTTGGCACATAAATATCTCAAAGCCAATACAAATTTATATTATACTCTCTTTCTCAATATTTGACAACAAAAATTTATATTGACTTTTGACGATATTTTCCATATACTATCAATTAAATTGTTAGGTTTTACTAATAATAAAGCTTCTGATATACATTTTAAGATTAAAGGAGTGTGATTTTTTTGGAACCCGGTGCCGCGGCACGCTTGATCGTCTTAATTATACTGCTAATTCTATCCGGCTTTTTCTCTTCCGCCGAAACTGCATTTACTTCACTTAACAGGTTGAAGATCAAGTCTTTGGCTGATGAAGGATCAAAAAGAGCTGTTCTTGTGTTGTCTCTTATAGATCAGAATGCTAAATTCTTAAGCACTATTCTTATAGGTAATAATATAGTTAATATTGTTGCTTCTGCACTTACCACGACTTTTGCAATGGATTACTTCGGAAGTACCGCCATAGGTATCGCTACCGGTATTCTTACCCTGCTTGTTCTTATTTTCGGTGAGATTACCCCCAAGACCATGGCTTCTATCCATGCTGAGAAAATGGCTTTTCTCTATGCTCCTGTCGTAAAGGTACTGGTTATCCTTTTTACCCCTCTCACGTTTCTGGTTTCAGGTCTGGCAAAGGGTGTTATGTTTATCCTGCGTATTGACCCCAACAAATCCGGTCAGCATATGACTGAAAACGAGCTTCTGACCATAGTTGAAGCCAGTGCTGAGGAAGGTGTCATCGAAAAGGATGAGCATGAAATGATCAATAACGTGGTGGATTTTGGTGATACTAAAGCCAAAGATGTCATGGTCCCAGCCATCAACATGACATGTGTCGAAGATACAGTTTCCTATGACGACCTAATCGATATTTTCCGAAAAGATCAGTATTCCCGTATGCCTGTTTATCATGAATCCCATGATAATATCGTCGGTATTATCTGGGCTAAAGATCTGTTGGTGAAATATGATGCTTCCAAAGAGTTTAAGGTTACAGACTATATGCGTGAGCCTTTCTTTACTTTCGAATCAAAGAAGACCTCAGAGCTGATGAGCGAGTTAAAGGATAAGTATAAATCGATGGCTATCGTTCTTGACGAGTACGGTATTACCGCCGGTTTGCTTACTATCGAGGATCTGCTGGAGGAAATTGTCGGTGAGATTAGGGATGAGACCGATACAGATGAGGTTGACAGTGTCAGAAAGATTAATGATACTACTTTTGAGGCGGCGGGCTCCGCTCCTCTTGATGATGTCAATAAAGCCTGTGGGCTGGAGCTTAATTCCGATGATTATGATTCCATAGCCGGGCACGTGATCAATCTGCTTAATCACCTGCCTACACCCGGGGAGTCCATTGTATGGGATGATGTGAAGTTTACGGTGCTGTCGACAGTAAGGAACCGTGTTACTAAGGTTCGGATTGAGCTACTTGGTAAAACTGAGGAATGAACCTACGAGCAGGGGGATGCCATATATATTCCCTGCACGCAAGACAGCGGATTTTGCGAAGGACAACTATTTATTTTTTGTCCACATTTATAACTTTACTTTATGGGTTAACGCAAAATCCTTCCAGACATTTTCGCATCGGGCAAATACGGCCCGATAAAAGCGCGAAAAGTCTGCGCGGAGCGGATAGCGTGCATGAAACACATATGGCATCCCCCTGCTCTTACTTTATACTCCATATTTTATTTTGATACGTTCAAGTTTGTCTCCGAACGGCTTAGCTAACACCAATAAAAATATAAAGTTGGATACCGCATACAGGATTGTATGCGGTATTGCTGCTTTTATGGAGATCAGGTAGAGTTCCATATCAAAGCCGGCGCTGTACCAGAGGACGGTCCAGACATCCATGATAAAGGAAAATGCTACTCCTGCCAGTACTCCATATGCGAGTAAGAGTACTTTGTTCTTTTTTAAGGGCTCTGCCATCAGTCCTGCTATAAAGCCTATGAGTCCCCATGCCAGCATCTGGAATGCGGTCCAGGGGCCCTGTCCGAAGTAAAAGTTTGAGAGCAAGGCTGATAAGGAGCCTACCAGGAATCCTGCCTCTCCTCCCAGATACATAGCTGTGATCACTGTTATGGCTGTGATCGGTTTAAAGAACGGGATAAATCGTCCGAGTACACTGATGGCGGTCATGACTGCTACCAGTACCATCCTTCTTGTGCCCGTTACTTTTCTTTCAAAGCCTGTTATAAAGAGTATCAGTGAGAAAAATGCGACTACCAGTGAGACAAATATATGCTTTTGCTCATCAAAAAGCAGTGAGCCTCCTATACAGACTGCCGGTATCAATACAAGCGGAATCAATATTCGTAATATTCTTTTTATTTTGTCATTTTTTATAACTATCATTTATTCCACCTGTATAAATCCAAAATCATAAGTTATTATAATACCCGGTATTTTTAACCGGGTATTCTTGCTTTTATCAAAATATAAAATCCTTTATCATTGCCAGTGATTCTCTGAAATAATTGTTTGGCCTGTAGAATGGCTCCGAATTGGCTCTGATCGGTGATACATTTTCAAGTCCGTGTTTTTTACACAGGAAAATCGCTCTATACAAATGAAAATCATTTGTTACAAGTCCGATACTCGCTCCTTCAGGGATCAGTATCTTGCTGAATTTGATGTTCTCGTTGGTATTGGTTGATTTATCTTCCAATATTATCCTGTTAGACTCGATACCTGCGGATACCAGATAGTCCCTCATGCCTTCAGCTTCGGACATGATCTCGTTGGTACCTTTTCCACCCGATACTATGCATTTCGTTTCGGTATTTCTTTTTAAATACTCCGTAGCTGCTTCGAGTCTGTATCTGAGTACCACACTCGGACCGTCTTCTCTTATCTGTGCTCCCAATACAATGATATAATCAAGTCCGTCCTTGGGATCATTCTCCGAATAGGTTATCAGCCTTATCACTATACCGATTATGAGAACCAATACTATACAAGTTCCTGCTATCAGAGTTATATTAATCCAGTGGGGCAGTTTTTTAAACAACCCCACCTTTAATGATATACCTAAACCTACAAGTATAACGCCTATTACACTCCAGATAAGATAAAAATGTGAACCGGCACGCACACGCATTATCATAAAACTATAGAAAAACGATAATGCAGCCATTATATAAAGTATTATCCTGACTATCATGCGCACCACCTTTATTTTTTTATCTGGTAAACTGTGAAATAAACTTCCAAGCCTGCTCGTTGGTATGATGTCTGCACTCGTGTACCTGATTATCTATGCTGGCAAATGCGGTACGGCAAACTCCATCCTCACTGTCATAATAGTTAATGGTAAGTATGGCATCACGGGATTCGTCACGAACCTTTTCCTGTCTGTCTCCGGGTACACCCCAAATAGGATCAGCCCACTTATCCTTATCTGCATAGCTTACATCAAATTTCTTCTTTAATTTCTGAACATCTGCAGCATACTGGATTCTCTCCATACCTGTCTCAGCTTGGAAAGGAAGCTCAGGTAAATGTGACTTTTCGCCGCCTGCATAGAACAACGGAACAGCTACTGTAGTATTAAGCTTGTCTCCTAAATCCTTACCGAAAGGATTGTTTCTTACAGGGAAAAGTGCACACTGAGGCGCCATGCCTGCAAATACTTGAGGATATTCCTGATACATATCCCAGGTCTTGCCGCTGCCCATTGAGAAGCCTGAACAATAGATACGATGCTCATCGATCTTGTACTTTTTCTTGAGATCATTTAATACTTCTATAACCTCAGTAGCGGTTACATCCTGATGATTTTCGATTGCAACATATAAGAAACCGTACCTGTGAGCTATCTCCCACCATCCCGATACGAAGGTCAGGTACATTGTGGAATCTCCGCCGCCATGGAAACCGATAAGCAACGGTACAGGTCCTTTATCAAACAGACCATTGTTATAATATGCGAAATATCCAACCTTATGCTCTTTCTCATCCTTATATCTGCCTCTGTTATCGGATGAAGTCTGTACAAGTGTAAAGCCGGCCTCTTCTGTCATATTGAGTGCTTCGAAATCAGGTTCAATCTCCATATTTCCGCACCACATCTTAAACTTGCGGACAAATGCCTTGAAGTCAGCCTTGTATTCAGCCTTATCTTTGATCAGCAGATTTTCACAGCCATTAAATGCTGCATTAACCTCTGCATTATTGCCAACACTTAAGATACCGATATCTTTGCGCTCTACGTTTGGTACTACGCTTAAGTTTTCCATTGACAGACATGCGGGAGTGATCTCTCCGGGTCCCCATAAATATTCACCCTGAAGTGATTTAATAAGGTTCTTTGCTACATAATCTGCAGACTTGCCGTAGCTGTAGATATCAGCTCTGAATATTGCACCCTTTACAAAGAAGCCCTTAAATTCCTTTGTAAAGAAATCAGTGATCTCGATGATGCCATCCTTATAGTAAGGATTCATCTTTATTTCACTGATAAGTGATACATACAGGCTTTCATCAGCCTTATCCCATGCTCCCTCACATGTAGGATAAACAAAAAGCACGCTTGAATCAACTGCTGAAGCAATATCTGCAAGTCCGCTTGTCTTTGCAAATTCAATCGCTTCATCCATTGATCTTCTGTTCTCCTCAAATACCAGTAATAACGGAGCTCTAAAGCTATAGTTTACTACCTCTCCATCGATCTCGGTCTTCGGTACAAAAACCTTCAAATAAAACTTTTCAAACTCGTGCTCCCAATACTTTCCGCCATCTGCCATAACTGTAACAGATGGTCTCTCCATCATAGCCATTTTACACCCTCCTAATTCTTCTCTGTATTCTGTGTTACAGGAGTATGATACCAAATAAATCGTTTTATTACCAATTATTTATTGCTATTATTATTCAAGTATTGCTTAATTTCCCCAACTGTAACAACACGATCTATGATACCCTTGCTCATTCTGCTAACTGCAGTTGTATAGAAATTGTTTTTGCTTAAGAACTCGACTGTATCCCCTTTTGCGGTCAAACTCCCTCTGAACAGCATCGCACATCTGTCTGCACATTCAGCTGCAAATTCTACATCATGAGTTACTATGACTATAGTTATACCCAAACTTTTTAGGTGCTTCAGGATTTTTATAAGATTCTTTTTTCTAAAGGCATCGAGACCTTTTGTCGGTTCATCCAGTAGCATGATCTTAGGCTCAGTCGCAAGTACTATAGCCAGTGCCAGGAGTTGTTGCTCTCCTCCCGACAGGTCATATGGATGCTTATCCATCATATTGCTTAAGTCAAAAGGGAAATCCTGCAGCTTATCAAGGGCTTTTCTCTTTTCCAACTCTTCTCTTACTGTATTATGCAAAAACAGTGTCTGAACATCCTGCGGCAGCATCGATAAGCATTTGTTATACAGGCTTTGATTTTTGTATTCCTTCAGTTTCTTTCCAAATACCTTAATCGTACCCTCATATGGTTTCAACAGTCCTGCAGCTGCATTTAATGCCGTGGTCTTTCCTGATCCGTTTCCGCCAAGCATACAGAATATCTCACCTGTATTTACAATAAATGACAAATCTCTTAATGCATCATTATCATCTTTTGAATATCTTAAGCTTACATCCTTAAATTCAAGGGCGGGTAGTTTATCTGAATTTTCTTTATCTAGATTTACTTTTTTGTCTTGGTTATCTTTATTTTTTCTGTTTTCTTTAACTTGTGAATACTGCTTATTAATAGTTTTAAACAATAAGTTTCTTCCATCCCTTATTGATAAAGGAACAGATAAATCATTTTCGGCCAAATCTAATTTATCATTCAATCCGTTAAACACCCTATAGGCAGCAGGCAGAGCTTCAAATATTTCATCATCCTCTGAGATGCTTTTTAATACCTCTTTAGGTGAACCATCAAGGGAAAGCTCACCATTCTTTAATACCATCAGCCTGTCACATTCAGGTATCAGCTCCTCCAAACGGTGTTCGGCAATAATAATTGTTAATGAAAAATCCGAATTCAGTTTCTTTAGCGTTGTAAAAAACTCAGATGCCGATATCGGATCCAGCTGTGCCGAAGGTTCATCCAATATTAGGATTTTCGGATTCATCACCATGACCGAAGCCAGATTCAGCAGCTGTAACTGACCTCCGGACAGTTCGTTTACCTGTTTTTCATACCAGTCCTCTATGCCAAAATAAGATGCCATCTCAGCGACTCTGGCGGCCATCTCATCCATTGGCAGGTTCAGATTTTCAAGTCCGAATGCCAGTTCGTGCCATACTTTATCTGTCACAGCCTGATGCTTGGGATTCTGACCTACATAACCGATGTTTATTGTCCTGTTTATTTTTTTGTCAATATCGTATTCTATTTCCTCGCCAAATAATCTGACTATTCCTTTTCTTTCTCCAAGCGGCACTATTTCAGGCTTAAGCATCTTTAAAAGTGTTGATTTTCCACTGCCTGTCGCTCCGCATAATACAATGAATTCTCCCTCGTTTACAGAAAAACTTACGTTCCTTATCACGGGATCGTTACATTTCGGATATTTAAATATCAGATTTTCGACATTAAGTATTTCCATCTGAATTTCTCCATAAGTTTTAATATAATCGGGATCAATATCATAACAACATAGGAAACATATCCTATTATATTAATGGTGTCCGGTTCTGCTATCTTAAGCAGCGGATAAAATACGGTATCAAATGAACCACAAGCTATGGCCATCACTATCGGTACCAGACATAAAACAGTGATACCTATAACTATAGCATCACGCTTTTTAAATTTCAGAGTAGAAAATGATTTTCTTTTACCCTCTCCGTAACCACGTGCTGCCATACTGTCCGCAGTGATTATGCCGTTTTCAATACCCCACGAAACTGTAGCAGACAAAACATTCATGCTGCCGTTTATCCTGTCTATGGCATTGTCATCTTTATTTATCCCGATGGCTTTTTGTGCGTTTGCAGTTATCCTTCTCTGTTCACGCAGCATGGGTATATACCGTAATCCCATCGACAAAATAAGTGCGGTTTTGGGTGATACCCTTCCGAATAAATATAGCAGTCTGTCGCTTGTCATTATCTCAGAGAATACCCTGAAAAGATAAAGCACACCGACCACCATAATGGCTGAATTAATACCAAATATGAAAGCTTCTTTAGTTATCGGATTATCGTTTATGATAAACAATACCGTTGCGCCGTTATGTGAAAACAACGGTCTGACAAGTGCCAAAATCAAGCCCAACAGTAAATACCATATATGAGTACTTAGTTTATTTTTTACAGGTAATATTACAAACTGTATAAATCCACCGACAAAGGAAATGATATGCAGGAAAGGATTCATCGTAAACATCGACACAACCAGTACTGACATATAATAGACAAAAACCGTTATTGGATTATATTCTTTGATATCCCGCATGTCCTCTCCTTTCCGTTGTAAAACATTTAATCTAAATAGATTTTCATTTAAGAGAATCATTACCAAGATCAAGTGTATAACACCATTCTATTATATCCCCGTCTTTTAATTCATATCCACCGCATCCGACCGATGGCAGGACTCCGTTTACTTTATATACCCAGCCGGACAGATCGCCGTAGTCATTTTCATAAAGATAATTTATTCCGGAAATATAAACTATATCAGAACTGCCCTCATGTTCAACGCTGATGTTGTATTTTTTTGCTGCCTCAAGCAGAATATCGTATACTGTTTCACCTTTTTCAAGGTCGAATCCTGTAGTTTTTAGTACAACATAATCTTCAGGTATATGCTCATTTTTCTCTTTATCTTTAAGGATATCGCAGGTTATGGACATAGTAACCGTACCGACTGCGTTTGATTTTAGAGTTTCCTGTCCATAGTAATTTTCTGGGCTGCTAAAATCTGTAAATATGATTATAAGTACTCCTGCTAAACCAACCAGCCCGACAAATAGATAATTCTTCCAGTGTTTCTTTAATACAAACAATAATATACTTACAGCAAGACAAACACCAAGTAATATGATTATTGCATATGTTTTATATCCGGAGTTTTTACCGGCATTTTTGTCAGAACTATTATCTGCATACTCGGAGTCTAAATCTGTATCATTTATTGAATTCTCATTTTTGTTTTCTTTTGAATCTTTATTATTGTTATTTATATTACTGTCATTTATGTTATTACCATTTATATCAGTATCACTTTTATTGTTTTCTTTACTATTTGCATTATTATCGTCATTAGAAGCACTTTTACTTTCACTTAAAACGCCTGTATCCCCATAAGTCACCGTCAGTTTTGTCTCATTTACATCTCTGACATACAGAGGTGTCAGGCCTTCTCGCATTCTAAGATATGCCACCATAGCATAAAATGTCTGTACGGTTGCAGAAGGATTTGATGCATCATCCTTTTTATGAGAAAAACTGCCATCAGACAATCTGTATTTCATCAATCCGTCAAATAAAGTGTTCCCGTTTTTTATAAATCTTTCGTCCGTAGCACAGTCAATACCCAATGCTGAAAGCGCAGTAATAACCTGTGCGTTGCTCTCCGCATTTTCCACACCAAAGCTTGAAAATCCACCATCATCAAGCTGACTGTTTGAAAGGAAATTGATCGCATTTTCTACCAGTAACTCCAGTATCCCATCATTTACTATCGGTTTTTCGTTATATTCAGTAGAAGTACTTATTTTTGCCTGTCCGCTGCCTGTATATAACGGTGCAAGTGCGGTCAATGTCATCGCTGTAACGTCTACATCACCGTAATTGCCTGTTACCGACCAGCCACCATCCTCATGGCACAGTTTTACAATATTTTCCAATATTTCATCCAGTGAAATATTTCCGGTATATCCGTTATTAATCAAATGAAGACCGAACACATAGCTCATAATACCCTGGCCGCCCACGGTACCATCAGACATGCATCGGTCTATATATTCTCTATTTCCGTCAGAAAAAGACAACAGTAAAGAAAACTTCAGCCTTGCCGAAGCTCCTTTGACATCCTTTTCATTTAAATAATTTTCAAGCGCACTGCGGTATTTTTCCAGATCATAACCACCATACTGTGACAGACCAAGTACATACCATTCTGCAGTACCGCCTATTTTTTCAGGGAAAACATCTGATAAAAGCGCCTGAGCATCCTGTACTCCGGCCTCTTCTGCATTAAAAGAAACTATGTCTTCAATGACACTTTTTGCTTCATTTTTAGCGTTAAAATCAGCTTTAGTATATGTTCCATTAATGCATAATAATATGCTGATTAATATGCAAGTAAATATAAATATATAACTTTTCTTCATTTATAAATATAATATACTCCCGCCTGCTTTCACAGACGGGAGATATAAAAAGGATCAGTCGACAACCTTAACCTTGTAAGTAACTCCGGCATACTCGATGGTCTTAGGAGCTTTCTTATCTTTATTTGCAGACTTAGAATAGGTAACCTTACCCTTCTTGCCGGTAGATACCTTTCCGTTCTTAACTACAGTGTATTTCTTATCCTTTACCTCTATGGTTTCACCCTTAAGAGGCTGAACAAATACAACACAAGCAGGAGCGATGATGATGTTATCATCTCCGGTTACTGCAGAAACATAATAACTTCCGCAAGCAGCTGCGGGTACCTTTACATAACCCTTCTTGCTGGTAACAAGACCTGAATCAATACCATTGACTGTGATCTTAGCACCTGCATAAGGAATAGCATTGGGTACGCCTGCCATATAATCCCATTCGATAGTGCAGAGCTTTAACTTGATCATATTGCCTTCTTTAACGCTCTTTACTCTCTTGGTAAAATAGGTATACTTATCGCTGAAAGTATTAACATCAACATAGCAGTAAGCATTAACGTAATCATTATCAGCTACGGGATCTGCTAAATTGTATGCATATGCATCATTTACCATGTAACCATAGCTACCGCCGTTCTCAATACCCCAGAGCTTGGTAAGTGAAAGACCATACTCTGTGTCTTCAGCTGCAAAACCGTCTGCAGCACCACCCTTAAAGTACTTCTCATGAGCGCAGTAAAGGGCATCATAAACAGTATAAGCACCGTCTTCATCAACATCGGTAACTTCTACGGTTTTCTGCTTAACAACCTGTGCTCCGGTATCATCAGCTATAGTAACGAATACTTTGATCTCGTCTTCAGCTGCTGATGCTTTAGTGTTGCCGGCAAAACCGGTAAAACCAGTCATGATCAAGGCCGCAATCAGGATCATAGACAGAAATTTAGATAATCTTGTTTTCATATCTCTTATCCTCCGATAGATTTATTTATAATTCTACTTTCCATATATGAAAAACAATAGAAAGTAAAATCATATATAAAGCAGCTCTCTGTATTCAAGACAGTAAAAAACTGTCATACAAAATCCGGTGCTCGCAGACGACCAAGGTCTACAGAAAACACGGCTAAGTCTTCCGGCTCATATACTCTACATATCTCACTCATCTTCTCGAAAGCCTAAGCCTCAATGATGTTAAAGAATAAATACTTGCGGCGGTATTTATCCCCGTTCGATATGCCATGATACCAAAATGCATCGATGTCGTATATTTACGGCGGCGGGCCCGCTCAGGTTTTTCACCTGATTCCTTACTCCGCTACTGCTTATTAACAAATTAATAAATCCTTGCTATGGCATCCTTCATCTCAAATCTTGCCTTCTCGGCATCTATGGTCTTGTAGATTCCGTTTTCATACAGGATCTTTCCGTCAACCATAGTCATCACAACATCGGATGCCTGGGCACTGTATACTAAAAGATTCATAATATCAAAAGCAGGATACATATGAGGCTTATCCATGGATACGGCTATAATATCCGCTCTCTTACCGACCTTTAACTCACCTGTATCGGTCCTTCCAAGAGCCCTTGCTCCGTTAACCGTAGCCATTTTCAGCACCTGTCCGGCATTGAGCACGGTAGCGTCTGAGGCTTTATTCTTTATCAGCAGTGAACCGAGGTGCAGTTCCTCAAACATATTCAGGTTATCATTGCTGGCACATCCGTCTGTACCTATAGCCACATTGAGGCCTTTCTCAAGCATCTTATCTATTGGAGCAAAACCTGAAGCCAGCTTGCAGTTGCTTGAAGGATTAAAAACAGGCGAAACCTTCTTTTCCTTCATGATCTCTATATCACTGTCCTCAACCCATACACAGTGTGCAGCATAGGTATTCTCATCAAGTATACCCATTTTATCAAGATAACCGATCGGAGTAAGTCCTCCATGTCTCTGCTTACACTCCTCATGCTCGCGTCTGGTTTCGGAAACATGCACATTGATATTGGTATGCAGGCTCTTGTTTGCTTCAACAATCTTTCTGACAAAGCCCTCATTGGTCAGATATTCAGAATGCAGGCAGAACTCAGAAATCACCCTGTCATCATCATCCTTAAGGTTCTTTACTATATTTACACACTCATTAAACCTGTTCTTCGGTATTTCTTCAGTCTCCGAGAAAGACAGACCAACACGGCAGACATTACCCTTTATACCCGAACCTTTAAGCACTTCCCATGTAGCTTCAGGAAAATCATACATTTCCGATACGCAGGTAGTACCACCGGCCAGCATTTCCATCACTGCCCAGCGCTCACCGATCTCGATATCCTTGGGAGTCAGCTTGGCCTCTATAGGGAAAATGGCTGTCTCCAGCCACTCCTGCAGGGCGAGTCCTCCGCCGACACCTCTGAGAAGTGTCATAGGTCCGTGCCCGTGAGCATTAACCAGACCGGGCATAAGTATCATACCGCGCATATCCTTTTCAGCATCGCACTCAGGTGCGTCCCTGTCCGGACCTATGTACTTTATATACTTATCCTCTATACATATACAGCTTCCTTCGAGAACCTGAAATTCTCCGTTCTCACCTGTGGCAAGTATAATGCCGCCTGTCAATTTCAAACTCATATTTTCTTCCTCGTGGTTAACATTTTTAGATTTTTCGCCGGTGACTCAACTGTTAAAGCAGTCAAATCATACCTCATGACGGCAAAGATCAAAATTTTAATTTTTCAGATATTTCCTTGAATATTTTATCGTCCGCCTTGATATACACTCTGTCAAAGGTTATCAGTCCGTTCGTCTCCTGCTCGATATCGGCAAATTGTGTATAAATACACCCGCACAGACCTCGGCCTATAGCCGGGAGCACCTCTTTCATATACAGCTCCTTAATCGATTCCAGAAATACCTTTCTGTCCTCAAAGTGCTTATAACCGTAACTCTGTGCATCTCCGCTGTGATCGTCGATCTTTAAGGAATATCCTCCAAACTCCGAAAGGATGATGGGCTTTTCGGCAAACTGGATCTTAAACTGCTTTAAATAACAGTGAATACTCTCCACATCCGTTTTTCCGCCTTTAAACCAGCCTGAAGCACTGTCGACAAACCTAGTAGGATCGAGTCCCTTTATCAGTTCATAAATCTGGGTGCTGCAGAACTGTCCCCAGCCCTCATTAAATATCGTCCAGTAGCATATGCTCGGATGACTGTACAGGCTCTTTACAGTGTTCTGAGCCGCAGCAATAAAGGATTGTCTGGATACTTTGCTCCTGTGCTTAAATTTATCCGGGAATCTCTTAACTCCGATCATCGGGAATATAACATCACGCAGCTTCGAGAAACGTCCGTTGTTTACCATATCCTGGAAAACGATCATGCCCAGCTTGTCACACTGGTAGTAAAATTCATCAGCTTCCACCTTCAGATGTTTTCTGATGGTGTTAAATCCAAGATTTTTAGCTGTAACTATATCTAGCTTATAATCATCGGGTCTCTCGGGAGTATAAAGGCCGTCTTTCCAATAACCCTGATGCAGGACTCCGTGGAAGAAAAGCGGCTCACCGTTGAGGCAAAGCCTCTTCATACCGTATGATTCCTTTATTTCCAGAGTCCTCAGAGCAAAATAAGAATCAACCTTATCATTACCGACCAGTACGCTAAAATAATACAGATGCGGCTCATCAGGACTCCACAGCTTCTTTATCATGGGAGTGAGCCTTATTTTCCCGTCGTAAAAACGGTAGCTCTTTCCTTCAAATAAAACCTTTCCTTCATCCACGCCTTCCATTTCCACATCGGCATATTCCAGCGTGGGAGTTATCTTTAATCCCTTTATGTAATATTCCGGTACTGCCTCCAGCCACACTGTCTGCCAGATACCCGAAACCGGTGAATACCATATCTCCTTAGGTTTATCTGATTGTTTTCCGTAAGGGATATTCTTGTCCATATCATCCATTACCTTGATGATAAGTTCATTATCGTCCTTCAAAAAAGGAGTAATATCCACAGTCAAAGGTCCGTCAACCGCAGTACAGCATTCTATAACAAATGCACCGTTGATAAATATCTCCGCTTTCTGATCTATCCCGCCGCAATGAAGCAGTACTCTTCTCCATCTCATCCGCAAAGGAGCATCAAAAAACTTCCTGTAAAACAGCCTGCTTCCCTTCTTAAAATGTCTTTCGACACCGGAAAGCTTTGATTCCACAGGATATGGTACCATGATTCTCATGCTGAACTTTTTGGGAATGTAATCGTAATTACTTACTTCAAAATCCCATTCCCCGTTAAGATTCAGGAAACTGTCCCTCTTCATCTGCGGTCTGGGATATACATTCCATGGGATAGTCTTATCAATCTCCATAAATCATTGGACCTCAATGTGTTTATTGCTAAGTTTCTTCTCAACTGCCTTATTTACAAGATAAACTATTACCGCGGTAAAAGGTACTCCAAGGAACATACCGGCAAATCCGAAATATGCACCTCCGACAGTAATACCGAAAATAACCCAGATAGGTCTGACTCCGGTAGAGTCACCGAGGATCATAGGTCCGAGTATCCAGCCGTCAAACTGCTGTACTGCAAGTATAATGCCCGCAAAAATGAGAGCGTCCACAGGCTCTATACAGAGATAAAGCAGAACACCGGGTATAGCTCCGATAAACGGTCCGAAGAAAGGTATCATGTTGGTAACACCTACTATAACCGCTACCAGCAGGCTGTATTTCAACTGGAAAACAGTCAGGATAAAGAATGTAAGGATTCCGATAATAAGGGAATCTATAGACTTACCGATGATAAATCCGGTAAATATCTGAAAACTTTCCTTGGCATTTTCAATAACCTTCTCTGCCTTTTCGGGCTTAAGCAAAGCATATATAAGTTTGGTAGCTGCTGCTGCGATACGGCGCTTATCACATACCATATATATTGAGATAGCTACAGCAAGAAGGATATTTATAACTAACTGTACTATAGAATATGATGTACTGAAAATCTTAGGCAGTGATACCTTCAGGATATCTCCTATATTGGACAGGATAGCAGGAAGGTTTTCCTTTGCGGTATCAATAATATTTGAGAAATCAATATCGGGAAATTGTTCATCCAGAGCATTAAGATTGTTCATGATCGAGCCGTATACCGACTTTGATTTTCCTATAAGCTCCTTGATACTGTCTGCCATCTCGGGTACCAGTTTGATCATTGCCAGTACTATAAGTCCGAGGAATACGATATAGGTAAGCAATATTGCAAGACCTGCACGCACCTTGGGTTTCTTGATCTTAAAGCATTTTTCGAACAAAGCCTCATCCAGGAAATTAACAATGGGCGTAAGCACAAAGGCTATGATACCGCCGATGATAAACGGTGACAATACATGGATAAAACGCTTAACACCCTCCATAACGGGAGTAATGTTTGCTATCATAATAGCAATTATTACTATTGCAAGCACTGCGGTAAAGGCATACACCGTGATAGTAAAATACTTATCGTTAGGCACAAACTTGGCATGTCTTTTACCGTCGACTGTTTCATTTGAATCTTCTGTAGTAGCTGAACCGGTTTTATCTGCAGTACTTTCATCAATGCTGACTTTAAGATGCTTTTCCGGATCTTTTTCTTTAAAGAATTTAACAACTATCGGTTCGCGGTGTCCCTTCTCAACACCCTGCTGCTTCTTCTTTTTCTTTTTAGAAAACGGATTCAAACTCATAGCTACTGTGTGCTCCTTTTATTTTTTTCATGTAAAATCATCAGGATTGATTCTTGCTATCAATACAACGCTGCCGTAAGGGTAGCCGCTGAAATATACTCCGCCGCCGTTCTTACCTGCATGTACTATGGTACCGTAACCATCAGAATCTGCAGGATAATAGCTGTATTCATCATAAGAAATATCATACAGATCCTCTGTCGAGTAGTACATAGCCACATGATCTATCTTCATAAATCTGCCGTTATCATAACCACTGCTGGTAAACAGGAGGTCACCTGGCTGCATCTCGGATGTAGGAAGGAGTCCGTAACACAATGTGTATCCCTTTTCATCCATGTACTGTGCAAGATCGGCTGCTGTAGGTGCGTAATCGCTGTTCTTAAGCTTTATGCCTGCCTTTGCATAGCTCCTCCATGCCAATGAACTACAGTCGTAGAATCCCTCTTCCATTCTTCTTTCCTGGCTGTAGGTAGCTTTTCCTACCACGTCGCTGGCTGCAAGTGCTGCCTTAACAGGTATTTCCTGACCGACATTTACCGTATAGTAATATGTCATATCCTCAATCTCAATGGTAATCTTTGCAAAACCGGTCTTTAAAGTCTTTAACTTGCCCTTCTTTGAGATAGTGGCTACCTCGGGGTTAGAGCTTGAGTACTTTACTTTCATCCCTGATGGAAGTCCCGATACTGCAAAGCTGAACTTTGTCCCGGGCCATGTAAGAATGTTGCTGCTTTTAATATTTGCATTGATGATCTCTACATCATCAACAAATGTCATACCGTCTATCCATATGGTAAGTGTAGCCTTTCCGCCGGACATGGGCACGATCTCATCTGCATTGTTAATGGTAACAACATCGGGGTTTGATGAAGTTATCCTGATATCTGAGTTCCATCTGCTGTTTTCAAAGCTGGGAACATAGTACTGTCCAACCCAGAGATATTTCTCAAAAGGCATGTACTTCGGCTCATATCCCACTACGGTAAGCTCTGAAGTAAGAATGCTGCCGTCGTTTACCATATAAGAAATCTGATATATGGCTGTACCTTCACCGTTTGCGGTAAAGCCTCCCGCATTATCTGACACTATGGGACAGCTCACACCGTCACCGGGCTCATGGTAGTAGTTGCTTTCGGGCTCATACCATCTGAGCAGATCCACGGATATGATATCCGAGTTAGTCATCCCGACTTCCTTCTTGCCGCCTAATGCGATACAGATGTCTGAAGTCTCAGGACCTGATTCTATAGTATGAAGTATGAAGTTCTTTGAAAACTCAACACCGTTTTTATTCTGGATCACCAGACGTATACGGTAATCTCCCTTTCTGCCGGCCTTTATCACGAAATTACCCTTGTTATCCCAGTTAACCTCGGGCATATCATCCCAGACCCATGCCTCATCGTTGTCTACTCTGTGTATATCACAGCTGTTATATGCCGCATTCTTGATGCCGGATGCCTTTACCTTTATCTCCTGGTGGGAATACAGGGTAGCTTCCGACTCACTCAGCTTCATCTTGCTGGCCTTAACCTTAACGGTACATTTTACGCTCATATCAAGATAGTAAGCGGTAATAACGCACTTTCCGGTACCCTGTGCCACTACATCACCCGAATAACTGACTGTGCAGACACTCTCGTCAGAACTTGAGAAAACTCCGTAATACCAGAAATCATCGGACTGCTGGATCATCTCCTCACCGTTATAGATGAGGTTAAGGGTAAACATATTGCCTTCGTAAACAGTATATGAATCCTGCTCAAACCAAAGGTCTGACGCAGCCTTTACTTTTCTGCCTCCCAAAGGTATAAGTACTATCAGACTTAAAATCAATATAGTTGCCAAACATAAAGTTATTCTTAATTTTCTGTTCTTCATTAAACCGGTCCCCATTCTTGGCCATGCCAAAATATCACATATACCATTATAGCACAAATTTCTTTTATGTAAAATAAAATATTAGTAAAATTAATAAGATTTCTTCAACCGGCATCATTTTTCTTGCAAATTCGGAATTTATAATATAAAATGAACCTATCAGATGCGGATAACAGCCGCAAAACACTCAAGGAGGTATGTTTATAATGGACATTAAGGGTTTATGGACTATGGTATCGGCTAAAGGATTAAATGCTGAGACTTTTGAGCAGGAATGGTTTACAAACGAACAGCTCAACGCTCTGCCCGACGATAATTTCTTAAAGATGCTGGCAAACACAATGGTTACGATTGAGGATGACTCCTTAAAGATCTGTAACCCCGTTAACATTCCCGAGGGTACACCTCAGGAAGAAATTGATGAATTCTTAAAGTCAGGTCATGGCGAGTTGGTTGACGGCAAGCTCATGATGTCTAAGAAGCTGGCAATCAAGTTCGAAGATGGCAAGCTCATGGTAGACAGCGGAGAAAGAGGCACCGTATTTGACGAGCCCATCAATCCCTGGAAACCCATCGAAGAACTTGGCAACACCCTCATCATCCTGGATCAGTACCAGATCGTTCGCTCAGGAGAGACTCCTTCAGAGGTAAAGAAGACCGTTAAGGTAGAAAAGCAGGTAAGTGCAGAGACCGCTGCAGCAGCCGGCACATACATTGGAAAATATACCAAGTTTGTAGGCGATCCCGATACAGCAAAGAAGGAAGAACCCTTCAAGCTCGTACTTAACGCTGACGGCACAGGCAAGTCCTTCCGTGATGACCTCGAGATAAAGGTACCCGACTGGTCAGTTGAAGGCGGAAGCTTTAAGCTTACAGAGAAGTTCCTCGGTACCATAGATTACACCGGTACTCTTTCAGGCAACTCTCTCACACTCTACAACGGAGATCCTTCAAATGCATTAACCTGCACATATGTATACGAGAAGGAATGATATTTAATCGGACTTGATTACGATTTACTAAATAATCATATTTTAGAATTAAGCATAGCCTCGATAATATTGGGGCTATGTTTTTTTATATCTTGACTTATACCGGCATAAAATATATAATTTAGTTATAGAATATCCTTTCATTCCGAGCATAGCGAGGAATCTTAAATATATGATACAGAGGTGGCATTATGGATGATCTCATAAGCATCATTGTTCCGGTATATAATGTACAAAAATACTTAAGGACCTGCCTGGACTCCATCAGAAAACAAACATACACAAACATAGAAGTAATCCTTGTCGATGACGGTTCAACTGACGGCTCTCAGAAAACCTGTGACGAGTATACGCACATAGACGAGCGCTTCATCTGTATCCATAAGAAAAACGGCGGACTCTCCGATGCCAGAAACGAAGGCATCAAGCTCGCCAGCGGCAGATACGGTATGCTTGTTGACTCGGATGACTATATCCACCGTGACAGTGTAAAGATACTTTACCAGAACATCATTAACTCCGAGGCTGACCTGGCCATCGGCAACTACCGTCGTGTAAAGTTTGAAGAAAAGGTTGAACTCGAGAACAATCCCGACAACAAACCTGTGGAATATACCACAGAAGAAGCATTAAAAGAGCTTTGCGAGTTAGAATACAACTACTTTACAGCCAATCATATCCAGCAGTTTACCTCTGCATGGAACAAGCTTTACAGGATGGATATATTAAAAAAGATACCCTTCCCCGTAGGAAAGGTATTCGAGGACGTAGCTACTGCCCACGCATTTATACATGCATGTAAAAAGGTTGTTTATACCGATGCGATCCTCTACTTCTATCTCATAAGAGAAGGAAGCATCTCCAGAGTCGCTGTTAAAAACACCGATATGATCTCTGCTTTTGAAAACCGTATAGAGTATTTCCAGGCAAACGGACTCGATCAGTTCCTGCCGAACACCTATCAGACATACCTTACAGTCCTTATGAGGACCTACACACACCTGATAGAGACTCCTGAGTCCCCGAGGATCAAGAAAGAGATCGTAGAAAAAGCCAAGGTAATATATAAGACACACAAGGATATACTTAAAGACAACAGCAAGCTGAAGCATGAAGTAATGCTCTTTACCAGCTTCCCGGCACTGTATAAGAAATCATAATTCGTATACTCAAACACTATTAAAAAACTAAAAGATCCTTCAGCTCCCCTCAGGATAACAATATTTTGATATCAACAAAAAATTGTCATCCTGAACGAAGTGAAGGATTTTATTTTTTTCAATTATGTTTTAGTCTATCTTTTGTTGCTCAGTTCTCAAACTTCCAGTCGATGATCTCGTATCCTTCACCGCTGAATGTAAAGTAAACATCCTGAAGTCCGGTAATAGGAGCATCAAATACTGCCTTGCAGACTGTGGTATCGTTACCGTCCGGCTCAACAGCGATATAACCGGCTACTGTACCGTTAGCATACTTTGTAGTTACGCGGATAGCACCATTGTTGCCATTGGTCTTTACGGTTGCAACTACTGACTTAGCACCTTTGTCACCAAAATCAACACCCTGGAGCTTTACAAAGTCACCGTCATTGATAGCGGTAAGTAACAGATTGCCGCAGCCATACTGCTTGCTGATCTCATCGGCGGGAGCTGTATCAACGCCGCCCATAACAGCAAATGTAGCACCGTTTATGGTCTCGTAAGGATTAAGAGTACCAACCTGCTTTCTTCCATCCTTGGTCATCTTGATGTCGCCGATAGTACCGTCCTCACCCATTGTAAACTCATCAATGCTTGTAGAACGATATCCGTGAAGGATGCCCTGCTCTTTCTCAAGCATTCTTGTATGGTAGGTGATATACCACTGATCCTTAAACTTAAAGATCGCATGGTGGTTATTTCCGCCCACACCCCAGTAATATCCGGGATTTCTGAGGACTCTCTCTTTAAATGTGAAAGGTCCTAAAGGATTCTTGCTCTCCATGATGATGATCTCACCATTTTCGAAACCGTACTCTTCTGTACCGGCCTTATCCACGCTGAAGTTGCTGCAATAACTGTAGTAATAGGTATCACCGTACTTATGGATACCTGAATCCTCAAAGAGATAAGGAGCATCGATGGATACGGGTACATCCACGAGACTCATCATATCATCACCGAGCTGTGCACATCTTGCAGTATAGGGATGTGCAGCCTTGGGCTGGCCGTCCTCTCCGCGGGGTACGCCGCCGCCGAAGTAGATATATGCCTTGCCGTCATCATCAACAAGTACTGCGGGGTCAAAAAGCCACTCAACATTACCGCAGTTTTCCATATCACGTCTGATAAGACCGTGTCCCAGCTCATCCCTGAAAGGACCTACGGGGCTGTCGGCACATACAACACCGATACCGCCGCCGTTATCAGCAAAGTAAAGGAAGAACTTGGGCTTTCCGTCCACCATCTTCCAAGCTGCTGCCGGAGCCCATGAATTGTGAGCCCACTTTGTAGCTCCGCCTGCACCTGCTATGGTTATCTCGCCATGATCTGTAAAGTTGATCATATCCTTTGTAGATACTACATAAAGGCTTCTGATCTTGCTGTAAGAATTTTCCTTTATCTCGCCCTTCTCATCGTACTCATAAGCATCGGCTGTCATATAGAAATATACAGTATCATCATAAACCAGTGCAAAGGGATCTGCTCCGTAATGCTGCTCGATAATGGGGTTATTGTTCATAAAACCCTTGTAAGTCTTTGACAGCTTCACATCTTTGAAAATAGCTTCAAAATCCATAGTTTCCTTCTCCTTAAGTTCATTATTGTCTTTTATATCATCCGTGTTTTCAACCACGGCTGACTCCGCATCCTTTTCCGGTGCATCCGTTTCTTCTGCCTGCTGAGGTTCAGCGGTTGCAGTTACCGTAACTGTGTTTTCCGGCTCCTTATTTGTATTACCGTCATTAGACGCACATCCTACAAGCATCATAGCCATAACAACAGATAAAATAAGCTTTTTCTTGTTCATGATATATTACTCCATAAACATTAAATTGTCAGCAATGAGACTGTAGTTAGTATATCAGACAGATATGAATCAAGTCAACTCACTTATTGCTGTAATATTTTCAATAATGACTCATGAGCCAGTGAAAATGCCTCAAATCCCGTAAGATTCCTGCTTGCATCGATTTCGGTCTTATTACCGCCCTTTTCCAGCTCTGCCAGGCCCTTAAACTCAAAAAGATGTGGCTCCAAAGAAAGGAATCCGTCAAATCCGTTACAGAACAGATCATCAAGTATCTTCTTTACATTTCCGTCACCGTATCCGACAGGCACAACCTTGCCGCTGCCCCATATCGCATCCTTGATATGAATATACGAAATATACCTCTTTAACAAACCGTATGCTTCAAGTGTATCCTGTTCAGCCTGTACAAAGTTTGCAAAATCAAATATAGCCCTGAAATTCTCACAGGCAAATTCATCCATCAGTTCCTTACACTCAGGAGCTTTTTCACCATATATGCCTTTCTCATTTTCATGCAAAAGAACTGCATCGTTCTTTTTTGCGTAATCAACAAATTTTCCAATCCTGTCGAATACATCATCCTTATACTTTGCTCTTGCTTCCTTACTGTCTCCGGGTATATAAAAGCTAAACATTCTGATATTTCTTGTATCCATCATATGAGCAATCTCTATAGCTCGCTTAAACTCATCAAAATGCTTTTCAAAAGCATCGGTAATACCGATTTTTCCGAGAGGTGAACCAAGGGCTGACAGTGATATGCCTGCATTGTCAAGCTTTTTCTTTATCTCACTTACCTTAGCGTTATCGTGGAATATCAGATTGTTGCCGTCCACGCCGCGCATCTCCACATATTTGATCCCCAGCTTATTCAGACTCTCTATCTGGACATCAAGCTTTCCGTCAATCTCATCCGCAAATCCCGTAATCTTGTATTCTCTGCTCATCAGTATGTTCCCTCCGTATCAAATACTTTGCCACTGCCTTCCTTTTTCTTTGACATCTTCCTGCGCTTATTCAACTCCTCCAAGAAAAGATCCTCATCAAACGGTAATTCTATTGTTTTATCAAGCCATGAGGATAAGAACATCGCATTTGAAAGCATCAGTCCGTTGATACCTTCTTTGCCCTCTGCGATCAGCTTTCCACCGTTAAGTATCCTGTCGGTAAATGCCTTTAACACACCCATATGCTGCTCATTTAACCCGTCAGTCTCAACCTCGATCTGTTCTCTCGCAGGCTGTGCAAAACCATTTTCGGCAGTTCTGCAGAATTCTCTTTCATTCTCACTCAGCTTGTCAAATATGAGTTTGTTATTCTCGCAAACGATCTTACCCATCTCAAAGGTGAGCTCCAATCTGTTTGTACCGGGTGCATCACCTGTAGTGGTCACAAATACACCTGTGGCACCGTTGGCAAACTCCATATATGCCGTTACGTCATCTTCTACCTCTATATTGTGCCACTTTGCCTCATGGCAGAATGCTCTTACCTTTACAGGCAGACCGCACAGCCACTGAAGCAGGTCGAGCTGATGAGGACACTGATTGAGCAGTACACCGCCGCCTTCTCCGTCCCATGTTGCTTTCCAGCCTGCTGCATCATAGTAGCTCTGTGTCCTGTACCAGTCAGTGATTATCCAGTTTACACGTTTTAAAGCTCCGAGCTCGCCGCTTTCGATCATCTCATGCAGCTTTCTGTATACACAGTTGGTACGCTGGTTAAACATGATGGCAAATACCTTGTCACTCTTTTCGGCTACTTCATTCATCTCTCTTACCTGCTTTGTATAAACACCTGCAGGCTTTTCACTTATGGCATGTACTCCGTGCTGTAAGGCATAGATTACAAACTCCGGATGGAAATAGTGAGGTGTTGCGATAAGCACTGCGTCACACTCCTTAGAGTCGATCAGCTCCCTGCCGTCAGAAAAACGCTTAACCTCTGCAGGCAGATTTTCTTTAGCCCATTTAAGTCTGTCCTCGTTTATATCGGCTACTGCCGTAAGCCTCATCTGAGGCACCATACCTTTAGCGACATTTGCCGCATGACCGCTGCCCATTCCACCGATACCTATAATACCAAGTCTTACTTCGTTCATTGTGTTCTCCTTTTCGTATGATCATTGTTAACTTTGATTGTAAATACTAAAAACTGTCCTAAAGGTGCTTTCAACACTGTCCAGATTGTTTTTAAATGTTTCTCCGCTTATGAGGCTCCTGTAAAAATCTTCAATGCAGGCTTTATGCCCGCTGCCCCAGTAGCCTTTTCCTATACCTTCCGGTTCCTCACATTTAATCTGATTACACTCCCCATTTTCATTCCATAGGAAAATATCCGTACCATTCAGCATGATCCTGCCCTTGTCACCCTGTATCTCTATGATCACGGGAGCATCATTTGCATATCCGTTAGAGGCATAAAAGCAGGCCCTTTTACCATCCGGGAATGACAGCCATGCTTCAACAGTATCCTCCACCTCTATATCGTATAAATGGTGCTTGTCAATGGAGCCTTCGACCTTATCGGGTGTACCGAGATATCTCAGCATCAGATCCAGAGTGTGTATCGACTGGTTTATAAGGGCTCCTCCCCCCTCTGATGCAAGACGCCCTTTCCAGTCGCTACTCTCATAATAATCCTTATCACGCCTCCAGGTCACAAAAGCTCTCCCACCGATTACATTTCCTATTTTCCCTTCGGATATCATTTCATCCATTTTGAGTGTGGAACAGTTATATCTGTTCTGAAAACATATACCCAATTTCCCGGGATTTCTCTTGTCCGCTTCCTTAAGCGCTTTAAACTGCTCCAAAGATATCGCACAGGGCTTTTCCATAAACACAGCCTTGCCATGGTTTAAGAAATCAAAAGCCATCGGAGCGTGCAGATAGTGAGGCGTACATATGTGGACCACATCAACATCGGATTTCAATAACTCACGATAGTCAGCATATACATCATAATTGGTTCCTTTTATATACTTTTCCGCTAAAGCCTCAGCCTTTGCCGGGATTGTATCACAAAACGCCGTCATCAGTACATCATCCATTTGGCTCAATGCCCAGGCATGTACCTGCGATATACCGCCGCAGCCTATTATTGCGACCTTTGTCACTTGTCATCACCTCCCCGGTTATATATTTACCTTCTATATTAAATCTTTTTCATGTTGGTATTGTAATTTATCCTGAAATATTATAATATAGACATATAATACTTATTTTATGCAATATTACTACCTCGGAATATTATAACATCATAATAAACATATTAACAAAAGGAGATCCGTATGCAGAACTACGAGATTACCACTTCCATGTTCCCTGTAGCCCCGCCTTACGATATGGTATATAAAAACGAAGTGACCGATCAGCCTGTGGGACCGCACTCGCATAATGCAGTAGAGTTTTACTATACCCTGACCGACCTGCCCGATGTACTTTTAAATGATAAGGTATTGGAAGTAAAGGCAGGTACACTTCTGGTGATACCGACATTCTGTATACACCAGCTGTACCATGAAGCCGGTAAACTGTATGAACGATACATCTTCAGTATAAATACACAATGGCTGGATACAGTTTTCTGTGAAGGTGCTCCTGAGTTTTCATATTTAAAAGATACACCCATGCCCATCCTTCTTTATCCCGACAAAAAAGGTAAGCAGGAGTTAAAAGAGAAATTTGAAAAGCTGATGTCATATGAGGATCGTACATCGATAGCTGCCATAACTGCCTTTTTGGATACATTATCCTTCATACACGGCATGACAAAGAAGTTGAATTTAAAAAAGAAACAGAATCTCCCGATATCACCCTCACAGAAAAAGGTAAACGATATAATAGCTTTCCTGCAGGACCATCTTAGCGAAAATATAAATATACCTGAGATCTCCGCACATTTTTATCTGAACCCCGATTATCTGGCCAGACTTTTTAAGAGCCATATGCACATCTCTATAGGCAGATATATTTCTCTGCAAAAAATAAGTGCTGCAGAAGGGATGCTCAGAAACGGCAGCACGGTGTCAGAAGTGCAGGAAGCATTAGGCTACTCCAGCTATGCATACTTCTTCAAAAACTTTCAAAAGATCACCGGTATGTCACCCAGCAAATACAGAAGCCAGTATACAATAAAATAATAAACGGGCGATCATTTGGTCGCCCGTTTTCCTGTATCACCCATTTGCTTTTCCTGCTATCCTGTCTTCTGTTTCCCCTTCAGCCCCAAGTGCATTCAGTTTATTAGCCAGTTGATAAAAATATGTTTCATCATTATCATATTTTTCTTTCCAGGATAAACTTTCTACTGAATTCTCTGTACTCATTATTTCTTTTAATGAGTCATCAAATGTCAGATCAGACCATAATCTTTCACCTGAATAATAAAACTTATAATTATCAATCTGCTTATATTCATAAACACGCTCATCAGTATCATGCTTTACTGATACACTGTCTTCGGAAAAACATACATATTCATTTTTATTTCCGACGATTGTCAATATACACGGCAGCATCATAAACGCCATTATACATACATAAAATATTATCTTAAGTTTTTCGCTTTTTATGATCAGATCGTGTACATCCATTATCAAAAGAATGGCCATTATTGCAAATAATGTAATTAAACTTGCACTATCATCAACAAAAACTATTTTCAGATCTTTTGAAAAATCCAGAGTCCTTTTCAGATTTATATATCTTGCAATCATTCCGGAATATGTTCCAAAGGAAAGGCAAAAGATCATCAGTGATAAAAAAGCTATCAACAATTCAAAATAAACAATTAATCTTGTAATGATTTCTGATACTATCCCTTTTTTATACTTTGATGAAATGTTAGCAGCAACCATACTGCCGGTCCATACAAGCAGCGGTATTACAATTACCATGCCAATATAAAAACAGGCGGCCTTCATATCTATAATTTTAAGCAATCCTGCCATCAATATTGCTAAACTCGAAATCCCCTGAACAATTAATATCCTCACAAGGATAAAACCATAATATATACCGTTATTTATTCCATGACTTTTACTGATATCGGTTATACGCTCATAATAATCTGACATTTTTTTAACTAAAAAAACCGATATTATAAATATACCGAAGATTTCCGTATTGCTTCTTGCCATTACTGTATATTTACGGATTAATATCTGAGTTCCCAGTGCCAGTAATACCACTGCTGCACTTACGTCCAATAATGATAAATACGATTCATCGAGTATTTTCGCATTACACCCCATTAACACCAGCAAGATCAATCCTGATATCCAGTAAATGATCCACAGATTTCTGCTTTTATTCTTTTTTCGTATATAATTAAATAAATTTTTTATTATCGCTTTGTCATTCATAATTTTTCCTTTCGGCACATTAAAGCAAGATAGACTTAAGGCTTCCATCCTCATCACCCAGGAGTTCAAACCGGTCTCCCTGCTTTACAATCTGCCCGTTTTTCATGACATATATATAATCCACCATCTCTGAAATCTCATCAAGTAAGTGAGTACTGATCAACACTCCCGTACCGTTATCCGCCACACTTCTCTGCAATATCTGCAATATATCTGTTTTAAATACCGGATCAATATTTGCCAAAGGCTCATCAAGTATTATAAACTTAGGGGTTCTGGCCAATAAAAATGCTGTTTCGACTTTTGCCTTTTCTCCGGTCGATAATATTCCAAATTTCTTATCCGATATATCATTGGCCTGTGCTAAAACCATATATTTATCAAATAATTCTTTTTCAAATGACGGGTAGAGTAATGACAGCATCTCCACATTTTCATTCACTTTAAGATTGTTTGCGCACCATTTTTCTCCAAAATATGCTACATCACGATGAAATGCCTGCTGTGTTTTTTTATCCACCGGTTTTCCTTCATAGTATATATTCCCCGACTCAGGATTTAAAATACCGTATATCAGTGACATCAGTGTGGTTTTCCCTGCACCGTTGCTGCCCAGCAGGCAGGTCATATATCCCGGTTTTATTTCTATTGAAACATCATTGATCATAAAATCATTTTTATTATGTCTGTAATGGAAATTTATATTTTTAGCTTCTATCATATCAGTGCCTTTCAATTGTTGATCAATCCCATAAGATACCCAGCATATCCATAGCTTCTTCCCTGCTCATGCCTGAAGCCTTTGCTGCATCAACCCACTCGCCCAGCTTTTCTTCAAGTCCGACTGTTTTCTTTTCTTTCATATACTGCAGATCCGGATTATCTACATAGAAGCCCTTTCCCTGCACAGAATATATCATTCCTTCTTTTTCAAGATCTTCATAAGCTCTTTTTACCGTTATTACGCTTATTTTTGAATCAGCTGCCAGTGTACGGATTGAAGGCAGCATCTCTCCTTCTTTTAAAACACCGACTATTATCATATCCTTTATCTGCCGTTCAATCTGTTCATATATAGGCAGACCGCTTTTTGTCTGTACATTTATATTCATTTCAGTCCTCCGCTTTAATATTTTTATTCTGTTTTGGACATTTTCGGTAATGTTATCGGATAATAATCTCTCATTTTTCGTTCTATCAAAACTATAAATGACGAAGCTGCTGATAACAGTATCATTGTCATTAGTATAATTATATTAGTACTTGCAATCCATGCCGTATTTATATCGTCAAAATCAGGATTCATTGCAAAAGCGTATTCTAAAAAAATATATAACGGTAACCAATATAGAAAAATCAATCTGATATAAAATGAAGGTGATTTGTACTCAGGCTTATTTATATATGCAATACCTATCAATATTCTGAATAATAATGTAAGCGAAAGAATGAACAACAGTATAACAAGTATAGGCTTTTTCGTGATCCATTCATCCTGCGCCACCGCATCGGGCAACAATTTTATCTTCAATATATTTATTGTACCCAAAATTGCAAATCTTAACCATATCATAAATACATGTAACATTCTTCTACTGATTATTTCCTTTTCGGACATGGGGAGTATTCTTTCCTCTTCAGATATGTATTTATATCCTATAGATAAGAAACCACACAGTGCAATAATGACACACGCATATCTGTAATTTAATATGATTATACCTGCATCTATTAAAAGCCTGCCAAGCAAAAGATACGGTCTGTGGCAGTATTTTATTTTTTCAAGTCTAAAATAATCTTTCATTTTCTACCCCGCTGTTATTTTTTATCCACAAAATACATTATTTCCTGTAAGTCCGCATACCTTGCATCAGCCTGATATTCCTGTGGCAGTCTGCTGGCAAAATCACCGCTTCTTTCATATAAAAGACATTCATTGTGAGTCTCATTTTTATTCTCACCCATTATCATATCTTTAGGAATATCTCCTGCTTTTTCTTTAGCTACGGACAGTACTCTGAAACAGTCTTTAAAATAATCGATCCTGCCTGTGTATCTTATATACCCGCAGTTGTCTGTCCTGCCTATCCACAGCAGATCATCGGCAACATTTTCAAGCTCCGTCACCAGATGACTGGATAGTATTACCGAACTCTGTTCATTTGATACTATGTCCCTGACCGTATCATAAAATCTGTCTCTGAATTCAACATCAAGATTTCCTACCGGTTCATCCATTACATAAAGCAATGCCGGATAGCTTAATGCAAAAGCCAGCTGCATTCGTATTGACTGACCCTTGGAAAGCTTCGATATCATTTTCTTCTCGGGTATCTCAAACTCTTTTAACAGATTTCTGTATTTTTCTATATTAAAATCCTTATAATACGGTCCGTAAACCTCACCTATCTCCAATGATGACATAAATTTATAAAACGGATTTTCATGAAGCACATATGCTATTTTGGACTTGTACTCTGTTGCATCCTTCCGGTAATGTTTTTCGTTTAAAAACAACTCTCCTCTGTCATCGATGGTCTCATCCAGATTATAACTGCCCAATATCGATCTTATAAGTGTAGTTTTGCCTGTGCCGTTTATACCGACGAGTCCCATTACTGTCCCGGGTTCTATATTAAAATTTATATCATTCAGTCTATAATCGTCTATTATCTTTGTAAGATGCTCACATCTGAATAATGCCATATCTTTTCCCTCCCTTCGATATACACAGTATACACAGTTATATACAGTCTGTCAAGTATTTTTTCAAAAAAAAATAAGGATGCCGTTAAACATCCTTATTTACTGTATTTATCTGTATTTTATATGATCTCCTCTTGACTGCACCACGGTATAGCCCACCTTGGATACTCTCTGTGCCATGCAGCGTATGCACTCTGCTGCCTCATCACCCGTACATATTTTATTATCATAGAGCAGATATTTTTCCCTGACATTTCCCGGAGATAGATTCGGCATTACTACATTGGCTCCGGCCAGGATACCCTTTTCACGGCCGGTCGGATCGATGGTACCGAGAGCGGTGGTCGCAGGCAGCAGCACCTCTGGCAGTATCAGCCTGATAATGGATAAAAGCTTCAAAGTCATCTCCACCGTCCCGGCTTTTTCTCCTGCATACTCGGTATCATGGTGCGGGATAAAAGGTCCTATTCCGACCATCTCCGGCTTAAACTCCTGCATAAATCTCAGATCTTTTATATAATGCTCTGTTTTCTGACCGGGAGAACCGACCATCATGCCGCATCCGACCTGGTAGCCAATTTCTTTCAGGTCTCTTAAGCACTGCATACGATGATCGTATGACATCTCCTTTGGATGCAGGTACTCATAATGAGCCTTGTCCGCTGTCTCATGCCTTAACAGATATCTGTTTGCCCCGGCATCAAAAAGTTTTTGATAACTCTCCTTCTCCCTCTCACCGATAGAAAGAGTGATAGCGCAGTCAGGATGATTTTTTCTCATGGCACTGACTATATCCACCATCCTGTCATCGTTAAAATACGGATCCTCTCCACCCTGCAGCACAAAGGTCCTAAACCCGAGCTCATATCCTATATCACAGCATGAAAGTATTTCTTCCTTGCTCAGACGGTATCTCTCGGCATTCTTGTTTCCGCATCTTATACCACAGTATTTACAGTTATTCTTGCAGTAATTTGTAAACTCGATAAGGCCTCTAAGATATACTTCTTTCCCATATATCTTTTCTCTTACTCCCCTGGCTTTTTCAGCCAGATAATCAGTTACCTCACTGTCCTCGCAAAGGAGCAGTTCGGTAAACTCTGCATCCGACAGATCCCTGCTGCCTTCCAGCCTGTCTATCAGTTGCTTAAGATGAACAGTATCACTCATTTTGATCCATCCTTATTTTCTCTTCAGTGACTTAAGATATGCCTTCTGCTCCGGCATGATCCTATAGCTCTCAACGGCCTTCTGTATTACCTTATTGTGTGTCCATACATCGAGCCTGTTCTGCTCCAATACAGGCAGGATATTGTCATACTGCTTTGCGAGAGCCGTAGCAAAATACCAGGCTATCATCATGTTGATATAATACTCCTCGGACTTAACCTCCTGTACCATCTCAGCATAGCCTATATCAAACTCGTCATCCAGATAATGCTGCATCAGCATCCCGATGGCAAATCTTACAGTATAAGTCTTATCAGACTTCAACCACTGCTTAATGTACTCCATCAGCTCCGTACGATGCTTTTTAAACACATTGGGTGACATCTGGTCACATGTGGCCCAGTTATCTACATAAGGCAGAAATCTGCATACCTCTTCAACGCATTTCTCATAATCCTTAAGCTCGGATAGGATAAACGCATGAAGCTGGTTCTCATCAAAATACTTATGAGGCAGATCACTTAAGAATTCATCCGTCTTATTTTCTTTTACCAGCTGCTTCGCATACTTACGCAGCTCCGGAGTCCTCACACCTATTATACTCTCGGGATCAACCGTAGGTATCAGGTTCTTCTGGAAATCCTTATATTTTACATCCTGAAATTCAAATAACTGTTTTCTGATCTCTTCTACCAAAGCTCTTTTCTCCTAAACTATACTTCATTTATCATAAACTGAATTTTTCAAGCTCTATAACGCGCCATTCTTTACCTTTAAAGGTTGAGGTACGGTACGTATCCTGCTTTGCCTCGGTAAATCCGAGAGATTTATAACACTTATATGCAGGCTCATTATTTTCAAAAACACCTATGGATACGCGTCTGGCCTTTAAGATCTTAAACGCATATTCGAGGCCGAGTTCCAGCATCCTCCTGCCATATCCCCTGCCGCGCCTTGAATCGTCCACTATGACCCATCCTAAACGCAGGTTTCTGATATCACCGTTTGTATATCGCATGATAAAATGCCCGACCACACCGCTCTCGTCAAATGCCACGAAAGGATAGAAATTATCCGGCTCCTCACAGTCTCCGTTATGCCCGGTGTATTTATCGTCCAGCATCTCGGCAGTGAGCGGGAATCCGTCAAATCTTTCACCGCCCCATTTAAAGAACACTTCCTCATCCTTAAGCCATTCAACTATTATCCTGCTGTCAGCACTCTTATAAGGACGCAGTCTGAGTCTCAGCGCATTGCCTGCTTCCTGGCCAAAAAATGCAGTGGTTTTCAAGGTATCGAAATCTGCATTAAGCTCAGTACCAAGATACATGTGATCAAAATAATCGATCAGCAGCTTCATGTCTTCTTCTATTACCGCATGTCCCTCTTTATGGAAATGGACAACCAAATGGTCGGATAAGCCTTCTTTTTCGTATATTTTATTTGCTTTTTTATAGCACTCCCACATAGCCGGAGCATTTACCCAGTCCTCACCGGTATAAGAGGCTATGATAAAATAATATCTGTCCTTATCAAGCGCCATAATAGGGAGATTTTCCTGATCCATGGGGATATCCGAAGGATTTTTATACTGCAGGAACCTGTCATTAAACCAGCCTCGCTCCGCATCAGACTGCAGGCAGTCCAGAGGTTCGTTCTTCCCGTAGGTGTACTCGGCAGGGCCTCCCGCTTTTCTTAAGTCGTATGTCTTTCCTTCTGAAACAAAATTGTATAATGCAAGTCCGCCGGCTCCGGAGCATGTAGGTATAACCATGCGGAATCTGTCATCAAACGCACCGCATACCGCAGTCGCTTTACCGTAACGTGACACACCGGTAACCATGGAAGCTCCGGCATCCAGGTAAAACTCCTTATCCAGACCGGCATATACGGCATCCAGAACCTTGGATGCTCCCCAGGCCCAGGCCATGAGCACGCCTGTCTGTTCATCACTGCCGGCACCATAAGGATACAGGTCATAAAATGCTCCTCTGTGCTTTGTATCATCGGATGCTATCTTTGAACTCTCAAGCACCAATACGGCATACCCCTTTGACAGGGCATAATCCTTTGGCATTATAGGATGCATGCATACGATGAACGGTGAGCCCTTTGCATATGCTTTCCTGTCTTCGGCCTCAGGTAAGTATGCATGTATTATAAAATCCGTGCTTTTACCGCCGGCCTCGAGTTTTATCTTTACCAGTTCTCCGCCTATCACTTCAAAAGGGTTACGGAAACCTCCCCTTTCCTCCTTTGCCTTAGGATCTTCTCCCAGGCGTTCGTAAGAGACCTTCTCTCCCTGTCTCCATACTCCGTACATATTTTCCGTATAAAACTTACGGAGTCCTGCTTTATCTATCGACATCTGTATTTCCCCCAATACCTTTTTTGAGAGCCTAAATAAAAGGCTTTTTGTCTTGTTCCATGTCTTTAGATTATAGCAAAAATCACGTTTTAAGTCAAATCATTTAAAACGAACAAATTTTCGTAAAAAGTTCTTGCTTTTTTAAATCAAACGTGATATACTGACCACACAATACAGAACATCCGTTTGCAAGTTTGGGGTGAAGCATTTGATCAATACAAAAAGCATCTTTATCGCTATAGATATGAAAAGCTTCTACGCATCCGTGGAGTGCGTGGCCAGAAACCTGGATCCTTTAAGGGCTCTCCTGCTGGTAGCAGATCCGTCCAGGTCCGACCAGACGATATGTCTGGCGGTCTCTCCCGCCCTAAAGGCCATCGGCGTCCCGAGCAGGCCCAGGCTTTTTGAAGCCAAGCAGGCCATCCGTCTGTATGAGGCAGCGCATCATACCCGCATAGAGTATGTGACCGCCACCCCCCGCATGGGTGAGTACGAAAGGATCTCCGCCCTCATTTACTCGGTTTATCTTAAGTATGCCGCAGCGGAGGATATCCACATATACAGTATCGACGAGTGTTTCATCGACTGCACGCATTATCTTCATTTTTATACGGATGAGGCCGTAAAGACAGGTAAGCATCCCGCCCACATCATGGCCATGACCATCATCAGGGATGTACTGAAAACCACCGGCATCACAGCCACTGTCGGCATCGGTACAAACCTGTATCTCGCAAAGATAGCTATGGACATAGTTGCCAAAAAAGCCCGGCCCGATAAAAACGGAGTGCGCATAGCGGAGCTCAACGAAGATACCTACAAGGCTCTTTTATGGGATCACCGGCCCCTGACCGACTTCTGGCAGATAGGAGGTGGCAAAGCAAGACGCCTCGCCAAATATCAGATGTTCACCATGGGGGATATAGCCTGGAGATCCTTATGGGATGAGGAGCTGTTTTATAAAATCTTCGGCATAGATGCAGAGATACTCATAGACCACGCATGGGGTATAGAGCCCGTCAGGATGAGTGATATAAAAAACTATCATTCGGATAATCATTCTCTTTCAAACGGACAGGTTCTGCCCCGCCCTTATAAATATGATGAAGCACGAAATGTATTCAAAGAGATGATAGACATCCTGTGCTGCGACATGTACGGAAAAAATCTGATTGCCAGACTATTTACCTGGTGGGTGAGCTATGATTATAAGTCCCTGGATTACTGCCCAAACTATGACGGACCTCTGGCCATAGACTTTTACGGCAGGATCCATCCGCGGCATTCCACCGGGCGCATCAGGACTCTCGAACCGACCAATGTGCCGGATGAGGTCACAAAGCTTTTAACCGGTGATTTTGACAGAAAGACAGACCACCGCCTGCTCTTCCGCCGTCTCGGCATATGTGCATGTGAAGTTATGACAAACGATGCTCCGTATCAATTGGACTTTTTTACGGATTATGAAAGTAAAATAAGGGAACAAAAGATAACCGGTGCCATGCGTGAGATACGTCTGAGGTACGGTGCCAACTCAGTCCTAAAGGGTATAAACTTTTTAGAGGGTGCCACCACAAAAGAGCGTAACACTCAGATCGGCGGTCACAGAGCTTAAAATTTTATTTATAAAATATACCGGATGGGCCGATGTTCCATATTTTTCAGGAGGTAAAAATGTATAACCTTGATGATGAACCCATCGTCAGTGACAGTTTTAAATACAAGGATACTTATGAAGCCGGCCGTCCTGTTCACGAAAGATTCGACAGCTTTTCTCTGAAGCATCCGGCCATGGATCTCGGCAAACGCGCCAAGATATTCAGTCCCTTTGATGCACTGAAGGGATTCAAAGATGCCATCGATGCCGTGGACCTGCAGGATATGAGGAAACAATAATTTACATATTGGCAGTTTAAAAGCATTACAACTATCATTATATATATAAAACGGGAAAGGTGTATGGATATGTGCTGCAGATATTGTTTAGATAAAACATCTGACGAATTGGACGACATCATAGCTACTGCCGCTTCGTCCAAGACCGCCGATAAATTTTCCAGGATGTGTCTGCCCATGATGACAAGCGGCGAAATAAAACCGACGAATGTCGCACCGGTCATAGCTCCCGCTCCTTCAGGGAGGCCTGCTGTGTTTGCCATGCGTTGGGGCTACAACATCCCCGGCAAGGCCAATCCTATATTAAATGCCAGAGTCGAGACCGCAAAGATCCGACCTACCTTTAAGGATGACTGGGCAAAGCACAGATGTGTAGTCCCCGCATCATATTATTATGAGTGGGAGCATCTGACAGACCCTGCCGGCAGGACCAAGACCGGCAGTAAATACCTCATCCAGCCCAAAGGTGCCTCCGTCACATGGCTATGCGGCCTGTACAGGATAGAGGACGGATTACCGTATTTCGTAATACTTACCAGAGAGCCGAGCGACAGCGTCATCCACATACACGACAGGATGCCTCTTATGCTCCCCAAAGATAAAATCGCCCAGTGGACAAACCCTGACGGGATGCCCGACTGGTTGATTTCATACGCCCTAACAGAAATGGTGGCTGAGAAGGTTTAAAACCCCAGCCACCATTTTTTCATTAAGATTTTTCACGTTTTGCCGATGCCACAGAAGTAGTGTCTACCCTGTTCAGGATGACATATCTTTGGTATCAGGATTACCTACGTCATCTGTAACTGTGCCAGATACAACATCCGCAAATATACTATCCGGTTCTGTATTTTCACCATTAACTCCTTCAATTACAGCCTCCGGTATATTTTCTGACACCTCACTATTCACTATCACATCATCAGGTACACTATCTACTGCATCCTCGGCGACTGTATTTTCTACCACAACATCCGTAGCACTATCCGTAAGTTCCAGCACACTTTCGGCGGGTTCGTCATCGGAGTACATACCCATCCTCAGCTCATAATCAGCGCCTGCCATGGGCTTAGCGTAGTAGTAGCCCTGAATCATGTCGCAGCCCTGTTTTGCCAGAAAATCCACCTGATCACGTACTTCAACGCCCTCGGCTACGGTACGCATATTCAGAGCCTTGGCGAGCTTAATTGCCTCGGAAACCACGATCTCACCTCTGCCGCCTTCACTGTCACCGCGGAAGAAATCAGCATCCAGCTTCAGCACATCCAGAGGCATATCCTTTAATGAATTAAGTGACGAGTAGCCTGCACCGAAATCGTCCATTGAAACAGAAAAACCATAACTCTTCAGCTTCTCTATCGTAGAGATCAGAGCCTTCTTATCATCAAAGAATGCACTCTCGGTCAGCTCTATCTCTATCAGTGCCCTCGGAGCACCCTCTTTATCTACGGCATCCCTTATCTGTTCAGCCAGGTCACTCTCTATAAAGTGAGCTCTGGAAACATTTACCGAAACAGGCACACACTTAAATCCCTGATCCAGCCATCTCTTCTGGTCCCTTGCCACATGAGTGATCATATAGTGGTCGATCTCGGTGATAAAACCGTTCTTTTCAAATATCGGTATGATCCTGCCCGGAGTTACAAAGCCGTAATCAGGTGACTGCCAACGGATAAGAGCCTCGGCACCTCTCAGCTTATCGGTAGCGGGATCGTATTTAGGCTGATAGTATATTACAAACTCTTCATTATCGAGTGCCTGCTGCTGTTTCTCATTAACGATATCAATCCACTTCTGTTCCTCTACCAGCTTATCATCAAAGAATGCTATAGCAGAATCATCGCTGCTCTCAAGTGTAGCAGTAGCAGCACACGCATTATTGTAAATCTTTTCGATGCTGATATTGTCACGTCTTACATACTTGCCATAAGGAGTAGCGATCGCAGGTAAAAGTGCTATACCGACATGGAACGCAAACTTATGGTTGGGATCAACCGTCTGCAGATGCTTTAATATAAACTTAACCTTACCCTTCAGTCTTTCCTCATCCGCATATTGCATGATAACGGCAAACGAAGAAATACCGTGATGTGCAAAAGCTTCATGCTTATTGAGTGTCTTCAGCAGCATCCTGTTGATCTTTTCAAGTACCTTCTGGCCCTCTTCCACCGAATGACATACACAGAAAGTATTGTATTTTACAAATGAAATATCAAGTATAGCGAAATTCAGTTTATCATTCTTCTTTTTTCTTAACTGCTGTTCTCCCTTTATCGTAAACCACATCCAGTTATGACCCTTGGTTACGACATCGGTAAAGAATACCGAGAGAAGCTTTCTCTGTCTGAAAACCCTGCGGATTATTTTTGACAGTAAAACAATAAACAGGATCAAAAAGACCAGCATAAGCAGTATAACAAAAACAAATACTATAAGAGCTTCCCTGTATTTAATCTCATATTCCGCCCTGCCGACGAACGACTCACCGTTTTCCAGTTTTACGGAAATCCAATACGGCAAAGAAATGATCTTTGTGTTTGTATCAGCATTTCCGCTATAGATATTTTCATCAGAATCCTTGTTAAATATGGAATTCCATATGGTTTTCCATACCAGTTTAAACATTTTGAAATTATAAATGCTCAGCTTATTATCATCCAGAAGAGTATTGCTTGATTCAATCTCCAAAATCTCGTTGTTATCAAGAAGATATACCTTTACATTCTCTTTCAACCCCGAAGACGTTACCATGCCCCATCTGTATGTACCTGTATAAATATCCGGAGCGTCACTCTTGCATAACAAAACATTATCTGTGTTTATAGCAGTATTATAATACTGTTTTTTCTCTTTATAATAATTTATCACGCATTCAAAATCTTCTTTTTCTCCGTTCCTGTATTTTCCCTCTAGCTCACTGTCGGTCAGATTCTTTTTATCCTTTTTATACTTATCCAGAAGTTCTTCAATATATACCGCACCGTATTTTGAGATTATATTTTCAATTTGTTCTTCTTTTAAGTCGTCGGCTCTTTCTTCTTCAGACTCATTTAAGATAAAATAATCACGGCCTTCTTTATCCAACAGGTCCTTTACGCTGTCCTTACCGGAATTTTCATACAGCTTTGCCATATACTGTACAGCCTTGTATTCCGACTCCAAACCGGACTCGGTAAAATAACTTACAACTCCGCCGAAAACAATTATCGCAATAACAACAACTGCACAAAAAGTTATAAACAGTCCCATAATTGCCGGTATAACATGTATCTTTTTAATTAAACGGTAAAAATTTTCTTTCTCACTCTTCAATCTTACTCATCCCCAAACTATATAACATCAAAAAATCAAACATTAAACCTGCGCTGTAACTCACCGGCCACCAGTCTGCCTTTAAATATGATCACGCCCGCAAAAAGTACAAGACTCACTATCATACATACCATCCATGCAACAGGCATCCGGTCCTTTACAATAAACAGCACTATGCTCGGTATAACACCGCACAGCAGACCGCTAAGCAAATAAGCCATGGCGTTGCCGTTTTTATCAACCATAGCCAATACAAAATTGGCTATAACCGCACCTGTTATGACAACGGGCACGATCAGGTCCAGCGTGATCTGTAAAAAGCCCAGGAAATAAGCCGTAACCGACAGCATCGCAAGTATGATCAGCACCATCATCGTAACCTTACGTGCTGAACCCATACCCGGTTTAAACTGCCTCATGATCAAAAATTCAAACGCTACGAGCCACATAGCAACCAGCAGGCTCCAGTGGAGCTCAGGCAGTCCAGGTAGTCTTAGATGTACCAGGAAATCAAGTCCCAGGCAGGCAATAATAACTACCCAGACTATAAACAATTGCAATTTATATAGAAATGAGCGGAATTTCATCGTATCCTGTACAGGAAAATACGCCCTGTCCCCCTCACCCATCAGTTTGCTCTGGCACAAGGGGCACTTTTCGGGATTCCCGCCGACCTCTACTTTACAGTAAGGACATTTTTTCATGATTTGTACCTTTTTTCATAGAAAACTTTACACTACCCTTTTAAAACCTCGGTAGCATATACCCTGATATTCACACCGGACTGCGACAGATTCCTTACGAAATTCTTTACCACACCGGTATTTATATATGCCGAAGACACACCTAGTGTCAGATCATCCTTGTATCCGAACATGGTCGAAAACATGGTATTGGTACTGCAGAACCCACTGTAATTCACTATCCTGTCACTTATCTTTTCCGGAGGCTTCTGCACACCCAGATTAGAAAAAACCATGGACACTTTCTTATTAGACTTTTTCGTAAAATGACGTACTACCAGCTGTTTGATAAACAGCGGCACCGCACGCACCGGAGCCACATATTCCATGGTCTCAAAGCTGTCCATCTGCTTTTTTATATTTTCCTCTGTCAGCTGGCTCTTTAACTGAGCATCAAACTCTACCGCCAGCTCTTCCAAGGTTATATCCTTGTCAAAAACATGTGTTACGCTCACACTGTTAAAGAAATTTCTGGCCGTATATGACGGATAATAATTTCTTAAGTTTACCGGCAGTGAGATCGTCACAGGGATATTGTACTTTCTCGGAGGCATTTCATCTCTGATGGCGAGCATCCAGCAGGCACCCAGGTAACTGGTAAGGGATACCTTAAGCTCCTTTGCCCTGGGACGGATCTCGGCAGTGGGCATATGTATCTCAAAAAACTGCAGCTGATTGTATGGCAGCTTAAATCCCGAAGGACGATATGCTTTAGCCGCCGAAGCACTCCTCGAAAGATTCTTGTTTCCGAAAAACTGCCTGTAACTGTCCTGACTTAAATCTCCTGCCGAAGCTCCGGAATGTATGGTCACATCGTCGTACTTACCCGGAGATTTCAGTTTAAGATAGTCAAGGACTATAATATTTAAAAATTCCAATGCACCGGTACCGTCGGTCAGTGCATGGAACATATCAAGATTTATCCTGTTTCCGTAATATGTAACCTGATAATGCAGCATGGCTTTCGCAGGTACATAAAGCAAAGGACAGATACGGTCATGCTCCATAACTACCTTTGGCATTATATCGGTATCCTCCATATAGTGCCAGAAAATACCGCGTCTGACGCGCACCTGTACCTGGGGTCTGTCCTGGATAGCGGAAAGTACGGCCTTTTGTAAAAGCTCCGGATCGATATCTTCCGTCAGGGTACAGCTCACCCTGAAGGCCCTCGTATCCCTCTTTCCGACAGTAGCCAGGAAAACCTTAGCTACATTATCTATTTTGTACCAGTTATTACTCCCCATGATACCCTCGAAATAAACAAATTTAAGATTTATATATCATCTCTGAAACATGCTTTGCAAGTCTCTTCATCGCCTTGGCAGCGATCGGTATCGGCATCTGCTGATATACATGCCAGCCGTTATCCTCAATATCAAGGTGGGCCTTTCCGCCGGCCTCTATGATACTGTCCCTCAAACGGATACTGTCATCAAGCAGTATCCCGTTTCTGCCTGCCATGATATATACAGGCGGCATACCGGTGAGATCCCCGTATAACGGGCTGAATTTCGGATCCGCCAGATCGGCTTCGGCCAGCTCCGCCTCTTTATTTTCATTATCCGGATCAAAACGCATACCGGATGTGTATGCCCCGGCCCCACACATAACATAGTCCCTTGTAAGTATCGGGTCTATATCCTTATTGGTCTCATAGCTCACAGCCGTACCGGTCATATCTGTCCAGGGACTGAAAAGTATAAGACTCTGCGGTAATGCCCTGTTTTGAACCTTTAACTTTTGGGTAAGGCACAGAGCCAGATTACCGCCTGCCGAATCACCTGCCAATATGAGCTTTTCCGGCAAATACTTATCTTTAGTAAGGTACTCCCATACTGCCTCACCATCCTCGAGAGCAGCCGGATAAGGATGTTCTGGAGCCAGGCGATATGCAAAGGAGTAAGTCGTAAACCCTGTAGCCAGAGCCATTTTAACAGCCAGGACACGGGCATAATCAAGACCTCCGGCAAAATATCCTCCGCCATGGGCATACAGTATACCGTACTGAGGATTATGTGCAAACTCAGGTCTGACAGCTTCACAGGGGATACCGTTCACGGAAAACTTCCTGATCTTAACATCGCCCTTCGGAGTAGCCATACTGCCGACCCAGTCAACCATCCTGCGGTGCTTTATCAGCTCCTCTTCGGTCATGTTTTTGCCGGATATAAAATTAATCGCTTTTAAAGCCTTTATCAGTCTCTGTCCCATCAGACGTACCACACACTTCCGCTGTCAATACATATACATGCCAGTTTCCCGCCATACTTACGGTAAACCGTCCCGACATCAATATTCATATACGACCTGGCTTCCATTATTTTCCCGGTATATTCCGGCCCTAACTGATATGTAGGAACATGTCCGCATACGATAAACTTATCAAGCTTCATAAGCTGGTCACGTCCCCAATAATGTATATCCGCGGATATGAGCAGGTCGTCCTCGTTATTCTCAGCCGCTTTCTTTATAGATTCCACAACATCGATCTTTTCATCCTGACCGGTCACAAGACAGCTGTCCATAAGTCCGGTATGGGTTATTACGGCATTGCCGTACTTAGCGATCTCCCTTTCTATATATATGGGAAGTGTTCTGATAAATTCGAGCAGTCCGTTTCTTTCAGCCTCATCCAGCTCTTTCAGGCTCTTTAATGAAGCCGCACCGGAATAAAGGGTCCACTCCCTCTCGGAGAGTGCTCCCTCCATATATCTCTGTGCAAAAAGCTCATGATTGCCCTTGAGCATAAGGGCATGACCGTTTTCAACCATCTTTTTTATACGGAGAAGCAGCTCTATACCATGCTCTCCCCTATCCAGGACATCTCCGTTTACTATAAGGAAATCTTCGCCTTCTTTAAAATCTATCTTTTCCATCATTTTGTTAAATGACAGTAAATCCCCGTGTATATCCGACATTATATAAGTAGCTATATCTACCGCCCCCTGTCTTTTCGTTTACTTCAGCATTTTTTCAAGTTCATCCTTAACATGGTTGCTGACATCCATGACCACATCAACTGACGAAGCCTCTTCGGTAATGGATCTGACCAGAGTCCCGGTGTCACTGTCAACGGACGAAATAACATCCCTCAGTTTTTCAGCTTCATCCAAAAGCTTAGTAACCAGTTCTCTGATATCCATATTGTTTCGGTTACTGTCGGCAACTGCTTTTCCCGAGCTTTCCGCAAGTGACTTTATCTCTTCGGCCACTATTGAAAATCCCCTGCCTGTTTCGCCGGCTCTGGCCGCCTCTATAGAGGCATTGAGCGAAAGCAGGTTTGTCTGGGTTGAAATAGCTATTACCTGGCGGTTATTACTGTCAAGCCTGTCAATATATCCGCTGATGGTATTCAGCGATTCTTTAAGGGTATTTGCCCATTTATCTATCTCTTTCATGGCATCGGAGATATTACCGCTCTGTACGGCATTATCCACAGTAGCCTGCTTGATGGACTCGATGGACCTGTCAATATCTCCAAAACTTTCATTTATCTTTTTAAGAAGAGCATTGACTTTTGAATCAGAATCATCATGCGACATCTTAAGATCCTCTGCCAGCTTGATATTCTGATCTTTCTCAAGAACAGCGAGGTCACTCATATAATGCACGCAGTTTTCCTTGCGGCTGAAACCGTTGTATATGGCAGAAGCCATGGACTTACAGTTGGAAAAACCGCAGCATCCGCAGTTAATACTCTGCTTTTCCTTGGTATCCTTAAGCATATCACGGTATATGGCCTTTTCCTGGGAAGCCGTAATTTCCTTACATCTTGTAAGTTCACTCTTGTCAGTATACTGTGTAAGGAAATCGTCAAGCCTTAATTTTGCAAACTGCTTATTTAAAGCTTCAAGCCTCTTTTTAGGTGTAAGCTTCCTGCCCCATGCTGATTTCTTTGATTCATTCTTGCTTTCCGATCTTATACGCTGTATGGCACAGAAAATATCCTCGTTATCATAATTCCGCTCTTCTATGCCGGTACCGTAAAGGCAGCCTCCGCTGCAGTTAAGTGCATCTATAAACAGATAAGGAAGCTCCCCTGACCTTATAAGCTCTTTGTTGCGCTTTAAGTAGTTATACATGTGCATTTCGCCTTCCATCTGGCGGATAAGCACATCCTCACCCAAGAGCCAGTAAACATTTTCCTTGAGTCCGCCGGGCATGGGATAAATAGACCCCAGGCCATATTCTATCTCATCTTTATAAGGCTTGGCTCCGTTTACGGGATGCTCCTTAAGATACTCTATAAGATGCGCAAACGTAAGGTTGTATGACATAAGTCCGAAATTTCTATCATCATCAATCTCATTTTTCTTGGCTATACAGGGACTGATAAAAGCCAGCTTATCCTTAAGCCCCTGATACTTTCTAAGATATATGGCGGCACACATCATAGGGGACTGAACTGGAAACAGTTTAGGGAGAAGTTCGGGCACATATTTCTCAATATATCCCACAACAGCGGGACAGGGTTGGGAAATGCCGCCCATAAAACTGTACTTCTGAATATAATTGATATATCCCCATGTACATATATCGGCTCCGAATGAAACACTGATCAATCGGTTAACACCGAGCTTTTTCAACTGTCCGAGGATATCCTCGTATTCATCCGGATAATTTGCCTTAAATGCAGGCGCTATAAGAAGGGAGATGCACTCTCCCCGTTTAAGGTCAGCAAAAAACCTTTCCACATCATCGACATATTCCCTTGCATGATGCTCGCACACATCTATGCAGGCTCCGCACGCAACGCACCTGTCGGGGTTTACCATTATCCTGCTCTTTTCACCCTCGAGCACGGAAACATTGGCACCCGGGCAGCTGCATGCCCCGACACAGCGATTACAGCCTATGCAGTTATCATTTGTCCTGATTAAATCTCCCATATGTTATCCTCTGTCTATGCCTTCAAACCGATAATATCCATATCTAATATATTATACCAAATTTCATTTTTGTTTTCAAACCTAAATTTATTTTTTTCCTTGACTTTTTCTTTAACAGATGTATAATCATTGAGTTTGATGAAATTTCCAATATATATGTTAAGGAGTATACAGGTGAAAACGGAACAGGTTAAGAAGGAGCAGGTAAAAAAAGATAAATTAAAGCCTATGCTCTTCAGTGTACTTGGAAAGTACAGCGGGAAGCAGTTTGTAACAGATGTGGTGGCAGGTTTGATCGTAGCGGTCATAGCGCTGCCTCTTTCCATAGCTCTGGCACTGGCTTCGGGTGTCGGTCCCGAACAGGGTATATATACTGCGATCATAGCCGGATTTATCATTTCATTTTTGGGCGGCAGCCGTGTACAGATAGCCGGTCCCACAGCAGCCTTTGCTACGATCGTGGCAGGTATAGTTGCCAGAAACGGTATGGACGGACTTATACTGGCTACCATTATTGCAGGTATTATCCTGATAGTCATGGGTATATTGAGACTGGGTTCTCTGATCAAATTTATCCCGTACACCATTACTACCGGATTTACTTCAGGTATAGCCGTTACGATAGTTATAGGCCAGGTAAAGGATTTTCTTGGACTGACATATCCCGCAGGGACGGAAAACATTGAAAGCATCGATAAGATAAAGGCTATCGGCTCCAATATCGGAACCATAAACTGGCAGGCTCTTTTAGTAGGCGCTGTGTGCCTTGCCATTCTTATTGTATGGCCTTTTATCTCGAGTAAGATCCCGGGATCTCTGATAGCGGTTGTTGTAGGCATATTAATGGTAGAACTACTGGATATGAAAGTAAACACCATAGGTAATCTTTACAGCATCAGCAATGATCTTCCTTCATTCCACTTGCCTGAAATATCCTGGAGTGCCATCAGGAATGTGGCACCTGACGGATTGACCATTGCGATCCTTGCTGCTATAGAATCACTTTTATCATGTGTAGTAGCAGACAGTATGATAAATTCCCACCACAGATCAAATATGGAGCTGGTGGCTCAGGGTGTTGGAAATATCGGTTCCGCTCTTTTCGGAGGTATCCCCGCTACAGGTGCTATAGCAAGAACCGCCGCTAACATCAAAAACGGAGGCAGGACTCCTATAGCCGGTATGGTACATGCGATCGTACTCGTACTGGTTCTGGTTGTTTTAATGCCTTATGCGGCTATGATACCTATGCCTGCCATCGCAGCTATCCTGTTTATGGTTGCATATAATATGTGCCAGTGGAGAACCTTCGTTCATCTTTGCAAGACCGCTCCCAAGGCTGATGTTCTGGTACTTGTGATCACCTTTGCACTTACTGTTGCATTTGATCTGGTTGTTGCCATCGAAGTAGGTATGATCTGTGCCTGCGTACTCTTTATGAAGAGGATGAGCGACGAGACCAAGATCAGCGGCTGGAAATATTATGATCCCGAGGAATATCCCGACGGGCTTGATTTTAAGGATGTGCCCAGACATGTCAGGGTTTACGAGATATCCGGTCCTATGTTCTTCGGTGATGCAGACCAGCTTTCAGGTGTTTCTTTCAAGGACTTTACAAAGGCGATCGTCATAAGAATGAGAGGCGTGCCTGCCATAGATGCCACCGCTATGCATTCTCTGGAGCAGTTATATGAGAGATGTGCAGCAAATAACATTACTCTCGTATTCTCCCATGTAAATGAACAGCCATACAAGACCATGGAAAAGAGTGGATTTGTCCAGAAGGTCGGCAAAGACAATTTCAGACCTCATATAGATGATGCTCTCGCATGGGCAGCAGAAATCAAATAAAAATTCTATTTTCGTAAATCCTCCGGTAACTAAAAATGTTTGACAGAGATACGGATTTTTGATATAGTAGTGTGCTGGAATGTCTAAAAGCATTACTATTATTTCAGAGGTAATTTGGGAAGATGAAAAAGAAACTTATCATCCGCATGTTAAGCATGATATTGTGCCTGGCACTGTTCGCAACAGGATGCGGATCAAAGCAGGAAGAAAACAGCAACAATATAACTAAAACTCCTGCAACCGAAAAAACAGACGAAAACAACGGATCTGTGAAGAATGATGAAAAGGTCGAAGTAACACCTGAACCTACAGCTGAACCGGTTAAGAAAGTGGATTTTGCGGCATTGGCTGAAAATACCGACAGGCTGGTAAAGGAAGCTATAGATCAGGTAAATGCCGGTGACTATACACCTTTAAGCGAGCCTGTAAAATACAATGTACTGTGGCTGGGATATACCCATGTAACATATGGCGAGCTTGATTTCCAGATGACTGACTTTGACAAGAAATACCTGCAGGCGGTTGCCATCAATTTTGAGAAGAGTGTGGAAAGCATTACCAACCACAACCTGGATATCACTGTTGATCTGCATTTCATAGATGAGGCAACAACTTTAACCAAGGCCGATAACGATGAATGGCTGTTCCTGTCAAAGGATACCGTACAGCCGGCAATCGATAATTTCAATGCAACAGGTGAATTTGATACCGTACTGACCACCGTGCAGACTGCCGGAGAGGAAAATCAGGCCAGGAACGAGGGCAAGGCCGGCTATGGTGTAAACTATGTAATGCTGGGAATAATGACACACAATATGAACACACCCATGGGCTATTCGACATTTGATCTTCAGAAGCCTTACGATGGTACATATCCTCTGGAAGATCCCGAGATCCCTTCGTTATATGCTACATCGGTAGCCGTACACGAATGGATGCATCAGTTTGAATACCTGGGACAGCTGCTTGGTATTGTTTACCCTCCGACACATGCTTATATGGGACCTGACTCATATCCCGGTTATCAGCAGTATATAAACGGCCAAAACGATTATGATTATTTTGAGTTCTACAAGCTGGTTCTTCAGGGTAAACTTCCTTACAATGACGGCAGCACAGTAAAGTATGTCGGCATGTATCCTAAGATGTGGCCTCTTATCAAGAGAAATGTATATAATCTCGGAAAGTTTGTTATTGAGAATGCAAATGGGGACGGATATCTTTGCGGACGCGATGATGAGCCCAGACTCTACACATCTAATGATGCATGTATCTGGACTATCAAATATTTAAGTGACGGCAGATTTATGTTTTCTCCCGAAAAGATGCCTGATAAGCTTATCGATCTCGGTAATGCATGGGATATAGAGGATAACACCATAAGCCTTTGGATATACACAGGATATCTGGATGCACAGAGCTGGCGTATAAAGGAAAACAGTGACGGAAGCTATTCACTGCAGACACCTTACGAAAGCGGAAGACTTCTCACTATCAGGGATCCGCAGGGCGCATTCCTTGCCAGTGACGGAGCGAGCGGAGTACAGGACTGGAATATTAAGCCGATTGAAGTAGAAATAATGCAGTAATAATATAGAAATAAACAAACGGTTCCATGTCGCCAAAATACGGTGACATCGAACCGTCTTTTTTATTCTTATCTATAGTTTATATCACTTTCGTCTATCCTTACCGGTTAACTCATAAAACCGTTTCTTTTCCTCATATAGCATTGTGTCTGCTCTGTGATAAAGGTCATCAATAGTACTGCCTTCTGATTTCATGGCATATCCAACAGAAACAGTATATGGAGTTTTTGCAACTTCCAGCTTTATATGATCTATTAAGACCTTTACTTCGTCCTCGCTTGAGTTGTTACACAGTACTATGAACTCATCACCGCCGATACGATACACCCTGTGTTTACGCTGTGCTGCTCTTAAAAAGCTGTCTGCAATAGCCTTCAAAGCGGCGTCTCCGGCAATATGTCCCTTGGTATCGTTAATCTCTTTTAAACCATTCATATCTATGGTGATAACAGAGGTAATTATTCCAAAATTCTTTTCAGAATTAAAATAATAGCTTTGACGGTTTAACAGCTTGGTTAGCGGATCACGCTTGGTATACTGCTGTAGCAGGAAGACATAATATAAAAGAATATCTATGGCTATCGTGGCAACAAACCAGTGAAGTACCACTTCATCTAGAAACATTGGCACAAGTAGGCATACAACTGCGGTAACAGACATAAAGATCAGCAAAGGAAAATCCTCTTTCTGCCGTCTTTTACTGGTAAACATTCTGATTATAAAATATGCCAGATACAGTCCGCAGACAATGTACGCAATATGACCCACCGGACCGCGGTGAAAATGATTATTCTGATCGATAGTGAAAACAATACCGGTCGGGATGGATATAAAACAAAGGATCATATTTATGATAGCCGGGATCAATACATACACTCTTTGTTCCCGGTACACTATCATTATTATCTCGACAAGGATAAATGCAACAAGGCTGTAATTCACGGCACTCAGTATGGTTCTCCATATTGAATATTCCGGCTGGTTGCCAAGATAGGTCTCTATGTAACAAAAGATCGAGTATATAAAAAGTATGAAGTTTGTAATTGCTATACGCCGTATCATCCTGCGTTCAAGGTGTATATCGGATATCAGCAATATGGACATGCCTATAAGGGGTACCAGCATTACCCAATGTTGTTCCAAATAATCAGAAATCATTTGAGTACCTCCTTACAGAAAAGTTTTGATATATTTATACCATATTTTTCTGCATTATTCAAGTATTTCTTATAGGAATGATACCCTTCTGACTTCAATTCAATCAAACACTCCAGAAACTTCCGCACCCTTTTTTATAAAAGCTATAAACTTGTCTATGGGAGCATTGCATTCAAGCCACTTTCCACCGGAAACAATATCTTTACTGTTTACATCCTGCCACTCTCCTTCGGGCAGATAAACCTTTCTGGATGTACGGCCTTGCTCAGTGATAGGTGCAAACAGAATATCCTCTCCAAACATATACTGATCCTCAAGCTCATAACATACAGGATCATTATAGTATTCAAAAAACATCGGGCGCATGATCGGCTTGCCCTCTTTCGAAGCTATATCCATATGCTTCACAATGTAAGGCTTTAAACGCTCACGCAATTTAACGAGTTCTGCGAGTATTTCATAATTTTCATCACCAAAGCTCCAGATCTCGTTTTCTCCACCGGTGCGTTCCTTGATACCGGGGAAACGGTCGGTCTGCTCGGGAGTACGGATTCTTGCCCCATGCAGTCTCATTACCGGACAGAATACACCAAACTGGGCCCAACGCACTATAAGCTCACGGAAATAATCACTTCTGGTATCTCCCGAATGAAAACCACCGATATCACTGTTCCACCACGGTATACCGCTCATCGACATTGAAAGTCCTGTTTTTACACTCATACGAAGATTAAGGAATGTCGATGCAATATCTCCGTTCCATACAAGCGAGCCAAACTTTTGCGTTCCGGGATATGCAGCACGTGTAAGGATTATTATTTCATCCTCTCCTGCCTGCTTTAATCCATCATAGAACATCTTGCTGTAATAATACGGATAAAGCATAGCAGTCTGGGCACCGTTGCCGGCATAAAACTTAAGATTGGAATACTGCTGGGGATGTACCTCCGGCTCTGCCTCATCAAGCCAGAAATTATGAATCCCCTTATCATAATAATTCTTTTTTACCTTATCCCAAACAAAAGGACCTGTTTTCGGATGTGTCACATCGATAAATGTCTGCTGACCGTAAAAATCAAAGGTGCCATACTGCCCGCACTCTGTACGAACCAGCATATTTCCGTCATTCATCTCACGATAATTCTCACTTGCGGGATTGATCGTGGGCCAGATTGAAACTATCGGCTGAACACCCATCTCCTTTAGTTCACGGCACATACCCTCCGGATCGGGCCAGTACTTAGGATCAAATTTCCATTCACCCTGCTCTGTCCAATGGAAATAATCGATAACGATGGCTGCAAGAGGCACACCTCTTTTCTTATATTCACGGGCAACATTAAGCACATCGTCCTGGCACTCATAACGCAGCCTGCTCTGCCAGAAACCTGCCGCCCAATCCGGAAACTTAGGTGCATATCCCGTAAGATCACAATAAATCTTTAAGGTTTCTGCAGGAGTCTCACCTGCATATACCAGATAATCAGCCTGATATGCGCTGTCAGCCTCCCACATGATATGGTTTTTAGTAGTTTCGCATCTTCCGGGAGCCGGATTGTTCCAAAATATGCCATATCCTAAAGATGAATAGATTACAGGCACAGCTGACTTGGTATTGTAATGCATAAGATTACAGCTGCTCCCCTGCCTGTCAAAAAAGTCTTCCTGTTCCTGTCCAAGCCCGTAAAAATGCTCGCCCTGATTTGATTCAAATATAACCTTTATATGATAGTTATCACCCTCGGTATGGATGTTTCGACATGTATAATCCCCTTCATACTTGGTACGCAATACAGAAACATCATCCCGGTAATATGTTATGATACCGCCATACCATGGAGTCCCGGCGTCTACAGTTACAGACATATGTCCGTTTTTAAGTGTAGCCTTTTTCCCATCACCTTCCAAAGAAATGACTGCTCCTTCTTTAGCAGGCTGTAATGTCCAGTTTTCATCAGATATCCTGCTGTTTTTTGTGGACCTGCAACGGATACAGTTGGGACCGTATGGTTCGATAACAGTCAATTCGTCACGTCTTTCAAAAACTATACGATTGTGCTCAATTGAAATGCTCATGATATTTACCTCCGTACACTGTCTAAATAATCAATCAATGATTTAATCAATGATTTAATCTATGATTTCAGTATAATACATATTTTGAAATTATCTTTAAAAATACTATTATAAACTTGCACTATTTTGCTTTTTGTATTATTATGAGGTTGTGCGATCTTTAAAACAACAGATTGTTAGAAATTTACAGTCAGGAGAATATCATGGAAAAGATCAATTCATCATATACCGAAAACATCATACATAAAACAGGTTCCAGCCCGTTTTCACTGCATAAAACGATAATAGAACCAGGTCAGAACAATGCTCTGTATCTTCACTGCCATCCGGAGGCAGAGTTGTTTCTTTTAGAGAAGGGCTCTGTTGATTTTCATATTGAATCCGAAAGTTTTACTTTGAATCCGGGTGACGGCATATTCATACCCCATGGTATGCTCCATAATGCAATACGCCCTACAAACTGCAGTAAAACCATCAGATATTATGCCATAGTTTTCTCTACCGAACCTATGGAAAGATGTTTTTCAAAGAACAGCCCGTTTTTCGAAGCCATTACATGCCATCGACAGGAATGTATTTACACTATTTTGTCAAGGAACAAAGAAAATCACAAATTACTCTCATATATGCGTGAGATACTCAATCTGTATGATACCTCTCCGTCAACCTGTGAATTGTCCATCCAGGGATATCTTTTTGTATGCTGGCAAGAGTTATATAACCTTCATTTTTCAAAATTCACCAACTCTTCTGATGACAACGGTATCAACAGGGAACTTTTCCATAGTATGGACTATATACAGGAGCATTACTCCGATCCGTTAACCTTGGAAAACATGGCAAGATCAGCAGGATACAGCGTCAGCTACTACTGCCACAGTTTCAGAAATCTTACAGGGAGCACCCCATTCGAATATCTTAACCGTATCCGCATAGTAAAATCCTGCGAGCTGCTTTCATCCACAAACAAAAAAATAACTGAAATTGCCTCCCTGGTTGGGTTCAACAATATCAGTTATTTCAATCGTACATTTTATAAAACAATGGGAGTCACGCCCTCGGCTTACCGCAAGGCGTAAATCAAACACAACTACATCTTCTTTATTACAGGTTCTATCCTTTTGGCGATAACAACGGCAAGTGCCATCTTTATCAGGTCCGGAATGATGAAGGGAAACACACACCATCCCAGGACAGTAAGCAGTCCTACTTCTCCGGTATTCTTCATATAAAGATGCATGAACCAGGCTGTTCCAAAAGCATAGCAAATTATGAGACCAAGAACAAGTGCTGCTATTTTGATAACTAATTTTTTCTTAAATAATTTCGTAAACAGCATATATATAAGGCCGACAAACAAGAATCCAAGGATATAGCCGCCTGTATTTCCCAATAATACCCCGATGCCTCCGTTAAATCCGGCAAATACAGGAGCTCCGACTGCTCCAAGCAGTATATATATAAGTATTGCCAGGGTACCTCTTTCACCTCCGAGAAGCAGCAGCACGAAAAAGACAGCAAATGTCTGAAGTGTAAACGGTACTGCTGTCGGTATACTTATCCAGGAACAAATGGCTATTAATGTAGCTCCCATCGCGATATAAACCATATCTATCACTTTGGATCCTGTTCTTTTCTTAACTGCTTCTGTACTACTCATGGTATCAAAGCCTCCAAAATGTCCATTTTATTTTGCATCATAATCTAAATGCCTGAATAAAGATAGCACACAAAAAAGAGATTGTCAACCTCTTTTTGTATTAAGGTTGACAATCTGATATATTCTCTATAATTTTTGCTATGAGTACATTTTTTGAAATGGTTGCCTTACCGGTTTCAAACAAGCTGGATGCTCTGTTCTTCACATCCTCCGGGAAACTGCTTATATCCGAATCAAAGTTAATACCAATTCCCGCAACTATCCACTGCAAAGTGTTACTGTCAAATTCGCTGCCGGACTCTAGCAGAATACCGCATATTTTTTTACCGTTAACGTACAGATCATTAATTCCGTCTATATAAGGCTCTATACCGGTAAGCTCTCTTATTGCGCTGATCACTGCATTCCCCACAAAGGATGTGACCGCCTTGCTATCTGTATCTGTTAACATTTCCGGCTTTAAAACAATACTCATATAGAGCCCGCCTTTAGGAGAAAAGAACGAGTGATCCTTCCTGCCTCTACCACCGGTCTGTGTTACTGCTACAATTGCTGTCCCATGAGCCGCTCCTTTCATGGCAAGCTCTTTTGCCTTGTCACTTGTGGAATCCAGGCTTTCATAAACAAGTATATCCGTTTTCCTTAAATTCTCAGGTAAAATGGCTTTTATTCCTTCCACAGATATAATATCGGATTTACCTGTCATCTTGTAGCCCTTGTTACTGATCGCCTCAATGTCATAGCCTTTTTCACGAAGATCTTTTATAGCTTTCCAAACGGCATTCCTTGAAATGCCACACTGTCTCGCCATTTCTTCCCCGGAAGTATATAAATCTTTATTGGATTCAAGTATGAACAGTACTTTTTTAGATGTATCCACCCCAAATACCTCCATATTCACAAATCTATTCTTATTATTCTAAAAAGCGCTTTCGCAGCTGTTTTATCTGTTTTCTTCTCTTAACTGTTCTTTCCCATCAGTGCTTTAATCGGGTTCACGCCCTTTGCCATGGCATAGATGGAATCCTGCTCATTGTCCATATACTCCTTCAGTGACTTTAACTCGTCCTCACTGAAACCCTTGTTCCGTATAAGACCGCATCCCGGTAAAGAATACTCAGCAGACTTGTCGCCATCCTGGAACAGGACATAAACCGCCTTTTTATCTCCGGATCTTGTCATGGAAGATACACTCATCTTAATTTCACCGTTCATAAGCTACCCCTTAATTTAATGTTTCAGATACTTCTGTATCTTCCCAGTTCTTATATGCTTCATCCCATCCATCAAAATCATTTTGCCACTCATCAGAATATTGGGTTTTAAAAACTGACGAACTGCTGTTTGAGGAACTGCTGTCAGAGGAATTCTTAAGAGAGAATTTATAAGAAGATGCATAAGACTTATTATGAGACTGATCTACACTTTCGCTTTCGGCGTCATCGTCCTGATCTTCCTTTGCTATAGTGTACTTACTGCGGCCAATAAAGTATACAAATGCAAAAACCAATACCAGGCAAGCCAAAATAATTGCTCTGGTAGTGCCTTTATTCTTTTCATTATCATTTGTCATAGTCATGTTCTCCTATTTCAAATTTACACTTACATTATTCATAACTGAATACCATTATACCAAAATAATATTATGTTTTCAAATAAAAATAGCCTTAACATATAAAAAAAATCCTCTTATAAATGTGAAAATCAGGTCATATCAAAGTGATATGGCCTGATTTTTTAGTTCATTATTTAATCATCATCCGGCTTACTTTTTTAC
>JAEEVK010000140.1 GCA_016287095.1 Lachnospiraceae bacterium
CAAATATGTTCGGATATACCAGCACATACTATTATAAGGGTATAAAGCTTCAGGACAGCTCTATGAATATTGAGGAAAGACCGTATTACTATGAAAGCAATGGTTCAAATAAGGAAAATAGGGCAGGTGATGAAGGTATGTACTACCTGCAGTGTAAGTAAGTTATAAATTCATGTTTGGCAGTCTGTGATGACTGCCGTATTTTTATTATGCACTGAACAAAATAATACTTAAAAAGTCCTTGCATCTGTATTTAAAATGTAATAAAATAATAAGATACATACACTGATCAATACAAGGAGCTTCCTGTATAATATAAAGTAGGTGTTGAGAATAAAGATACCTCAGTGTAAAATAAGACTACTGACTGGCGAAGTTGGTAAATCTTATTAAACAGAGAGGTATCTAAGATGGATTATAACACACAAAACAAAAAAATTGAAGCCGTAACTGAAAAAACTCTTGTTATCGGTATCGATGTCGGAAGTGAAACGCATTTCGCCAGGGCCTTTGATCACAGAGGGATTGAATATTCAAAGAAGCCGTTTAAGTTCAGTAATGACGAGGCAGGCTTTGCGGAGCTCAAGACATGGATACTGGAACATATGAAAGTACATGATAAGGACAAGGTGATGCCAGGGATGGAGCCTACCGGACACTACTGGTTTAATCTGGGAAAGTTTCTTCAGGACAATGACATGAAGCCTGTACTGGTGAATCCTCATCATGTAAAGAAATCGAAAGAACTCGACGACAATACTCAGAACAAGAATGACCGTAAGGATCCTAAAGTCATCGCAGGCCTTGTCAGAGAGGGACGGTACATGATCCCATACCTGCCTGACGGTGTTTATGCAGACCTTCGTACTGCATCGAACATGAGATTCCAAGTACAGTCGGAACTTACGAGAATCTTGAACCGTATAAGCCGTTGGTTCAGTATATATTTTCCTGAATATAAGACGGTCTATGGAAACCTTGATGCTGCCAGCGGGATGCTGGTGCTGAAGAAGGCTCCGTTACCGGAAGACATCCTGGCGTTAGGTGTCGACGGTATCAACAAGATCTGGCGTGATGCTAAAATGAGAGCTGTTGGTAAAAAGAGGGCACAGACCCTGGTGGACGCAGCTGAGCACAGCATAGGGAGCAAGGAAGGGGCCATATCGGCACGCATGGAGATGCGCATGCTGATAGAGGATTATGAATCAAGAAAGGCACGTCTTCAGGAGATAATGATTCTTGTCGAAGAGCTTGTGGCAAAGATTCCGATGGCTGAAAAGCTAATGGAGATTAAAGGCGTTGGGCTCAAAACAGTATCGGGATTCCTTGCTGAAGTTGGTGACATAAGCAGGTTCAAGAATCCCAAAGAACTGCAGAAGCTGGCAGGGCTGGCATTGGTAGAGAACAGTTCAGGGAAGCACAAGGGCGAGACAACAATAAGCAGACGTGGCCGCAAGAGGCTAAGATATCTGCTATTCGAGGTTGCGATGTCCCTGGTGGCAAAGAACTATGAGTTTGCTGAACTGCATCACTATTATACTACCAGAAAGCAGAACCCGCTTAAGAAGATGCAGTCATTGATGGTAGTAGCCGAAAAACTGATCAGGGTATTTTACGTAATACTCACGAAGGGCGTGGATTATGATCCAAAGAAGATGACAGAAGACATCAAACGTCCTCAGGGCAGTTCACAGGCTGCATAGTAAAAAGAATACAGGCTGTCGTTAAGGCAGCTGCTGGGCAAGTCTGAATGTAACAGGTAACGTCCGCTGGAAACAGTGCTGGTACAGGAAGCGGGTCAGTAATCAAAAAACAAAGAATGAGCCAGTAGTCGGCAGGGATTAAATCCAAGGGGGAAAACCTCGCCAAGGAGCATAGCTGACACCCTGGTTATGGATAGGCGGGACGAAGGAAGTTAGGACTCCAGAAACGGGATGATCCTGGTGGACATAGGAGGTTCGCTGCCATAGAGGGAAGGGGGATAGAACAGAGCCATTTATAGTAAACAGGATGACGTTCTATTTCTTATACCCATAAACCACTATTTCTGTACTTGATACATTGAATTATCCATGATCGTGACTCATTCTCTGAGATATACAAGGTTAAAAAACCTTGAATTTTCAACAAAAAGTACTTGATTATATGAGGAGGATTCACATGTCAGATTTCGAAAAAATTGACAAAGCGGCCAAAGCTCTTGAGGCTGCAAAAAAGAAAAGAGAGCAAGCCCAGCACCAGGTCATACGAGAAGAGAACCGTCTGGAGACCGAAGAGAAAAAGCAGCGGAGCAAAAGAACCCATATGCTCTGTTTCAAGGCAGCACACCTTGAGAGCATTTTCCCGGTTGTGAAGGATGCATCCAAAACGGATTTCATCCAGTTCTGTGATGGACTGCTCAGAGTTCCCGGTGTAAAGGAGTATGCGAAGACGTTTTCGCCAAAACCGATTGAGGAGGTGATGAAGTAATGGCAAGTTATCATTTTCATCTTGCACATGTTTCCAGGGGAGCCGGACAGAGTGCAGTTGCAGCTGCGGCTTATCGTGCCGGTGAGTGTCTCAGGGATGATTATTACGGAGAGGTGCATGACTTTATGATAAACTAACCCTATGCGGATTTGATATACTATATATAATAGGTAGAAACGGAGATTATTATAGATGGACGACAAAGAACTTGCCTGGGAAGAGATAGAGACGGAGCACATAGTTGAGGACGAGTGGATTGATTTCCGGAAGTCAACATACAGGTATCCGGACGGAAGGGTATTCTCACCATATTACAGCTATAGCCGGCGTGACTATACCGTGATAGTTGCATCGGATGAGAATGGTCATTATCTCTGTGTGAGACAGTTCCGCCAGGGCATCAAGGAAGTGACTACAGAGTTTCCGGCAGGAGGCATAGAGCGTACCGATGGCAAGGAGTATGGAAGCAGGGATGCTGCTGAGGCTGCACTTGACTGTGCTAAGAGGGAACTTAGGGAAGAAACCGGGTATGAGTCGGATGAACTCAGTACTTTTGTGATTCCCCAACATGCTTTGAATGCGAGTGTGTGAAAGATTTTCTGTAAATTAGATTTCCTAAGATAATTAACGAGCTGGATGATAGTAAACTACATTATTCAGCTCGTTTTGAATATATACTATTTCATTGACTATGTCAAGAATTATGTTATAATTAGTTAATATTATATTTCAAGATAATACGCTTAAGAGAATATATTGATGTTTGCTATGATTATTGTTGAGACTTGAGGGGAATCTTATGAAATGTTACGAAACTGAGCATTATATTTTTAATTATGAAGAAGGATCTTTAGCAGAAAAAGAGATCTTTAAGCTTTCAAGTGAGCAAGAACGATGTTATGAATACATTGTAAATGTTCTGGGTAAGGAACCTAAACAGAAGATAAACTATTTTCTGCATGAAGATGCTAAAGTATTAGGCAAGAAATATTCTGAATTCTGTGAGATGGAATATCAGGAAGGCTTTGCAATTAACGGTTTTTCATCTGGAAACAACATCTATGCAGTATATAGTAAGCAAACAAAGTGCATGGGGTTTCATGAGGATGCCCATAATATTAGTATGTCAGATGGTAGATGGAGTGAGAGTTCAGCAATACTTGAAGGGTTGGCGATGTATTTTGACCGCGTGTGGTGGGGAATTCATAACTTACATTGGACATGTTATTATGTAAAAAATAATCAGTTCATATTCCCAAACAAATTGATTAAGGATAATGAATATTTTTATTCCTTAGGCGCAGAAATAACATACCCTATTATGGGCTCATTTACAGAGTGGCTGATATCTTCATATGGTATTGAGAAATATATTAACTTCTTTAATGAAGATGATGCAGAGAGCGCTGCAAGTAAAATCTATCAAAAATCGACAGAAGAGTTAAGTTTACTTTTTTTGAATTATGTTTCACTATTTGATAATGATGAACTGATAGAGCAGCGGATGTGTAAATTAATCAATGAAGAAAAAGATCTTAGTTCAAAATGAGAAAACAAATCGTCATCATGGCAATATATACCATCCTTAATTTAAGTTTTGTAAAAACAAGAATACTCGTATAGCCTTAATCGGATATCGGAGCTTCAGTCCAATATGAGCTGAAGCTCCATTTTTTGAATGCAAAGTTCTAATTTTTCGAGGGAGCATGATACTCCCCTTTAGGGGAAAGGTTATAATGAAATATTCCTATTTTTTTCCTTTGCCGGAGCTGTTCTGTTGTCCTGACTCGGATTGTCAAGGAACTTGCTCAAGCTATCGTCTATCTTTTTGAGCCTGTCGCATTCAGCTTCCTTAGCGATATAAGAGTCGCTGAGACGGTTCTTATCAGATATAAGCTTCTGATAGTGTTCCTCGATTTTATTAAGGTTCAGCGAAGCGGTGTTTATACCGGAACTCTTTAACCATTCAGATGCTGAATCGAACATATTGATCTGGTCGAAGTGCATGCGGTAGTAGCGTTCCTTATCTTTGGAGTTTTGGTAGTTAACGTGATACTTTTTATTCTCAAGATACTGCTTTGCAAAGCTCCGTATGTTTGCGAATTCCTTGATTTCCCTTTCTAGACTGATAAATGTTTTCTTCTCCTGGTGAGCCTGTAGACGGAGTTCTTTTATGCGGTCTTTGAGTTCCTGGATTGACTGGAATCCCTGACCACCGAGTTCTGCATACATAGCTGCAAACCGCTTAAAGTTTTCCTTGTCAGCCCACTTTGATAGGCCGATACTGTTGGCAAATTTCTCGCCGGATGTATCTATAAGTGATGTGGGTGAGCCGGTCTGATGTTTCTTCAGATATTCTTCGATAGTGAGTACCGGACCGGATATGTTTTGAAGCACTTTTTCGGTTCCGAGACTGTTTCTTTCTTCAATACGTTCTCGTATCTTTTCCTTGGTATAATCTGCTCCTAAGGACTGTGCCCTGCCTCTTACAAAACGGTCTTTTCCGTAGGGGCGGAAGGAGATATATTTGGCAGATCCTTCACCGAAGGTCTCGCCGTTTATCTCATATCCTTTATCCCTCATCCTTTGAAGGAATTCTTCATAAGAGCGGGAGATAAGGATACATTCATCTATGTCTTTCTTTATCTTGGCTTTCCAGGAATCTCCCTTCCTATCGTGCATCCATTCAGCATATGTCTTGCCGGTTCTGGTAGTCTCTTTTACGACGGATTTGCCATGTTCGGCACATATCTCATCACTGAGCTTTCTTATCTGGTTATAGCTCTGGGTACAGCGGTGGTATTTCTTATAATCCTGGTTGTTTACGGAGCAGAATATCAGATGAGAATGAACGTGATCACGGTCTATATGGGTGGCTAAAACATAAGGATAGTTACCTTGCAGCAGACGGTCTGCTAGCTCCTGGCTGATAGCGTGAGCTTCTTCACCTGTGACCTCTCCGGGAGCAAAAGACTGTATCAGATGATAAGCCAGATTCGGCTCGGAATTCGGTCCTGAGGACTGGTTTTTTCCAAGCAGGAACTTGAAGTCGAATTCTGCACTCTGGACACCGCAGCCATAGGACGAGATCAGCACATTGTGGTCTGTTTTCTGTTCGTTACATATGTATTTTATTGCTTTGCCCACGGTAGACTTGATAGCATGGATTTTTGTTGTTGCCATAGCTTATCCACCTCCTCTTTTACGCTGTCGATATCTGACTTATAAATGCTCCGGGTCTCATTTATCCGGTGGGCTATCTGGTTGATATTATTTGAAATATTGCTGAGCAGAAAGTTGTATCTGTTAAGCTCCGAGAAGTTGACTTCTATGATATATCCGTCTATGATTAGACGGCGGATAAACTCGGACTTGCTTTTGATCTTGGCAAGCTTACATTTTTCTTCAAGTAGCTCCATTTCTTCTTCATTCAAGTATAGTAGGAGTCCTTTTTTTCGTTCTCTGTTCTCCATATGTGATCCTTTCTCCGAAAGTCGGTATAATATTTTTCTGATGTGCCGGAATTATCGGGATAATAATCCTCGGACATAGTGAGTTTTGGCGGTTTTCTTATTGTGGATTTGAGCCGGAAAAGTGAGCTTTGATGTTTGTAAAAACAGGGGCTAGGGGACTTCCCCTACAAGCTGATTTCCGGTCATTTTTGCGAAGCGAAAATGCTAGGAAATCTTGCACGAGTATATACTCGTGCTTTGCTTGCTCCGACAGCAAACCCCATATTTGGGGTTTGCGAGACCTTGCCGCCATAGGGCGGCAGATCAGGTCTCATACTGCCGGTTCCGGCATGAAAATCCGTTGGTGGAAACCACCGGGATCCAGACTGACAGGACTTGTATAAAATAAAAAAACTGCTAAGGCTCTCCGGTAAGAGAACCATAACAGTTTTTGTGTTTGTTCAGGATAGGTTTATTCGAGAAGTATTGTAGCAGATGACCAGGGAAATGGCAAGAAGAAATTTTGGCTTAAAGACCGAAAAGTAGTGGAAGAAAATCTGCCAATATGATAAACTAACCCTATGCGGATTTGATATACTGTATATAATAGGTAGAAACGGAGATTAT
>JAEEVK010000027.1 GCA_016287095.1 Lachnospiraceae bacterium
CTCACCTTAAGGACTCTGTCCAAAGCTGTAAGTATACCCAGCTTTGCATGGTACCAGGTGAGGCCTCCCTGGAAGTATACAGCGTAAGGCTCTGTTATAGGTCCGTCGGCAGAGAGCTCTATGGATGAACCCTGTATAAAGTTTCCGGCTGCCATGATGACATCGCTGTTATATCCCGGCATAGCCCACCCTTCCGGTACTACAAAGCTGTCTACCGGTGATGCTGCCTGGATACCCCCGCAAAATGCGATGAGTTTTTCTGCTGATCCCAGTGTTACTGCCTGTATTATATCGTATCTTTCTTCTGTACCGTTTGGTATGACGGGATATCCCAGATCTTCGAATATACGGGCAGCAAATATAGCACCCTTAAGTGCCGAAGCTACTACAGTAGGTGCAAGGAAAAGTCCCTGGAACATGCTCTGGTTTATACCCAGTGTTGCTCCTACTTCTTTTCCGAGTCCGGGTGCTGTGAGTCTGTATGCGCAGTTTTCGATATATTCGGCTTTACCTACAATATATCCGCCTGATGCTACAAGTCCGCCTCCGGGATTTTTGATCAAAGAGCCTATACACATATCTGCTCCTACATCGGATGGCTCGATTTTCTCAACAAATTCTCCATAGCAGTTATCTACCATGATGATGACTTCAGGCTTGATGTTTCTGATAAATGCTATCAGTTCGCCTATTCTTTCCACCGATAAGGTAGGACGTGTCTGATATCCCTTTGAACGCTGTATGGTTACAAGCTTTGTTCTCTCGTTTATGGCTGCTTTGATGCCGTCATAGTTGAAGCTGCCGTCGGGGTTTAAGTCTACCTGTGAATATGTTATGCCATACTCTGCGAGGGAGCCCTTTTGCTTTGTGATACCGATTACTCCCTCCAGGGTGTCATAGGGCTTTCCTACTGGTGATAAGAGTTCATCGCCGGGTCTTAGATTTGCTGCGAGTGCTATGGTCAGTGCATGAGTACCGCAGGTTATCTGGGGACGTACTAACGCATCTTCTGTATGGAATATTGAAGCATAGACCTTCTCCAAAGTCTCTCTTCCGAGGTCATTATAGCCATATCCTGTAGAGGATGCGAAATGGATGTCGCTAAGTCTGTTATCCTGCATGGCTTTAATGACTTTTAGCTGATTATACTCGGCAATCTTGTCTATTTCGTCGAAGCGGGGTTTAAGTTCCTGCTCGTACTTTTCGCTGAGTTCTATAGTTTTTTCTGAGAGGCCAAATGCCTTGAACATTTCTGCTGTTGTCAATTTTTATTTTCTCCTTATTGGCTTATTTTGTGTTCGGCGTGGTGAAGACAGATAATTCCACCGCACGCTCGTGGCGGATTTTGCAAAGGCCAATGAATATTTTTGTTTTCAGATTATTTTTTTAGTTTATGGATAGATGCAAAATCCGTAGACCTTTTTGCAGCTTGCAAACCCGGCGAGCTAAGAGCGCAAAAAAGTCTAGTTTATAGCGTGCGGTGAAACAACCTGTCTCCTCCACGCCTGCTCTATCATATAGCAAATTATTTTTTATACAATTTGAATCTTTATAAAAACAATATATCTTAAATTACTCATTACCAATTTTAACAATGTAATAATATATAACTTTATAAGATACCCTTCAATTTTGCAGCCGATAAGATAAATTCCAGCATTTGGGCTTCATTTTCGAATTTTGTTCGGTTAACTTCGAGGGTTTCGCGCTCACGTTTAAACCATGTGAGCTGCTTTTTGGCGAAGTGCCTGGTGTCGCGTTTTATGAGTTCAACTGCTGTCTCGTAGGTGCAATCACCGCTTAGGTAATCTGCCATTTCTTTATATCCAAGGGCAAGCATGGAAGGTAAGTCTCGTGTATAACCTTTAGCGAGTAAGTCTCTTACTTCATCAGCTAATCCATCTCTCAGCATATCATCCACGCGGCTGTTTATTCTGCCATAGACCTTTGCTCTGTCATCATTTAGTACACAGTAAAGGAAATTATAGGGACTTGTTCTCTCTCTTTGTTCCTCATTATGTTCGGACAGTTTGCCGCCGGTTAAGATGTTATATTCCAATCCATGTAGTACACGTCTGATATTGTTTTTATGTATGATCTCCGCATACTCAGGATCTATTTCCTTGAGTTTATCAAACATAAAGTCCAAGCCTTTTTGTTCAAGGGTATCCTCAAGCATTGCTTTTATCTCTGCTCTTTTTTCTTCATCAAAATCTGAGAATTCTACATCATAAAGTACTGACTGGATATAAAAGCCTGTACCACCGGCTATGATAGGCATTTTACCTCGTGAAAGGATATCGTTTATGCATTCTTCTGCTTTTTGCTTAAATATTGTGACGTTAAACTCTTCATCCGGTTCTAAAATATCTATCAGATAATGAGGTACTCCAAGTTTTTCTTCTTCTCTGATTTTTGCTGTACCGATATCCATGCCTTTGTATACCTGCATGGAGTCCGCAGAGATTATTTCTCCGTTTACCTTCAGGGCCAGCTGCACTGAAAGTGAGGTCTTTCCCACAGCTGTCGGTCCGGTGATAATGATCAAAGGTGGGCGTTTGTCCATCTGTTTTTCCTTTCTACAATATACGCTTAAATTTTTTCTCGATTTCTTTCTTTGTGATATCGATTATTATCGGACGTCCATGAGGGCAGTTGAAAGGATTTTCTGCTTTAAGAAGCTGCTTTATGAGTTCTTCTGCTTCCAGGAGACTTAATTCCATATTTCCCTTCACTGCTGCTTTGCAGGCACAGGTCGCAATCTTCTCTTTTATTCCTTTTATTACACTGCCTTTGATATCTTTTGCAAGCTCATCCAAAAGTTCCAATAGAAATGCCTTTGCATCTATGCCATATAAGTTTAGTGGTACCTCAGACAGAGCATATTCATGTCCACCAAAATGCTCAAGTACAAATCCGTTTTTAGCCAATTCATCATTGTACTGCTCAGCAGTAGCTTCTTCGATACCTGTAAGAGATATAATTATAGGTGGTGAAAGCAGCTGTGTAGCTTCCTCAGTACCAACTTCCTTCATAAACTTCTCATAAAGAATTTTCTCGTGTGCTGCATGCTGATCGATGATATATGCACATCCACCACATTCAATTATCCAATATGTTTCAAAAATCTGTCCTACTATACGATAACCCTTACTGAATATATTATTAAATTCATCCCTGGATTCAACATGCACAGCATTATCAAATAATGTCTGCTGCACATATTTTCCGGTAGGTGTAGTTTCTGTTTTATCCTGAGTAAATTCAAGTGAATTACTTGAATTATTATCTGATGATTTTACTATTGATTTATCTATGAAATTCACTTTTTTATAATTATTTTCTTCAAATACTTCTTTGTTTATTACTTCATTATTATTTTCATTGAATGTTATATTATTATCATTTTCTAATCCATCATTTATTTCATTTTTCAAACAATTTATCAGCTCATTATTTAATTTATTCTGTATTTCATGATTAAAACCAGAATCGTTTTGGTTCTCATTAACAGCTTTATTGATAACATCTTTATTAGTTGATTCATCAGGATTAAGATATCTAACTGTAAATTTAGCATTATCTATTTTTGATGCATTTGTATTTACATTTTTATCAGTATTTTTTAAATCATCATCTTCAGGGTTTTCCGCAACCATCAAAGACTGAGAAACATTAGATTTTGTTTCTTCTTTTTCCCTTGCGATCTCAAATGGCTCAGGTATATATTTATTTTTTTCTTTGCTGTTAACTTTAGTTTCTTCAGGTTCTGCACGATGAACCAAAGCCTTACCGGAAAGCACTTCGGTAACAGCTTCAAATACAGTATTATAAACTGCCTCAGGATTTTCAAAACGTACTTCCTGTTTGGTAGGATGTACATTTACATCCATATTTGCAGGATTGATTTCAACATAAAGAGCAGTAAACGGATACTTGTGCTGCATAAGATATGGCTGATAAGCATCCTCTATCGCTTTAAAAAGTATAGGACTCTTGATAAAACGTCCATTTACAAAAGTATTTTCAGTATTTCTGTTATTTCTTACGATGGTAGGTTTACAAATACAACCTGAAATCTTAATACCATTTTTACCTTCAAAAGATAATTCCGCAATCTCAGAAGCAATATCACGACCATAAATACCGAAAATGACATCCTTCATCTTACCACTGCCATTGGTATAAAGCACATTTCTGCCATTATTTACATACTTAATACTGATGCCGGGATGAGATAAAGCAATCCTCTCCACAGCCTCATTACAATATGAACCCTCAGTAGCTGAGCTCTTTAAAAACTTTCTCCTAACCGGTACGCATCCAAACACATCTCTGATAATAAAAGTGGTTCCATCAGGAGCTCCGATCTCCTCAAACTCCTTCTCTTCGCCACCTGATATATGATATCTGACTGCAGAAAATGCCTCTTTCTGCTTAGTAATCAATTCAACATCTGCAACTGCAGCAATACTTGCTAACGCCTCACCTCTGAAACCCAGAGAAGTAATAAACGAAAGATCCTCAGCATTACTGATCTTGCTGGTTGAATGTCTGACAAACGCAACCTTAACATCGTCACGATTTATTCCGCATCCATTATCTGTAATACGTATTAAATCAATGCCACCTCCTCTGATCTCTACCGAAATCGACGTAGCACCTGCATCTATCGAATTCTCCACCAGCTCCTTAATAATAGATGCCGGCCTGTCAATAACCTCGCCTGCGGCTATCTGATTTATCGTGTTCTTGTCTAAAATATTAATTCTGTTTTGCATTTCGGTCTCCTTATATAATTCCTTTATTTCCTTTGACCTCAATTTTTTCAGACCCATTTTAAATTCTTCACTACGTTCAAAATGACATATATAAATATTTAATTATTACCCAATGACATCGCACCGTGGTATATCATCAATCATTTTGAACGTAACTCCTCTTGAAGCTCCGCCAACTTATTCAGTGCCTGTATCGGAGTGATTGTAGACAGATCCATATCCCTGATGTCATCAAGGATATCATCATGCTTCCTCTCAGCGAACAATGACAACTGATTTGCTTCAAGTTCATTTTCCTTGCGTTTGGAATTTTTCTTAACAGTCTTGTATTTATCCGCTATCTCACCATTTGACTTGATCATCTCACTGCGCTCATGAGAATTTATATCATTAAGACTTAACAGCTCAACTATCTCCTTGGCTCTGGCCAGTATATCCTCGGGCAGACCTGCAAGACGGGCTACCTGTATACCGTAGCTCTTATCAGCTCCGCCATTGACTATCTTTCTTAGGAAAATGATATCCTCACCCTGCTCTTTTACAGCAATACTGAAGTTTTTGACACTGTCAAGTCTTTCCTCAAGCTCGGTAAGTTCGTGATAGTGTGTAGCAAAAAGAGTTTTTGCGCCAAGCTTACTCTCATCACTGATATGCTCAACAACTGCCCATGCGATGGCCAGTCCGTCAAAGGTACTTGTACCACGGCCTATCTCATCAAGTATCAACAAGCTCTTTGAAGTAGCATTCTTCATGATCTGAGATACTTCATTCATCTCGACCATAAATGTACTCTGACCGCTGGCTAAGTCATCCGATGCACCGACTCTGGTAAATACCCTGTCAACAAGTCCTATATCCGCACTGTCAGCTGGTACAAAGCTGCCCATCTGTGCCATCAGTACGATAAGCGCAGTCTGTCTCATGTATGTGGATTTACCTGCCATATTGGGACCGGTGATAATGGCTATTCTGTTTTCTTTGTCATCAAGATATGTGTTGTTTGCAACAAAGCCAGATCCATCCAGCATCTTTTCTACTACCGGGTGGCGTCCGTTCTTTATATCGATCACACCGTTTTCATTTATCTTAGGTCTTATATAGTTATTTCTTTCCGCAATGTAAGCAAGCGAACAGAGACAGTCAACAAGTCCAAGCTTTTTAGCTGTCTTTTGTATTCTTGATATATTTTCAGCTACCTTTTCACGCAGTTCCGTAAAGATGTTGTACTCCAGACTTACCAGTCTGTCCTCGGCATTTAATATCTTATCCTCAAGTTCCTTCAGTTCAGGATTTATATATCTTTCAGCATTGGTAGTTGTCTGTTTTCTTATCCAGGTCTCAGGCACCAGATTTTTATATGAATTAGTTACCTCAAAATAATAACCGAAAACCTTATTGTACTTAACTCTGAGGTTTTTTATCTGAGTCTGTTCCTTCTCCTTTGCCTCGAGTTCGAGCAACCATTTTTTACCGTCTGTCTTGGCATTTCTAAGCTCATCAATGGTCTCTGAATAGCCGTCCTTTATCATACCGCCTTCCCTAACGGAGATGGGCGGATCGTCAACAAGTGTATTCCAGATTTCATCCTTTAGATCAGTCAAAGGATCTATATCATTATAGAGTTCTTTTATCAGTTTGCTTTCATACCCTGTAAGTATCGCCTTGATCGGACCGATCATGTCCACTGAGTTTGCAAATGCGATCATATCCCTGGGATTAGCATTACGGTAGCTTATACGTCCTGCCAGTCTTTCTATGTCATAGATAGAATTCATATATTCACGGATCTCATCCCTGTCCATAACCTTGGAATTAAGCTCTTCCACAGCATCCAGTCTCTCCTCGATCTTGTCCTTTTCAAGCAGCGGCTGTTCAACGATACTTCTCATCATCCTGGCACCCATGGCAGTACCTGTTTTATCCATGACATTGAGCAAAGAACCCTTTTTATTCTTGTCCCTCATGGTTTCGGTAAGTTCAAGGTTTCTCCTTGTCTGATTATCAAGGAGCATGTATTTGCCTGATACATAGGGGATGATATTAGTGATATGCTCTAAAGAAATCATCTGGGTCTCTAGTGCATATCTAAGTGCAGCTCCTGCAGCTGCTTTAGCTGTCGGGAACTCATCTATGCCAAACTTTGAGCACGGACATTTGAAATGATCCACAAGCACTTTTTCTGATTTTTCGGGATCAAAATATGATGAATCAACTACAGATAAGGATATATTCAGTTTTTCTCTTAATGCGGTCACATCTATCCCGCTGATAAAAAATGCTTCGTTGCATATGAGCTCAGCAGGAACTAATTTGGCTATCTCATCATTTACCTTTGAAACAGAGTCAAACTCCTGGATAAAGAAATCACCCGTGGAAACATCGATTGATGCAATACCGAATATATCATCAAAACAAAATACACATGAAAGGTAATTGTTCTTTGTTTCATCAAGAGCCTGAGGATTAATGTTTGTTCCGGGAGTTACAACACGTATAACCTCACGCTTTACGAGTCCCTTTGCTTTGGCCGGATCCTCCATCTGCTCACATATAGCTACCTTGTATCCATTTTCTACAAGCTTTGATATGTAAGACTCCGAGGCATGAAAAGGTACTCCGCACATGGGTGCACGTTCACCCTGTCCGCAGTTTCTGCCTGTAAGTGTAAGTTCAAGTACCTTAGAGGCTATATGAGCATCTTCAAAGAACATCTCATAAAAGTCTCCGAGTCTGTAAAATACAATACAGTCCTTATATTCGTTTTTTATGGCCATGTACTGCTGCATGACCGGAGTCAGTTCTAATTTATCCTCATTCATGGAAAAATTTAATCCTTTCCATTTTCTTATATAAATTTATAATTTTGTAATTATATAATTTACCCAGTAAAATATTATTATGTGATTAATTTAACTCTTATATAAAAAGATATATAAGCATAGATAATTATCACAGAACACTCCACTCGCCACTCTTAAGATAATTATCAGCGGCTTTTTCTGCCTCGTCTGTTATATTCTGGTCAAATTTCAGCATCTTAAGCAGCAGGATTGCGTTTCTGGTTACTGCTCTGCCGTCCTTCAGTTTATAATCAAATGTTACACCGTCATCTTCAACTTTTTCTTCAAAGTGATACATGTTGAAATTCTTTTCAAGTATGTATGTAAGCTCTATATCATGTGTAGCCGCAAAGAGCATACAATTTTTCTCACCAACATAAGAAAGGATCTGTGATGATGCTGCGATTCTTTCCAAAGTATTTGTACCACGGAGAACCTCATCTATAAAGATAAGTAAAGGTACGTCATCTCTTAATGAGTCGCAGATTCTCTTTAATGATTTTATCTCGACGATATAATAACTCTCACCGTCTGACAGATTATCGGATAATGCCATTGAGGTCATGCATTTAAAGAATGAAGCCTTATAGCTGTCTGCCAGAACTGTATTTACTGTCTGTGCAAGGATGGAATTGATGGCTACAGTCTTGATAAATGTTGACTTTCCTGATGCATTTGAGCCTGTAAGCAATACATTTCCAGTTTCTGAGAAATCATTTTTTACAGGATTTATGATCTGTGGATGGTAAATGTTTTTGGTTGATATACCGATTTCACCCGATGTTTTGTTATTCCTGTTTGCATTAACAAGTTCCGGAATACACCATGAACCCATGAGCCTGCGGTATGAGGCTACCGCAGCCATAGCATCAAGTAAACCTATAACCTCATATATCTTATTAAAGTCATCTTTTCTGTTTTTCAGTTTTTTAAGCATCACGTTAAAACGGATGAGATCGATATGGGTAGCCATCCTCAGATAGTCCAGTGCCACCTCCAGGATATCGCCGCTGCTCTTTTTCGATACTATAAGAGCCGCACCGCGTGTAATACTCTTAAATGCCTTACTCTGCTCCTTGAGTATATTGATATAAGGAGCCAGTTCCTTATCATCGAAGTTGCATATCCTGTCAGAGACATCAAGCGTTCTCAGGATATATGCCACAACCGCATAATAATTCTCAATCTCACTTTTTCGCTTAAAGTAGGATATTATGTTGTAGAATAATACTCCGAAAATAGCCATTATACCTACAACAGGCATGAAGAATAACGATACTATCGAAGCAGCCAGTAAAAGTATGCAGGTTATATGCTTTATATTGCTTTCGTCTTTAACCTGCTCGAGTCTGCCCAGATACTCATATACGGATACTTTATCCAGTCTTCCGGCTTTGCTGAGTTCAGACTGGAGCTTAACTCTTTTTTCAGCCTTTTTGGTAAAGTATTCTATAAGCTCTTCTCTTTCCTCAAGCTTATCTTTCTTAAGTTCAGGAGTACGGAGCAGGTAATACAGATATTCCTCACCTATGGAGCACTGTGTGGCATTCAGAGTCATATATACCTTATCCATATCGAGGTCATGCCAGGTAATATTGTCAATATTTGCATGATCTGCATTTTCAGGATCTTTTTCTGTCATTTCCCTATAGTAATATCCTATAGACTCATATTTCTCAAATGTATACTCAAGCTCAGGTACAAGTCCAAAGCTTTCTTTTATCTTTAATGCCTTCTTCTTTTCGGCTTTAATCTGCATATATTTTCCGCCGGCAAAAAATATGACGAGAAATACTACAGCACCTATTACATATTCCATACTTTTCCTCTTTTTTCTTAAACACAATTTATCTTAAAAATATAACGATTCAACTAAATAAACTTATAATATTTTTATGCCTAAATATAGTAACAGGGCATACGCACACATCATTATATTGTATACTATTTCCTGTCCCATGTCAAAGAAAATAATAAAAAAATGCAGCCTGCGATAAAACAGACTGCAAATTTGTAAGACAACTCATCATACTACGATGTAAATGTTGAATTTATCAGATTAATCAATAAAGTTCTTAATCTTAAGTATTGTTCTGTAATCCACAGGAGATACCTTACAACCATACTTACGGCCGCTCTCGTGGATGATCATGCCGTTACCCATGTAGATAGCCACATGATTTACTTTACCTGAGGATGATCCGTAGAATACAAGGTCACCAGGCTGGGCATTTGCCAAGGATACCGTCCTGCCCTTTGAAGAAGCTGCGATATCATATGAAGCTCTCGGAAGATTTGATGTATTGATACCACAGGCTCTGTATACTGCCAGACAGAAGCCTGAGCAGTCAGCACCGGTAGTAAGACTGTTTCCGCCCCATACATAACGAAGTCCGATGTGCTTCTTTGCTTCAGTGATGATGGACATACGGAGTGAATTAACTCCTACTGTTGTCTCACCGTTTACTACCTGTGAAAGTGATACTGCCAAATCCCATGAATAAGCAACATCAACAAATTCCTTTGAAACATAACCCTCAAGGTCATCACAGTATGCCTTTACCCAGATAACAGTTTCGTCATCCTTAGAGATAACGCATTCCTCGATAACGGGAAGCTTCTCGTTGTAGCTAACTGTTGCAATGATATTATCATCATTGCTTGAATCGGGCTCAGATCTGAAGTTAACCGTACCGGCATTTACTGTAGCCATAAGAGTTGAAAGCGATTCAGCTATCTCTCTGCCCTCATCACCCATGATAAGGTAATCAGTTGATACATAACCTTCAATCTTACCTGATTTGATATGAGCCCATCCGTCAGTTATTTCAAGGACTTCGCACATACCGTTCTTAGGAAGATATCCGATGATCTTTGAACTCTTTGAAGCTCCGCTTCTGATATTTAAATAATCATTAACATTTGCAAAAGCCACATTCTCAGGTATTGCAGCACTCTCAGAGAAAAGATCTGCCAAATTAGCATTGGTGTTTTCATTATAGAACTTATCGAGATAATATGACAAACCTCCGATAGCTCTTTCTCCTGTAACAACACTTGCGCTTACTTTAGTACTTGATTTTACTGCTAATATCAGGCAAACTCCGAATACTGCAAGTACTGCCTTAATGCATAATTTCTTATTCATATAATTTTGTGATCCCTGTAATATACAGGCAAACGTTCTCCTTTTCTGCCCTGTGTATACTAATAAATTCATTGTAAAATACAATTTTTTATGGGCATAATTATAGCTCGTTAGGATGTATACTATCACAAAATTACATATTTGTCAATAAAATGTTACGAAATAATTACATTTTATAATATTTTAATGTAATAATTGTGTTTGATTATATAAAAAAATAACAGCACAATACAAAATATTGTATCATACTGTTATATATTTTAAGATCCTTCATTTAGTTCGTATAATCCCAGTCAACTGCCGAATGCTCGTTGGTTTTATCTCTTGTAAAGAGGTCTGTAACTGCCTGGTTTACATCCTGTCCGTTAAAGAGTATGTCATATACTTCCTGTACGATGGGCATCTCTACCTCATATTTATCAGCCAATGCCTTGGCAGCCTTTGCACAATATACACCTTCAACTACCTGTGCAACCTTCTTCATAGCATCTTCCACGCTCATACCCTGGCCGATCAGATAACCTGCATTCCAGTTTCTTGAATGATGTGAAGTAGCTGTAACAAATAAGTCGCCAACGCCTGAAAGTCCGCACAGAGTCTCGATCTTGGCACCCATTTTCTTTCCCAGACGGCTGATCTCAGCGATACCTCTGGTCATAAGTGCTGCCTTTGTATTATCTCCGAAGCCAAGTCCGTCAGACATACCTGCAGCCAAAGCGATTACATTCTTTATGGAACCTCCAAGCTCTACACCGATCACATCATCACTGGAGTAAACCCTAAAGGTCTTTGTCATAAACATATCCTGGATTTTCTTAGCTGCCTCCTCGGATCTGGATGCTACTACTACAGTAGTAGGAATCAGTCTGCTGACCTCCTCGGCATGTGAAGGTCCTGAAAGCACTGCAAGGGTCGCATTGGGTATTTCCTCACCTATGATATCGAGTATGGTATTCAATGTCTTTTCCTCGATACCCTTTGCAACATTAACGATGAGCTGGCCATCCTTAATATAAGGAGCTACGAGCTTTGCGGTATTTCTAACATAAGGAGAAGCTACGGCAAATACGATAAGTTCCGGTTCACTGCCTCTTACCGCATACTCTTCGTCAAGTGTAAGCTCTACAGAGTCAGGAAGTACTGCTCCGGGCAAATTTTTGATGTTTTTCCTGTCTGTCTCTAAAGCTTCTATCTCAGATGCTATCTTTGACCAAAGTACAACCTTTGTTCCTTTATTTGCTAAAAGAATTGTTAATGCAGTACCCCATGTACCGCTGCCTAATACTGTTACTGACATATCTCTATCTGTCTTTCGACAACCTTTCTAAATATTCTGGGATCAAGTATTCTCTGTACTTTTTTGTGCAGCAGCCTCTGCTGCAGCTCTTTTTTTCTGACCGATCTTGTTTTCGGTACCGTTCAAAAGCCTCTTTATGTTCTGTCTGTGCTGGAAAAATGCCATCGCGGTATACATGCATGATACAGCGATTATCCAGGGATAGTATGGTAGATCGCCAAATCTGACAGCATTCCATATAGGGAACAGTGTAAGCACAGCAAGTGAACCGACTGATACATACTTTGTAGTAAGAACAAGTATTGCAAAAAGCGGGATACCAAACGGAAGGATAAGCGGATCGATCGCTACAAATACACCTGCGGTAACTGCGATGCCCTTTCCGCCATGGAATTTCAGCCATACAGGGAAATTATGTCCGAGCACGCATCCGAATCCGCATATCAGTTCAAGGAGCTTTACATAATCCACATCTTTGTAAATAACCCATCTGACAAGAAGGACTACGAGGAGAGCCTTTAAAAAGTCTCCGATGAATGTGATGATACCGGCTTTTTTACCCAGAGTACGGAATGCATTTGTGGTACCTGCATTTCCGCTGCCCATCTCACGTATATCCACATGGTTCATCAGACCGATGATATATCCTGTGGAAAAACTGCCAACTACATAACCAAGCACTATGCATATTACTATCTGCAGCGCCATTTCAGTCCCTTTCTGCAGGTAAATTAACTATCCTGCCATGAATTAATATATTACTTTGTATTTTCTCCACGCTCACGTACAATTATCTTAAGGGATGTACCTGAGAAACCGAAAGCTTCACGGATTTTATTTTCTATATATCTCTGATATGAGAAATGGAACAGCTCCTTATCATTACAGAAAATAACAAATGTAGGAGGCTTGATACCTGTCTGTGTTATATAGAAAAGCTTTAATCTCTTACCCTTATCTGTAGGAGGCTGCTGAAGAGCGACTGCCTCGGACATGATCTCGTTCAGCACACCGGTCTTTACTCTCAGTGTCTGGTTTTCAAGCACTACATCGATGGACTCAAAAAGTTTGGTGACACGCTGTCCGGTAAGTGCCGAGATAAACAGGATCTCCGCATAGGGTACAAACGAAAGTACCTGAACAATTTTATCTCTGAAGCGGTACATGGTCTTGTCATCCTTTTCGATGGCATCCCATTTATTTACGCATATGATAATACCTCTGCCACGCTCATGTGCTATACCTATGATCTTTGCATCCTGCTCTGTTACGCCTTCGGTAGCGTCTATCATAAGGATAACGACATCCGATTTTTCTACGGCGGCAACTGTCCTGATGATCGAGTATCTCTCAAGATCTTCCTTTATCTTACTCTTACGTCTGAGTCCTGCTGTATCTACAAAGATATAATCTTTTCCTTCATACTGTATTTCGGTGTCTATAGCATCTCTGGTGGTACCGGCAATATTGGAAACTATACATCTTTCCTCGCCTGCCAGCCTGTTTATCAGAGATGATTTTCCTGAATTGGGACGTCCGACTATGGCTATCCTGGGGCGTTCATCTTCCTCCGCTCCCTCTTCCTGCTCAGGGAAATACTTTACGACTTCGTCCAAAAGCTCACCAAAGCCCATCTTGCCTGCAGATGAAATAGGAAACGGCTCTCCGATACCAAGATTGTAGAATTCATATACATCTGCTTCCTGAGCCTTGAAATCATCCACCTTGTTTACAGCAAGTATTACAGGCTTCTTGGAACGTCTGAGCATATCGGCTACACCAAAATCAGAATCAACCAGTCCCTGTCTTACATCTACCAGGAAAATGATTACATCCGCTGTCTCTATGGCTATCTCGGCCTGCTCACGCATGGACTTTAACAGTATATCGTCTGTCTTTGGCTCTATACCGCCTGTATCAACCAGTGTAAAGCTATGATTTAGCCATGTGGTATCAGCATATATCCTGTCCCTGGTTACGCCGGGATAATCCTTAACTATCGCTATCATCTCACCGGCCAACGAATTGAAAAGTGTGGACTTTCCGACATTAGGCCTTCCGACTATAGCTACTATAGGTTTACTCATTTAATCAATCCTTCCTAAATATATCACTATTGACAGTCTTAACAATCAACAATTTTGCTTAAATATCACGTCTCAGATGTGATTGTCTCAATCTCATACTTGTTCAGTTCATTTGAATAGTAATCGCGTTCGTAGTCTTTCATAAATGAACCCACGAATGCAGCACCACTCGATTTTACTATACGAATCTTTTTTTGTAAAGACTTTTCTATTTTTTCCAGAGGCATATCATCCAAAAAGATGTCTTCTCCGCTCTTAAGTGTTGCACAGGGAAGTAAAATCATCGAATCCAGGCCTTTTTCTTCATTATCCGGATTCTTTTCTTCCTCTTCGAAATATTTCTGCATCTGTGCCAGTATATCCTGCCCTGTGAGCAGACCTGTTACATCTATATCATGACCGAAGAAATCGTTTATAATCCTGTGTACATGTATATGTTTTAATCCAAATTCTTCGGCCAACCTGTCGCAGAGCATTTTTATGGTAGAATATGCCGCATAGCCTGTAATTACGTGGAATACTGTGTCGTTGAGGAATTCGTTATTTGAAAGATGGGACTGATCTATTTTTTTCTCATATAAGTCATCCTCGTAATTTTCGTCATCATAATCCGAATCTTCATTTACATAGCAGACATCAACATCATAGTTATTACCGGAAATGATATCCTTGATTGTCAATATCTCCTCTTCAACCTCGTCAATCATTGACCTGAGCATACCTACACCGTTTTCTATCTGGGGGAAGCCCTCGTACTCTTCCATTTCAGGTATAGGTCTCTCGGCTCTTAAGTACCACTCATCCGATGCAAATATTATCCTGGTACCATATTTCTTAAGGTAATACTGCTGCTTGGCTTCTATCTGGTCAAGTACCTTTGCTGCATCCTCCTTAGTAAACGGATCAAGATGCTGTAAACCCTCTCTGAACTTTGTAAGCCCAACGGGTACGATGGACATACTCTGAAAGTGAGGCAGGTACTGTTCGATATCTGACATAGTCCTATCAAGCTCGGCTCCGTCATTAAAGCCCTTGCACAATACCACCTGACCATTTATCTCAAGTCCGGCATCACAGAAGGTTTTTATATGTCTCAATGCATTACCGGCAAATCTGTTGTTGAGCATCCTGCATCTGAGCTCAGGATTTGTGGTGTGTATTGATACATTTATGGGCGACAGCTTATAATAACAAATTCTTTCTACGTCTTCATCACTCATATTGGTGAGTGTAACATAATTTCCCTGTAAAAAAGAAAGTCTTGCATCATCATCCTTAAAATACAGGGTTTCTCTCATACCTTTGGGAAGCTGATCTATAAAACAGAATATACATTTATTATGGCAGGATCTGTAGTTGTCCATCATACCTGACTCGAAATCAAGTCCCAGATCCTCATCCGCTTCTTTTTCTATCTCAAACTCCCAGAATTCACCTGTTTCCTTGCTGATAACACCCAGTACTATTTCCTCGTCATCACAAAGATACCGGTAATCAAATATATCCTTTATTTCCTGGCCATTTATGCTTATCACGGTATCACCGGGCTGCAGTTCCAGCTCTTCGCCTATCGAACCCGGTGCTATCTTAGCGATCACATGGCCTTTATTTCTTCTTTCCACGATATACTCCTAATCATTTTTAATCGTAATAAAACCGATATTTACGCCTCTCTCATTACCGTGTGCCCTATGTGAATAAAACAGATCAGAATGGCACCTTGTACAAATACCGCTTATCTCAATATTCTGAGGCTCCACACCGGCATTTATGAGATTAACCTTATTTGCTCCCCAAAGATTAAGGTAATATTTCTGAGTCGGATTGTCAGAAAAATCACCTGATGCAGGACGCACTATGTTAAAACAGTCTCTATTTTCAGATTGTTCAAGCTTATTATATTTTCCGTTACTATAATATTTATTTATAAATTTCTCTGCAACATCGAAATTTACTTCGTAGCAGTCCTGACATATGGATGGTCCTACAACAGCTTTAATATCTTTAGTATTACTTCCGAACTCCGATTTCATCTTCTTGACGGCTTCACCGGCTATATCTCCGACTGTTCCTCTCCAGCCGGCATGGACTGCTGCAACAACCTTTTTTACAGTATCAACTATAAAAACAGGTACGCAGTCAGCTCCCATAACATAAAGGACAACACCCTTTTCACCCGTTATCTGACCGTCTATTTCTTCTTCCGTACCGGGTATATCGGATAGTGAGTCATTCATCAGACTCAATTGAACACCACGTCCATATTCATTTTTCCCAACTGTCTGCACATTTGTAGTATGACACTGGTGAGGCATCACTATATTTTCCGGTTTAAATCCTGCAGCATCCGCAAAGATGCTTATGTTTTCCATGACATCTTTGGGATCATCCCCTCTGCAGAAACTCATATTCATGGATGAAAAATATCCCTTGCTCACACCCCCGAGTCTTGTGGAAAAACCGCAATTTAGCCAGTCAAGACCTTCAAAGTTTTTAAATTTCACAATAGGGATATTTTTTTTGCCGAATTTCTGTATATCTAATTTCATATTTCTATGTATAACCTCTTATAAAAAACAGAAAACAAAAGCATTTATGTATCAATTACAAAACAGCATCAAATGCGTTTTTAAATACCTTGATTTCTTTTCCGAGTATAGCCACGACATCAAATCTTACAGGATAATCCTCCGGTATGCCATGTCTTGTCATATAAAACATAGCACTTCTCGTAATCCTCTGAGCCTTACGATAGTCCACTGCTTCTTCCGGGAATCCGTTAGCATCAGACTCTCTGTACTTAACCTCTATAAAACACAGATAACCTTCATCATCTGCAATAATATCTATCTCTCCCGATTTACAGTAAAAATTTGTCTCACGGATATTGTAACCGGAATTTTGAAGGAAAAGCACTGCTTCATGCTCGTTATTAAATCCTACCTGTCTTTTATTCAAAGAAAATCCTTTCTATTTTAGAACTGCAGATCAAGCTTCTGCTTGATAGAATCAACCTTATCAACAAACATCAGAACTTCTACTACCGCTTCATACAATTCGGGAGGTATATAATCTCCGAAATCAAGTCTTGAAAGGGTTTCGGCCAGTTTTGAATCGTGATGCAGGGGCACCTTTGATTTCTTGGCTTCCTCGATGATCTTCTCAGCCAGATGCCCTTTACCGGTAGCTATAATCTTTGGCGCCTGATCTCCGGGTTCAAACCCAAGAGCAACGGCGGTTTTAACTTTTTTAACCATCGAGTTCTCCTTTCTTTTAAAAATATGTGCATTAAAGGGATGATGATAAAACTATACTATATAAACATCTCTATCAATTCAAGTGTATAAATGACCTTCTGTGTATGGGTGTCATCCCCAGCTCTCTTATAGCAGCCATATGTGCTGCAGTGCCATATCCTTTATTTGATGCAAAGTCATAGCCCGGATAAATGCTGTCATATTCTACCATCATCCTGTCCCTGGTGACCTTTGCAACTATACTTGCAGCAGCTATAGAAACACTTTTTGCATCACCCTTTATTATACCAACTTGGCTAATGCCTATGTCAGGGATATGCTCCGCATCTACCAAAAGCATGTCCGGTACATATTTCTCCCCGGTTTTGGGATTTTTAAGATTCTCAATAGCCTTTTTCATAGCCTTTAAAGTGGCCTGTTTAATGTTTATCTCATCGATAACACCGCTGTCTTCCATACCAAAACCGACAGCTACCGCTTTATCCATGATTATATCATAGAGCTCTTCACGCTTTTTCTCTGAAAGCTTTTTGGAATCATTAAGATACAATATCTCTTCATCCTTGGGCAGTATAACTGCGCCGGCTACGACTGGGCCTGCAAAAGGTCCGCGTCCCACCTCATCGATCCCGCATATATATTTTTTATCGGCAAACTTATACTCGAACTCCTTCATGGTCTCTATGCGGGCACGTTCTGCCTCTAATTTTGCGAGTGCTTTCTGTTCTTTTTCTTCTTTCTTAGTCATATCAAGGCATCTCCAAAGTAATTTTCCCGAGTTTCTGAGTCCTGAAATCTTCTATCAGAATTTTCGAGGTCTTTAAAAGGTCTATCTCCGCACCTTTCTTAAGACATCCCCTCTTTTTCCCGATCATTTCAAGGATTTCAATCGCAGACACAGAACCGTCCCCTATCTCTATACCATATCTTTCATTAAGCACCTGAGGATAATCCTTTATAAGTATCTGTATCAGCTCGTAAGCCATATCCTCAGGGAATAGGATATCATCGTTTATCGAGCCTATAAATGCAATATGCAAGCCTGTCTTAGGGTCCTCAAACTTAGGCCAAAGGATACCGGGAGTATCGAGTAACTCCACATCCTTATTTATCCTGATCCATTGCTTTCCGGTAGTGACACCCGGCTTATTTCCTGTTTTAACACAGGCCTTACCTGCAAATGAGTTTATAAATGTTGATTTACCGGAGTTGGGGATACCTGCTATCATAGCCCTTAAAGGCCTTGCAAGTATACCTTTTTTGCGGTCTTTTTCTATCTTTTCCTGACAGGCCTTCTGTATGATCTCGGTGGTATTCTTTACTCCCGCTCCGGTCTTTGAATTTACTATACTTACGAAAAAGCCCTTATCTTCGTAATATTTCTTCCAAACCGCTGTTTTTTCAGGATCGGCCATATCCGACTTATTTAACAGTAAAACCCTGTACTTACCTTTAGCCAGTTCATCTATGTCGGGATTTTTGCTGCTGGCAGGTATCCTGGCATCGAGTATCTCTACCACTACATCGATAAGCTTTATGTTATCCTGCATCATCCTCTTGGCTTTTGCCATGTGACCGGGATACCAGTTTATGCTGTTGTTTCCGTAACCTTTTACGTTATCCGTTTTAGACATAATCCTATTACTCTCTCTTAATAAATTTGAATAATTTTATTCATTAAGGATCTTCAGTTCCTTTTCAATACCCTGCAGCTGTTCCTGACATTTTGCCGCAAGCAGGGTGCCTTCCTTATAGAGTTCTATGGACTCGTTTAATGCGATATCCTTCTCGGAAAGTTTCTTATTGATCTCTTCAAGACGGCTTAATGCCTCATCTATATTAAATGTTTCTTTATTCTCAGTACTCATGTTTTGTCCTTTCTTATTATTCCATGATACTTAATTATATTTATTGTGCCACAGATATTACCAATGTATATACATCTGTATTTATGTATCTTTACTTAACTGTAGCCGTAATATCTCCGTCATGCATCCTTATATTTATATCGTCTCCAGGCTTAACATCCGCTACATTTTTAACCGGCTTATTTTCTTTAGTGACATATCCGAATCCACCGACCAGTTTAGCTGTAGGCGAAAGACCGTTCAGTTCAGCCAAAAGCACCTCAAACCTGTTGTTATACTTTTGAAATATGATCTTTATGTTGCCGTTTATGCTATCGAGCAGATTCTTCGGACGATCCTTATATCCGGTATATATCAGTTTCAGCCTGGATGCAATGCTCTCTGACAGATTTTGCGTTCTATCCTTATGATCTTTATATATGTTACGTATATTCATGTCCATCAACTCGGAAAAATGCTTCAATCTGTCCTTTTTTTCGTTTAGTCTGTTCTGAGGACTGTTTTTTTCTATGTCGGAAAGTGTTGATTTAATCAAAAGCCTTCTGTTTTCAATGATTGCTTTCATACGGTCACGAATAGTATTTTTGAGTAATTCTATACGTGAAATATCCGTCATGACATCCGGGATGGTTTCCTCGGCAGCCTCAGACGGAGTAGCCACTCTCTTATCAGCCACAAAGTCTATCAAAGTCCAATGTCCCTGATGACCTACAGCCGATACTATGGGAGTCTTTGCTTCCGCTACCGCCCTGGCTATCCTTTCGTGGTTGTAGGAGTTCAGCTCTTCATCCGAGCCTCCGCCACGTCCGACTATAATGGTATCAAGTCCCATGCCATCAAGTGTCTTTATACCGTTTACTATAGTGCTTACAGCATTTACACCCTGTACATTTACATGGTAAAGTATCAGCTGTACATATGGATTACGTTTTTCGGCTATCTTACATATATCCTTTATGGCCTGACCGTTTTTAGAAGTGATGATACCTACTTGCTCAGGATGCTTTGGTATGGACTTTTTCCTTTCAGGAGCAAACAATCCTTCTGCCTCCAGCTTGGCTTTTAACTTTATAAATGCCAGATTTGCCTCGCCGTCACCGATGTTTTCTATGGTTGATACTATAAGCTGCACTTTTCCCTGTGCATCATAATACTCTAAACTTCCTGCTATAGCGACCTGCTGGCCCTTTTCAAGTTTAAACTTCAATGCATAGGCTGCAGTAGAATCCCACATGACACAGGGCAACAGTGCACTGTCATCCTTTATGGCGAAATAGTAATGCCTGCCTTTTTTACCGTCAAAGTTCGTGACCTCACCCTTAACCAGGATGGCTCTGAATTCATTTGTAGCATTAACGATATCCGAGATCATCCGGTTTATCTCTGAAACTGTCCTGTATTTTGCATAAGGGTCATCAAGGTCATTTACTGTTTCATTGTTTACCGGAGTAATTTCAGACGAATCTCTGATGATTTCGCCGGTTTCAGTATCCAGATAAACTCCTTCTTTACCGTCTACCGGTTTATACAACGGGCACCACCTTCTCAGTCCCTCTGGCAATTCATCCCCGCTGTAATACCAGTATTTATCCTCGGAATACCACTTGGCTCCAAATTTCTTAGCCTCGTCCTTATCCTTAAAAGGGACATTTAACTTAAAAAATGCCATAATACCTCAATATAAATATCTGTCTGTGATAAAGATCAATCATCCTTCTGGTTCATTTTGCTGATTATACCGAATGAATTGAGTCTGAACCATGCCCTGCCTATTATTTCTTCTTTCAGGACATTGCCCATGCTGGTAAATCTGCTGTCTTCTGAATTGTTTCTGTTGTCTCCGAGTACAAAGAACTCGTCATCATCAAGCTTTAACTCTTTTTCAGCAAGTCCGGAAACAATCATCGGCTCTGTATTTATAGGTTCTTCAAGTTTTTCGCCGTTGATATACACAAAGCCGTTTTTTATCTGGACTGTCTCTCCCGGCAGTCCTATAACACGCCTTATTCCATAATAACTGTGTTCATTGTTGCTTTTTTCAAATACGATCACGTCAAATCTTTCAGGTAAATCATCTCCTGTATAGCTCAAAAGATTGATAAGGACACTGTCACCGTTGCTTAAGACTCCTTCCATGGAGTTACCGACCATCTTGGTTTTTTCAACACAGAATTTTGTGACAGCCCATCCCGCCACAACCGCTCCGGCCAGTATGATCAGCCAGAACAGTATTTTCAATATGGTTTTAATGATCCTGCCTGTATGCTCTTTGCGGTCATAATCAAGATCATAACTAAAATCTATATTCATTAAAATCTCCGATCGAGTAAGCTAACTATTGGATTACTAACAATTATATATAGTCATTTTACATTATATAACAAATATTCAGAAAATACAAATAAAAATGAATGTAAAAAAAATCTAAAAAATAGTTTAAATTTTCTTTAATTTGTGTTATAATGTATAAGGTTAATATTTTCTGGGCAAAATTATGTGTATTTTTAATTAAACTTAATGCTTGGAGAGGTATGTATTGCATTTAAAAGGCAAATAAAAATCAGGAGGGTTTATTTAAATGGCAATGACATTTGAACAGCTGGTAAAGTATGCCAGAGATAATGAGTGTTCAGACATTCATATCACCGTAGGTACTAACCTTGCTATCAGAAGGTTCGGTACTCTTATGATACTCGATGACGTTCCCACTGCGGACGAGTCCAGAGAAATGATTTTCTCTATCCTGGATGAACAGCAGCGTAAGTATGTTAGCAGCGGTAAGGACCTTGATGTCGGTGTTATGCTTCCCGGCGGCAACCGTATCCGTGCAAACATCTACCATCAGAGAAATAACCTGGCAGCCAGCATCCGTCTCTTCCAGAACAAGATCCCTACATTCGAAGAGTTAGGACTTCCCAGCGCAGTTCATGATCTGGCCCGTACCCCCCGTGGACTTATATTGGTTACAGGACCTACCGGTAGCGGTAAGTCTACCACACTTGCTTCTATCGTTGATTTCATCAACAGCACCGAAGCTCGTCATATCATGACAATTGAGGACCCTATCGAGTACGTATATCCTCATAACAAGGCTATGATCCACCAGCGTGAGGTTGGTAAGGATGTTGAGACCTTCTCAGGCGCTCTTCGTTCTGCACTCCGTGAGGACCCTGATATCATCCTCGTAGGTGAAATGCGTGACTTCGAGACTATATCAGCTGCTATTACCGCAGCAGAGACCGGTCACTTGGTTCTTTCTACACTGCATACCACATCAGCATCACAGACAGTTGAACGTATCATTGATGCCTGCCCTCTTGAAGGCCAGAATCAGATCCGTGCTCAGTTCGCCAACGTTATCCGAGGCGTATTCACACAGCAGCTGCTTCCCAGAGCTGATGGCACCGGCCGTGTACTTGCTACTGAGGTACTTGTTGCTACCACCGGTATTGCAAACCTTATTCGTGAATCAAAGACCATCCAGATTCCTTCAATGATCCAGTCCGGTAAGCAGCTCGGCATGCATACTATGAATGACGACCTTGCTAACCTCGTACATTACGGCATCGTAACCAGGACTGAGGCTCTTAAGGTTTCATCAGATCCTGCTACACTTCAGAAAATGATTGTTAACGCGATGTAATCTGTCGAATGCTCCGAAGGAGCGTTTGACACGGCGACAAAAATGCGTAGCATTTTTGTTGGGAATACGGCGACAAAAATCCCTCAGCTTAAGCTGAGGGATTTTTTTAACCTTTTACCGACTTAATAAACTCCTTCAATTCCTCCATCTTCTCCGTCATGGTCTTCCTGCCTATCTGATACACTCTCTCGAGCTCCTCAGGATCCTTAACCATACCACTGATATTTAAACTCTCCGGAGGTCTGATGACAAATGCATTACCAGCCTGCTCCTGTCTTGATACATAAAGTATCTCTGCATTGTACTTTATATGTCTGTCGGCCACCGCACCAACAAAATTCGGATATTTGTGGTACTTAAACTTTATCATCTTCATGTGCTTGTTCTTTTCCTTAACAAAACCAAGCGGCTGAGTAAGGATAACTACATTCTTAAGGTATCCGAGTTTCTCGAAGCCCCTAAGCGGTATGGAATCGGCTATGCCTCCGTCTAAGAGCTTAGTCTTATCTACTTCAACAATCTTAGACAATATCGGCATGGATGCTGAAGCCCTGATGAGTTCTATATCCTCATCATCCCCGTTTTCAAGCTTGTAATACACCTCGCAGCCTTTTTCCACGTCGGTAGCTACCACATAAAACTCCATCGGGTTTTCTTTGAATGCTTTTCTGTCAAATACATCCAGTTCATTAGGCACTGTCTGATAACAGAACTTTGCATTAAATATATTTCCTGTCTTTATAAGGTTTCCGATACCGACAAACCGTTTATCGTTACAGAAACGTTTATTATATCTGATGGCACGCCCGGGCTGTCTTGACTTGTAATTGCAACCGAATGCCGCTCCTGCTGATACACCGATGGCTCCGTCAAATTCTATCCCGTTTTCCATCATCACATCTGTTACTCCGGCAGTGAACATGCCACGCATTGAACCACCTTCCATAACCAGACCAAGTTTTGTATTTTTTCCCATATATACTTTATTCTTTCTGTAATCTTTTCTTTATTACATTATGAAACACAGAACCCTAACAGTTCTTAAAGAAAACAAGCGCAGATGCAATGCACCTGCGCCCGTAAGTAGCGTATCTGGTATAGAAATTAACGGATAACTTCCTTAACCTTAGCAGCCTTACCTGTTCTCTGACGAAGGTAGTTAAGCTTTGCACGTCTAACCTTACCATGTCTTACAACTTCGATCTTTACAACAATGGGTGAATGTAAAGGCCAAGTCTTTTCAACGCCTACGCCGTTAGAAATCTTTCTGACGGTGAAGGTCTCTCTGGCACCGCCGTTCTGCCTCTTAGTTACTACGCCTTCGAAGATCTGCTGTCTCTCACGGTTACCTTCCTTAACAAGTGAAGAAACCTTAACGGTATCTCCTACTCTGAAGTCGGTGATTTCGCTTTTAAGCTGAGCATCTTCAATCTGTTTGATAATATCGTTCATTTTGAACCTCCTGATATTTTGATGTTCTTACTACTTTGTATAAAACGCTCACCGCGTACCCATTGATTTCAGACTCCGTACAGAGGAACACCAATTATTCACAAATACTACTTATACCATAATCCTAAAATAATTGCAAGCACTTTTTTATAAATTATGTTCTTTTAAAAATTTTCTATCTTTCTTATCAAGTTCAACCTTATCCATGAGGTCGGGACGCCTCTCTATAGTGCGAAGTAATGACTGCTCACGTCTCCAGCGTTCAATGTTGGCATGATGCCCTGAAAGGAGTACATCCGGTACACGCTTTCCCATAAACTCCTCAGGTCTCGTGTACTGAGGATACTCTAAGGTGTTTCCCTCAAAGCTCTCATCCGATGCAGAATCATCATTATTTAATACACCCGGTACCAGTCGGGACACAGCATCCATGATACAGATGGCAGGCAACTCTCCGCCGGTCAATACAAAATCACCAAGCGAGATGTAGTCATCTACTTCCATCTCAAGCACTCTCTCATCTATACCCTCGTAATGCCCACACAGGAAAATCAGATTTTCTTCCTGTGCCAGCTCCTTAGCCACCTCCTGTGTAAAGGTGCGTCCTATCGGAGAAAGATATATTAGTTTCCCGGGTTTCTTTAAAAACTGTCTGGCCGCCTCGCATGCCTTATATACTGGCTCTGCCTGCATGACCATCCCTGCTCCTCCGCCATACGGATAATCATCCACACGGTTATGCTTATTGCAGGCATAATCCCTGATGTCTATGACATTCAGATCTATCAGGCCTTTTTCTATGGCTCTTCCCATAATACTTGTATTCATGGCCGACTCGACCATATCTTTAAAAAGTGTAAGTACTACAAAATTCATATCTTATACCTTTTTACTACCTATTCAGTTCTTCCTCGGGAATAATACTCATTGCATACTTTATAAACTTCTCGTTATCTATAGGCCATTTATCCAGAGCCTTGCTGCCTACCTTAATTGTTATTCTCTCACGAGATTCAAATCTTACATACAGATCATATTCTGAGTCATTTTCATCATGTGAGAAAAACAAACCGTTATTTTCAGCCACGTTCTCTTCATCAAGAAGTTTCAGCACTCCTTCCATAAAGGCATCGTCCACTTCCTGACTGTACTGGATAATTACATATGAAGGACCCATACCATCAAAACGTGATTCATATTTGCCATCATCGTTCTTTTTTATCTCCCATGAGTATGTTCCTTCACCTAAACCTTCTATATTATAATGATTCAGGCACAGTACAAAACTTTTAATCTCTCTTGACTCTATAGTCTTGGGCATATCGGTTGAAAAGTCCTTTACTGCACGCTCTTCTTCGATCTTGTCTTCAGGTACAAATTTATAACTGTGACTCTCTCCGTCAAGTATTTCTTCGTAAGCATAGAGATATCCATTTTCATTTATCTCAAGCTGGGACATAATACCAAAGCTTTTTCCGTATTCACCGCTTGCATTATAGATATATGTTACATCCCCTGTTTTTTCAATAGCAACATCGAACTCTTCAGGAGTCTCCATGCCACTCCACCAGGTCGCATACATTTTATTGCCGACAAATTCTATAACAGTACTTCCATTTTTATCGTACCATTTCCCTATAGGCATACCTTCTTCTCCTTCTATATTTATAGGTATATCTGTTGTCTCCGGCTCTGTAGGTGCAGGTGTCTCAGTGATTTCAGGCTCTGTAGGTGTGGGCGCATCTGTAACCTCAGGTTCTGTAGGAGTGGGTGTATCCTTGGTCTCAACCACGGTAATTGTCGGCGTATCTGTAACCTCTGCCTCAGTGGGTGCAGAAGTAGTCTCTGTAATGGACTCTGTCAAAGTCGTTTGAGGCGCATCTGTTACTTTATTATCATTGTTATCCGAAGTACATGCTGAAATTAGCATTACGCTCATGACCAGCATAGCAGAAAATATAATTTTCTTTTTCACCTATATTCTCCATTCTATAAGCCCGGAAGAAGATGTACCTTAATTATTTTCTTCTCCAGATCCGTCTCTAAGATGCAATCCCTGATGGCAGGTATCAGCAGTTCCTTACCGTCATTCTTCTCAACCACATAAACATCATTGGCTGCTGAAGTCATAACGTCCTGCAGTACACCGATCTTATTTCCTTCTTCATCAACTATATCCAACCCGATCAGATCACAGATGAAATACTCATCTTCACCAAGATCTACGGCATCTTCTCTATCTATCAGCAGATCACACTGCCTGTATTTTTCAATCTCATTACGGTCATCCATACCCGTGAACTTTAAGATAACCATGTTTTTAAAGAACTTTACGCTCTCTATCTCGCATTCTAAAGTTTCTTTTTTCTTATTAATATATACTTTCTTAAGCTTTTTAAATCTCTGAGGATCATCCGTGGTAGGAAAAACATTTACCTCTCCATGAACCCCATGAGGTGAGGTTATCACACCCACTCTTAATCTGTTATCGTTTTCCATATTTTCCTTTGACTGATTCACTTTATACAATACATTACCTGTTAAGATTCTCTTTAGGATGACAGAATATCTTTCCGCTAAGAGAAAGAAAGGACATGTCCTTTAAAAAGACATGCCCATAAAGACTAGACTCAGCGAGTCCGCCCTGATTGTGCGGATCACACAATATCTACTACAACTTTTCTGTCATCCTTTGCAGCAGCGGCAGCCCTGACAACCGTACGTATGGACTTAGCAATACGGCCCTGTTTTCCTATGACCTTTCCCATATCCTCCGGCGCAACCTTGAGTGAGACCGTAACTTGCTCTTCGGTCTCTGTCTCGGTTACCTCTACCTGTTCCGGATGATCTACCAGTGATGTAGCAATAATTCTAACTAATTCCTTCACTGCTTATCACCTCTCAGATTATTTTTCGATTCCGGCCTTCTTGAAAAGCTTTCCAACGATGTCAGTAGGCTGTGCGCCATTATTTAACCACTGCTTTGCTGCATCCTCATCAATCTTGAATGCTGCAGGCTCCTGATTAGGATCATAAGTACCGATCTCTGCGATAAATCTACCATCTCTGGGTGATCTCTCATCAGCTACGATAATACGATAGATAGGGTTCTTCTTAGCACCCATTCTTCTTAATCTGATCTTTACTGCCATTGTATATTCACCTCCTAATTAAATTTTTCTATTTATACTGATTCGATATTACCGAACAGTCATTAGAACATTTTGTTTTTGCCGAAGAACGGCATCTTGAAGCCTTTCTTTCCGGGCTTCATAGCTCCCGAGAACTGCTTCATGACCTTCTTGGTCTCGTTGAACTGCTTGATAAAGCGGTTAACCTCTGCGATATCAACACCTGATCCCCTTGCTATCCTGTTCTTACGTGAGACATTCAGCAGATCGGGATTGGCTCTTTCAGCCTTTGTCATGGAACCGATAATGGTTTCAGCCTGCTTTAATGCAGCTTCTCCGCCGCTCATATCGGCATCTTGGACATTTCCGACATTCATACCCATGCCGGGGAGCATCTCCATGATCTTGGACAGACCGCCCATCTTCTTCATGGAAGCTATCTGATCTAAGTAATCATTAAAATCAAACTCAGCCTTACGAAGCTTCTTCTCAAGTTCTTTGCTCTTTTCTTCATCTACAATAGCTTCAGCTCTGTCGATAAGTGAAAGGATATCACCCATGCCAAGAATACGTGAAGCCATTCTGTCAGGATAAAACTGCTCAACATCTGTGAGCTTTTCACCTGTACCGATATACAGTATAGGCTTTCCTGTAACATGCTTTATCGAAAGTGCAGCACCGCCACGGGTGTCGCCGTCAAGCTTTGTAAGTATAACACCTGTGATCTCAAGCTTTGAATTAAAGGTCTCGGCTACATTTACCGCATCCTGACCGGTCATGGCATCTACAGTAAGTACCGTATGATCGATGTTGACCTCATTCTTAACTGTAATGAGCTCTTCCATCATCTCCTCATCGATGTGGAGACGGCCGGCGGTATCTATGATCACAACGTTTTCGTTATTGTTCTTAGCGTGCTCCAAAGCAGCCTTTACGATGCTGACAGGAGCATGGCTTGTACCCATTTCGAAGAAATCAACGCCTACCTTACCGGCATTAATCCTCAACTGGTCTATAGCAGCAGGTCTGTAAATATCACAGGCTACAAGCAAAGGCTTTCTGCCCTTTGACTTAAATTTGCCTGCAAGCTTAGCTGCCATGGTAGTTTTACCGGCACCCTGAAGACCACACATCATGATGGTGGTTATCTCGTTACCGGGCTTAAGCTCTATCTCAGTGGTCTCACTGCCCATCAGTGCAGTAAGCTCTTCATTAACTATCTTTATAACCATCTGACCGGGTGTCAGGGAATTCATAACATCCTGACCTACGGCACGTTCGGTAACACTGTTAATAAAGCTCTTTACTACCTTAAAGCTAACATCCGCTTCAAGCAGTGCCATCTTTACCTCTCTCATGGCTGCCTTAACATCGGCCTCCGAGAGTCTGCCCTTACCCCTCAGGTTTTTAAAGACATTTTGTAATTTTTGACTTAATGACTCAAATGCCATCCTGTAATCCCTTCTATAATAAACCAATTAAGAAGATATCAGATTCGAAATCTCTTCTAACTTTTTACTTACTTCAATATTACTGTTTTTCTCTTTTGTTTCTTCTACAATCTCCGAAACTCTGTCCAGCTTTTTCAAAAACCCGAGCTTGTCTTCAGCTTCCTGAAGTTCTTTGGAACATCGTTTCACTATATCTCTTACTCCCTGTCTGCTGATACCTACCTGCTCAGCTATCTCGGCCAGCGAATAATTATCAAGGACATAGCTTTCAAATATTTCTTTCTTATGGTCGCTCAAAAGAGGTCCGTAAACATCATAGAGCCTGGTAAGCTCGACTATCTCTTTTAAAGCATCATCAGCATTTACTGTACTCATATATTCTGTAGTCTGTGAAATCACAGTTTTAAACACTTTACTCGAAACCATGTGTAAAGTTTTTTTCTTTACACCTCGGATAGTATATACCGCCTTTACTGATTTGTCAACTACTTTTTTATATTTTGTTATATTTATTTATCAAATAAACTATGCTGATCATACTGCTTTCTGTATACTCCCGGAGCCATACCCGTTATGTTCTTGAAAGCATTGGAAAAGTTATGTACATCCGAGAACCCTATAGAGAATGCCACTTCTGACACAGTGGTGTTGGATTCGGTCAGTATCGACTTGGCATACTCAATCTTTTCCTTTAAAATATACTGTTTCAGTGGTACTCCGTTCATCTTTTTAAAGAATGTTGTAAGATACTTTTCATTATACTCAAAATACCTTGCAAGCTCCTCTATTCTCAGGCTTTCGGATATATGCCAGGATATAAATGTTTTTATGTCGGAGTTTAACTGCTCTTTTGAATGAAGCTCTTTAGTTACTGCACTCTCTTTTGTCTGAAGAGCTATCTCCATCAGCAAAGCTCCGGTCAGGTAGTTGTTAAGATGCTGATCTCTGTAACGCTTATCCGAGTCCTGAAGCTCCTTTAGCAGGATAACTACACGCTCCTTGTATTTACAAGGTGCCTGTCTCTGTATAATCAAGCGCTCATTATTATCTACATCTGATAATTCTTCGGCATCGAAATGTACCCAATAAAAGGAACAGTAACCTGATTTGGTCCCCTTCTGTATCTTTGAAGGTGACATGATCAAGTATTCTCCCTCGTTTACTCTAAAATCCACACCGTCACATTCAATACATAGGGTACCCTCTGTGACCAATACAAGTTCATAGTCCACAAGCTCCCTAGTCATATGTATCCAGTTATCATTTGGTGCAATAAAACGGCCGCTCCAGTGGTAGTTGAAGCCGGAGCGTAAATTAATATAGATAGCTTCCATTTCGAACTCCTTCTATGATATCACGGATTGCTCCGTTTCTTCGAAACTCTCGCAATCCTACCCCCACCATATAATACTCCACCCCTTCGGGGCGGAGCCGTGTCATAAGGAATCTTCCCGACATTTCATGTCGGGCCCCTCCTTACGACCTATCATATAACATTTTCACACCAAATGCAACATTTTAGTATTTTATTGTGAAGGATATTGTTTTATAATGTTTACATAAAGAAGATTGAACTTGTTAACTACACTACAAATAACATTAATATACCTAAGGAGGCACTAAATGATCAACACCAAGTACACCCTTTACCCGTTAACTTCTGTTAAGCTTACCGATGCTTACCTTATTAATGCTTTCGAGAAGGAAGTTAAATATCTCACCTCGCTCGATACAGAAAAGCTGCTCGCGGGCTTTTATGAGACTGCAGGTATTGAAAAAGAAGGACTTACCCGTTACGGCGGATGGGAAAATATGCTCATAGGCGGACATACACTCGGACACTATCTTGCAGCATGTGTTTATGCATTTGAATCTGGCAACTCTACCAAGGGACAAAAGGATAAGCTTCTTTCCATCATAACCCATATAGTAAAAGGGCTGAACGAATGTCAGGATGCTTTAGGGACCGGATTTATCTTCGGTGCGGTAATACAGGATAAAAATAATGTCGAGCTTCAGTTTGATATGGTAGAGCATGGCAAAACCGATCTTATCAAAGAGTCCTGGGTACCGTGGTATACACTGCACAAGATTTATGAAGGATTACTTGCAGTTGTAAAGATGCCTGCTACCATAGCAGATTACAATACAGCCTCCGAAAAAGTCATTGAAGAAACAAAGGCTACTGCTCTTAAAGTTCTTTCATCTCTTTCCGACTGGACCTACGGCAGGACTTCAAGCTGGGATGAAAAGACACATCGTCAGGTACTGGATATTGAGTACGGCGGAATGAACGATGTACTTTTTGACACATATACATTTACAAACAATCCTAAGCATCTTGAGGCTGCATGGGCATTTGTTGACAAACAACTCTATGATAAGATGATCAATGCA
>JAEEVK010000141.1 GCA_016287095.1 Lachnospiraceae bacterium
TATCAGAGTCCTCTTCCAGGCAATGAAGAGAATCTGAAAAAGCAGGGACGTTTCTACTATGACCTCATCAAAGGAATTTTTGAAAGAGTTGATTCAGGAAAAGTAAAAATGGATGCCCTTACATTCTGGGGCATAACAGATACAATGTCTTGGAGAAAAGAATATAAACCGCTTTTCTATAATGAAATACTTAAGCCTAAATTTGCCCTCTACGGAATTCTACAGCTTAAAGAATTCGCAGGATATGAGCAATAAAAATGACGGTACACATACAGTTGAAACACTTGATTGATGATAAACGTTAAACGACCAAAAAGCTATCCGATGAGGGTAGCTTTTTTGCGCCCGGTGACAGGAACTGTCAGCAACATGGGATGGTGACGACCCGGACCGGTTCTGTATTGTCAACCCTTGACATGAACTCTAAAAAAGTGCATAATTTAATAGCCACAGAAATTAATAAACCTCACGGAAAGGCACAAACCCATGCAACCCAAACGCAACTTACTTATAATCGACGACGATGCGGACCTGTCGATGATCATATCCGACATGCTCACGGATCAGGGCTATGGAGTGACACTCGCACCCGACAGCAAAACCGCATTTGACATACTCACAAACAAAAGATTTGACCTGATACTGCTGGACATCAACCTGCCGGATGCCCTGGGCTTCGACGTCTGCAAAGAACTGAGGCGCATGAGCGAGGTGCCGGTCATATTCGCCAGCGCCCGCACCAGCGAAACCGACAGGATATCGGGACTCGACATAGGCGGAGATGACTACATAGCAAAACCGTTCTCTTTGCGGGAACTGCTCTCCAGGATAAACGCACTCCTGCGCAGGACATACGGCTTCGCGGAAACCGGAAAAACAGTAACATTCGGCGATATATCGGTGGACATAGGAGCCCGGACCGTCACTAAAAACGGAAACCACGTAACCCTATCCCTAAAAGAATTTGATTTGCTTAGCTATCTCTGCGAACACCCCGACACCGCCATCGCAAAAGACAAACTGCTCAGCGAAGTATGGGGCGCATTCTCGGAAGTAGCACCCACGACCCTGGCAGTACACATGAGATGGCTGCGCGAAAAACTCGAAGACGACCCCGCAGAGCCAAAGTATCTCAAAACCGTATACAAAATGGGCTATATACTGGAGACGAAAAATTGAAATCGAAGATAATACAGATCACAATAATCTTTAGCTGCCTCATCATAGGCATAACCGTCATAGCGACACTGCTGACACGCTCCGCAGAGTCCGCAGACTCACGTTCGGAACAGATAGTCGACGCAAACGAGATATCCCAGCTGATAGAAATGGGCGAAACCGCAAAGGCTCAGCAGAAAATATCAGAACTCCAACAAAACTTGAGAGCCCCCTTCACAACTAACACAACCTCAAAAACGGCGATCATCATATGCATATTATCAGTCCTTTGCATATGTACCGTATTTATATATGTATATACCCGGATACTGCGCCCCTTCGACAAGATGAAAGACTTCGCATCAGAGATATCGAAGGGCAATTTTGACGTGCCGTTAAAATACGAGCGCACCAACTACTTCGGAGCATTCACCTGGGCCTTTGACAGCATGCGCAAAGAGATCAAAAGCGCCCGGATGGCAGAGCATGAAGCCATAGAAAACAACAAAACCGTCATCGCCACGCTGTCCCACGACATAAAAACCCCCATCGCATCCATCAGAGCCTATGCCGAAGGCCTCGAAGCCAACATGGACAGCTCGCCCGAGCGCAGGACCAGATATCTGCAGGTATTGATGAAAAAATGCGATGAAGTAACAGCACTCACCAACGACCTCTTGCTCCATTCACTCTCGGAAATGGGAAGGATAGAGATAAAAACCGAAGAATTCGAACTCGTACCCTTCATGGAGCAGACGATAGAAGACATCACCGCAGACAAAAAAGACGTCATATTCACAAAGCCTGACTTCTCACCCGTAGTTACAGCCGACAAAAAGAGGATGACACAGCTCGTCGAAAACCTCATCAACAACTCCCGTAAATACGGAAAGACAGATATAAACATCTCCATGACAAAAGCCGACAACTGCGTCCAAATCACCTTCGCAGACAAAGGCAGCGGTATCCCGGATGAAGACATGCCGTTCATCACCGACAAATTTTACCGAGGCAAAAACAGCGGCAGCGAAAACGGCTCCGGCCTCGGCCTGTACATCGTAAAATACATCACCGAACAGACCGGCGGTACCCTCGAACTCCAAAACACTTACCCCGGCCTAAAAGTGACGGTAAGCCTTCCCCAAAAAAATTAAATCTCTTAAATACTTCTTAATAAGTTCCATAATATAATCTCATTGTACAAAGATTTACAACAGGAGATTAAATCATGAAAAAAGCCATCATAACAGCCAAAGACCTATGCAAAAGCTTCGCCCACAACGGAGGCCAGGTCCACATCATACAAAACGTCGACCTGGAAATCTACGAAGGCGACTTCACTATCATCATGGGCTCATCGGGATCCGGAAAATCAACAATGCTTTATGCATTGAGCGGGATGGATCGGGCCACATCCGGCAGAGTAGAGATCGAAGGCAAAAACATCACCGAAATGAACGAGCGCGAACTCGCAAAGCTACGTCACACCAGACTCGGCTTCGTATTCCAGCAGATAAACCTAGTCAGCAACCTCACACTGTTTGAAAACGTAGCAGTACCCGGATATCTGAACAAAGACCGCTCATCCGCAGAAGTAAACGAGAAAGCAGATAAACTCCTCGAAAAAATGGGCATACGGAACATAAAAACCCAGCTCCCCTCACAATGCTCGGGCGGAGAGCAGCAGAGATGTGCCATAGCCAGAGCACTCATCAATTCCCCAGCCATCGTATTCGCAGACGAACCCACAGGAGCACTCAACCGCCGCAACACCACAGAAGTACTCGACCTGTTCACCCTCTGTAACCGGGAAGGACAGAGCATACTCATGGTCACACATGACCTGCGTGCTGCCCTCCGAGCTACCAGACTGCTCTACCTCGAAGACGGTAAGATTATCGGAGAACTCACCCTGCCTCCCTTTACCCAGGAGACTGAGAAAAACCGCGAAACCCAGGTAAACTCATGGCTTGCCTCCATGCACTGGTAAAAGGAGGCAATAATGGACATCATATTACTGATAAGAAAAAACATACGCCACAAAAAAGGCTCATTCAAAAGCATCATCATGCTGATGCTCATCATAGCACTGTCGATAACCACCATAGCCAGCATCAAAGAAAACGTGCCGAGCTCGATAGAAAAGGCATACGACCGCGTATATGACAGCAACATATCGTTAAACATCTGCAGCAAATACCTAACCGACGAAATGCTCGACGAAGTAGCAGCACATCCGCTGGTAAAAAAAGTAGAAACAAGGGACGCACTGGCACCCTGGAAATACACATACGATAACGGCAAAAAAGGCACCTTCGACATCCGCATAACGCAGATCGACTATAGGATCGACAGGATGTGGAATGCAGAAAACACCGACTACTTAGCACAGATCCCCGAGCTCAAAGCAGGAGAGATATACCTCCCCAGAGTCATGGCGGAAAATGAAGGAGCAAACGTCGGAGACGCGATCAACATCATATTTAATGAAGACACATACACATACAAAATAGCCGGACTCGTAGAAGAACCCGCCTGCGGCAGCTCATTTATGGGATTTAAAGCAATATTCTTAAGCGAACAGGACTTTAAAAACCTCTACGCATCCAGAGAAAAAGCCGCAGCCACCGACCCCGAGGCAGTGGATGACCTGTTTAAAACAGTCTATATAACACAGGTCGATGACTCCGACTACACAGACAGTAAATTTGCATCGATCCTCAACAGCGAAGTAAGTCTCGGCAGCTACGCATCCGGCATAATCACCAGGACCGAAAGCCTGCACTATCAGGGACTGATGCCTGACATAATCTCTAACATTTTCCTGTCATTTGTGTTAATACTCACAGTGATAGTATTTATCGTAATGTCAAACAGCATATCATCAAGCATAGAGCTGAACTACGTAGATCTTGGCATACTGAAAGCCCAGGGCTTTGACAGCGGGAGATTAAAACTCGTATTCCTTGGACAGTATATGCTGGCCGAGACCATCGGAGCAATACTCGGCGTAATACTCGCATATCCGGTGAGCCGACTGTTAAACGGAGCATTTGAACCGATAGTAGGCATGAAGATCAACGGAGGACTGCAGATACTGCCGAGCCTTGGCATCATACTGGGGATCCTCATCCTCTCGGCAGCTTTTATCATGCTGGTATCCGGAAAAGTAGGCAAAATCTCACCCATCAGGGCACTGCAGAGCGGACGCAGCGAGGTATATTTCGACAGCAGACTGAATACCCCCATAAAGAGCGGATTCCTCTCAGGCAGTCTGGCACTCAGACAGTTTACATCGGGAAAACGCCGGTATGCAGCATCGATAGCCATAGCCTCAATACTCGTATTCTTCCTGCTCACGATGACAGGCATGACGGACGCAGTATCTTCGGAAAATGCCCAGAGAGCTATGGGAGCCACCTCTGAAAACATAGCCATAACCCTACCGCTGGATTATACCCTGGAAAATACCAAGATCATAAACGAGCAGCTGGCCCTGGCAGAAAAAGTGATAAAGGAATACACCGAAATATCCGAACGATACAGGACGTCAACCAGATATATGCTGCTGGCCGGCGAACAGGTAGCCTGCATCGTAAGCGAAGACGAAGAAGCCTATACCATAACAAAAGGCAGAGCACCGCGCTATAAAAACGAAATTGTCGTAGGCGAGATATACGCAGAAGACATGGGCTACAAGATAGGCGATGAACTGAAAGTATCCTATAAAGGAAAAAGCGGAAACTTCGTGATCACGGGATACTGCACCGGACTGCAGGACACAGGCAGGATCTTCGGCATGACCGGTGATGGAGCCAGGACTTTGCTCGAAGAATTTGCCATACACTGGGCAGGCTACAAACTGAAGGATGCAGAAAAAGCAGCAGAGATCAAGGACCGCCTTGAAGCAGAACTGATAGAAGATTGCCAGGTAAAAACATATATGCCCGGAGAATCAAGTTCATTATTTGTAGAGATCTCGGGGGCCATAAAAGCAGTCATCTATGCCATATCCATCATCTTTGCACTGGTAGTCGTATCCATGGTATGCACCAAGACCTTTGCCAGGGAACAGGCAGACATAGGCATATATAAAGCCCTGGGATTTACCTCCGGAAACCTCAGACTGCAGTTTGCCGTCAGATTCCTGATAGTAGCATTCTTTGGGATAATAATAGGCGGAACACTCAGCATAGCATTCTCGGAAAAACTGCTGTCAGTGCTGCTACGTAGCATGGGCATCGCAAAATTTGTGATCGAATACCGCTTTATCACAGTATTCCTCCCCGTAGTGGCAGTAGCAGTCAGCTACTTCGGCTTTGCATACCTCACCACAGGAAAGATAAAGAAGGTAGAGGTCCGCAACCTCATAACAGAATAAAACAAGGATCATCCTTAACCCATCCCTCGATAAGTCGGGGGATTTTTTCGTCCCGGATCGCCATGGCAGGTATTTTTATAGGTCAGGCAGATGGTGTATCATAGGAGTGAAAAACTAACAGGAGGAATAGTATGAAAAAGTTACTGTTTTGGCTCAAAAGGATGATAAAAGGGAACAATATTTACTGTGACAAAATATGTCTTACATGCCCATATTTCAAGCGTTGCAGCCGTGACGGATTCGAAAAATAACAGGTTCTGAAAGTCTACACCGGTAGTGCTATAAACTTCCCTCTGAAAAATGTCGATAAGCATATTATATAGGGGTATTATACCCAAAAACAGATCGGGAGGAAGTGCGACAGATGCCTAAAGGAAAGCAGCAGAAACTCAAACTATATTACTTGAGCCGTATCATGACGGAAAAGACAGATGACGAGCATGGCCTCTCCATGAAAGAAATCCAGATGAGGCTCGCTGAATACGGATGTACAGCAGACCGCAAGAGCCTGTATGATGACCTGGAGGCACTGCGTGTGCTGGGTATAGATGTCATAGGAGAGCAGATCGGCGGAAGCTACCGCTACCATGTCGGCAGCAAGCAGTTTGACATAGCGGAACTGAAGCTCCTGGTAGATGCGGTCCAGTCATCAAAGTTCATCACCGAAAAGAAGTCCAACGAACTCATAAAGAAGCTCACCAGCATGGCCAGCGACTACGAAGCAGCACAGCTCAAACGCCAGGTAGTGGTACAGGGGCGTGTAAAGACCATGAACGAGTGTATCTACTACGTGGTAGATGACATACACCGTGCCATAAGCCAGAACAAACAGATTATGTTCG
>JAEEVK010000142.1 GCA_016287095.1 Lachnospiraceae bacterium
ATACCTTCGTACCAACTCTGTGTATTACAGATAATGAAAAGCACTGCACTAAGCAGCTGTATGCCTACTATCAGCAGATAATCCCTGACCTGCTTTTTCCTGTCGGATCTGTTTACATAGAACAGCCATGTCATGAGTGGTCCGATAAGTCCCCAGTCTGAAAAGACACTGGTAAATATAAATAAGAATACAGCCATTCCCTTTATTATCTGCTTTGATGTCTTTTCCACTACCATTAGCATCAGGAACGAGAATAAAAGTGTGAACATTACATTCAAGTCGCCCGATGCTACACTGCCATACCTCAATAACGAGTATGGTATCTGCGACAGTATAGCGAAGCTCAGTAATCTCAGACAGTAGTTCCGTTTTGATGAGGTATGCGTAAAGCCTTCCACGAGGAAGTAAAACATCACCGGAGCTGCTACTCTGCCGATAGTCCGCATGATTATGTATAAGACTATCAAGCCCGGATATTTTTCCGGTGACAGCAAGAATGCAGCCAAATGGTCCAAAAGCATTGCAGCTATGGCTATATATTTTATTTGAACCCTATTCAGTTTTCTAATACTTTTCATTTTCATTCATGCTCCCATGTCCGACACACATATTTTGTAAGGACTTTTTTTGATTGTGCTCGTTTAGAAATATATTCCGTTGAAGCAACATAATATCTATCTTTTATATTGCTGAATCCGCATTCTTCAAATATTCTTCTTAATGTTAATTCCATCCGTTTTGATTCTTCTGTCTCAAGATTGCTGTATTCCATCATCTCATCATTATCAAAAGCTTCATCAATTGGATTACAGTCCGAATCATTAGGAAGCTCTATATCCTGCCGCTTAAAAGGATTAATATATGCTGTGATAATTCCAGGAATGAGATTAAGCTGATTCAGAAGTTCCGGTAACTGCAGGAGGATTATGTTTGCAATACCTTTCCCACGATATTTTGGAGAAATATACAACGTGTGCAGGTCATATATCCCAATTTCTCTACAGATACCATAATTTTCCTTAAAGCTCTCACATCTTTTGGGATATCTCTTATAATACATCTCGGCAATGCAGGCTTCGTCATATGTTTCCTGTGTACACTCATCCATATATTCTATTGCTTGGTCAAATGATTCAAAGTTTACCGCCCTGATTTCTGCGATTGCAATCGTATCACGGCACAATTCTGTTTCATCATTCTCTCCTTGGGCTTTAATCCATTCAGGATTAACACAAGTCCATATAATCCGATATACATCCTCCGGAGTACATCCATACCTCACAATCCTATCCCCTTTAATACTAAAAGGGGCTAATTCGACTTTGACAGTTATCCTTACTTCTTCATTGATTATCTTGTCCAGTGATCTTAAGTTATTCATTTTTTATATATCTCCTTTAATTTTTTATTATGGTGTATTTTCTATAACTCCAATATCGTATACTTCTAATTCTTGTTCCGGTTGCATTTCAAGGTTTGTTGAAAGATACTTCTTTATATCAAAGAAATTCTTATCACTATAATCTGAAAGCTGCTTATACCGTTTATGTTTTGTTATGTCATACTTGTCCGATAGGAACGGACGCACTCCTCTTAATTGAAAGATACATTTCTTTCCACTCATAACAGCTATCTCATCTGGTGTCATTAACTCCTTACCCATACGCTGATTGTTTGTTCCGTTTGATGGTGACTGCCCTCTTGATTCCGATGTTGTCTGGATATCTATGGTTTCTTTACCAAGCAATCCTGACAGTTCCTTCAAGGTTTCATCACCCCTGCCACCCAGGAATAGCTGTGAATCACAGTTATCGGCTATCGTGCCTGCATGGTCTTTATACAATGCTTTCAGCTGTGCTTTTGATTGCAGGATGATACAAGCAGATATCTCACGGCTTCTGATAACCGAGATTATCTTCTCAAACTCCGGTATTTTGCCGATGTTACTGAACTCATCCAGGATGAAACGGACGTGAATCTTCAGTTTTCCGTTATGTTTACTGCCTGCTATATCACACAGAAGATTGAACATCTGAGCTTCCATCATGGCTATGATGAAGTTGAAAGTACTGTCCGTATCCGACATAATCATAAATAATGCCGTCTTTCTCTCGCCTATCAGATCCATCTCCATTTCATCATAAGAAGTAAGCTCCCGAAGCTCCTTTATATCGAATGGTGCAAGCCTTGTAGCACACGAAATCAATATAGATTTAGCGGTCTTGCCAGCCGCAAGTTTAAATTTTTTATATTGAAGTACTGCGAAGTGCTCTGGTTCCATTTCTTCAAGGTCCTGGAAGATAAGATCTATAGCATTTTTGAACTCTTCATCGTCCTCTCTGGTTTCTGATGCGTTGATCATATCTACCAGAGTACCGAAGTTCTGCTCTTCCTCGATGCATTCATAATAAATGTATCCTATGTAAGCCATGTACAGAAGTCTTTCAGCATTCTCCCAGAACTGATCCCCGCCGGAACTGTTCTCACTCTTGGTATTGGCCATAAATATCGTTACAAGCTTCATAATGTCCTTTTCGCTTTTGATATAGGCAAACGGGTTATAATGCATTGATTTACTGAAATCTATCGTATTTATCGTGATTATCTTATAGCCGTTACGGAGAAGCATTTTTCCGCATTCATCCAAAGTAGTACCTTTCGGATCGGTCAAAATATAGCTGCAATGACACTGGCACAGATTCGGCTTCACAAAAAACCTGGTCTTGCCGGAACCGGAACCACCTATTACAAGTACATTTTTATTTACTGCATACTCAGGTTTCTTAGGTCTGCCATTAAGCATTATCGATTCTGTCTGGGTAATAATGATATTATTATCCGGATTCTCAGTATCCATAAAGTTCTCAATGTCTTTTTCCGTTCCCCATCTGGCTGAACCGTATTCATAACCACGCCGGTATTTCTTGGCATTTTTCTTTTTTATATAAACTACCAACCAGATCAATGCTCCTGTTACGATTCCACCTAACAAATCATATCCATTGAAACTCGGGAAAATGTTTTCGAAGGCTTTTCCAAGGTTGCCCAGGCATTTGACAAGTCTCATAAAGAAATTCTTATCTGTGGTAAGTCTAAAAGCGTAAGTAATCTTGTTTCCGAAGTATCCGAAAATAAGATAAGGTACAGCTTTCTTGAAAACCTTTGAAAACTGCACCTTTTTCAGCTTCTTTTTCATATCGTAAATAAGTTTACTCTGATTCTTCTTTCCCCTTTTAGCAGATTCCGTCTTCTTTTTAGGTGAACCTTTAGCCTTTGTATTAGACTTCTTTTTATCAACATGTGCACTCATAATGAACGCTCCTGATGCTTGTGTTTCTCCTTAGAACGCTGCTTATTCAGCTTTTTTCGCATCTCCTCATATTCCTTGAGTTTCTGCTTCATTGGGTGTTTCTGTTTGTATTGCTCGTTCTTCTGAACATATTCCCTGAACGCAGTCATCATGGTATCCCGGTCACGTGCCTTAAAGAAAAGAAGGTATTTCGGAGGATCCTGTGTTTTATCCCTCTTCAAGGAATAATCTATGTTATATTTCCGGGCTACCCTGTCAAACGACTTTATGTTATCATCACTTATCACAACACTTTCAGCCCCGGCATTCTGTGCCATAAGGTCTTTCAAGGTCATTTTTCCATGCTCATGTGCTTTCCTTTCAGCGGCATGTTGGTTAAGAGCCTGATGCTCTCTCACAAGGAAATTCTTCATCGTATTTACAAGAACTCCGGCTGTCATCTTGCTGGTATTCACCGATAACGATACTACTCGCTGGTTAACTTCTTCTTCCATTCTTTCTGCTCCTTTCTCTGCAAATAAAAAAGGCACAGGGATAAGCATCTATTCTTAAGCCTGTGCCTTACAGATCTCACTATGATAACCATCTCGATTTATGCCGATCCCACTCAGCTAAAGCATCCTTCGGTCTCAGCTTTTCAAGACTATCCTGAAACTTTTCTAATATATCCGCCTGGATTTCATGTGAAAGGTTGTATTCTGCCATAACAGCACATACATAACCTTTCATCATGTCATTGAACGCTGTACTTTCAAATGTAGCACATATAACCCTTTCATCCGCCTCTTTAAGAAAATCATATGCTTTTATCTTAGCTTCCAATTCTATCTTCTCATCTTCAGGCAGTTCCCTGGTTCCATAAAGCAGCTTTCTGCATGCATCACCCATAATATCGTATCCGTTCACTATATCACCTCTTTTCCAGATATAATTCTTACGGTATCTACAACTATCCTTACCACTCTCATAAGTAGGAATACTCCACCTGCAAGTGCTCCAATAACAACGTTAAGGGCAAATACTCCGACTGCACCTGTAAGCCCATAGCTCTTTGGTACAAGCTTTAGACACATGAACCGTATTCCGAATGGGAATCCTGCAAGGATCCAGAACAGGAAGTAGTTAAATCCTTCGGGTCTTTTGCTTATGGGGTAGCATATTGCCAGCCAAAGTAGTATTCCAAGTGCCGGTAGTATTATCTTTGTCATAAGATTCTTCATCATGTACTCCTTCCGTCAGTACAGTGCCGTTTATGGCCTCTGTATCTCTCTCAATGTCGATATCTGCTATTATGCCTATTATCCTCAGGATATGCCTTAGCGCATATTTGTAACTGTGTATCGTATCCTCGGTCAATGTAATACAGATGCAGTTATCGAATTCTTTCTGTCCGGGCGGGATTACCCTTATCAGTTTTATTCCTGCATTTAGGCAGGCCCAATTCTTTCCATTCTCAAACTGCCTTATCTCTCCGTTTTCAAATTTTGTACCATAAAACTCTATGGCTACCTTCTTTTCAGGAATATACAGTTCAAGCGGTATCCCTATCTCGCTTTGATCACGAAACCATATATTTAAACCCGCCTTATTAGCATAGTAGGCTATGCTTTTCAGTTTGAAGAGATAATAATTATCACGTAAGCAATAGGGACAGCCTTCTCCTGCCATCCTGCTGGATATCTTTGTCCACCAACTGTGTCCGTAATAGTCTTTCCAGAATACCGGTTTCATTGATGATGCAAGTATTTTATCCGGTGTAAGCCCTTTATTAAGCTCATAATCCCATTCAGCTGCAAGCTCCGGACAAACTGTTTCCAGATCATTGAAACCCGGATTTACGGCCAAATCTGCACATGAGGGACAAGGATTGTGTCCTTTTATCCTGCTGTCTATGACAGCCTCCCATTCATAACCGCAGACTTTACATTTCCACCAGACATTCAGCCTTGATTTAGACCATACCATATTGGGTTTCAGCTTTCCGTTCCTTTTTGACCATTCTTTCGCTATATCCGGATGTTCGGTAGCAAAATCATTTACTCCGGGCATAAATACCCTGCCCAGACAGTTTGAACAGCCACAGCCTCTCTTAACACGGTCAGCTATCTTTGCCTGCCATTCATAGCCACATTTCCGGCACTTCCACCAGGCAAAATGCGGGGAATGGTTAGTAAAGTTTGATGGTTTGTCATGGTTCTTCTCTGACCACTCCGCAGCTATCTCAGGACTTAGTGAAGCAAAATCATTTATGCCGGCCTCAATCGTGTTTCCTGTACATATTGGACAGCCATGACCTCTAGCCCGGTTCTTAATGATTGCCACCCATGTATGACCGCATATTCCTTTCCATCTGACCTTTTTGCTAGAGCCATATGAAACATTCCATGGAGTAAGAGGGGCATTGGAGTCATCCCATTCAGCTTCAAGCTCAGGGTGTTTTTCTGCCAAGCTTATCATATGGCTCCTCCGTATTTCTCCTTCATCTTCTCAAGATACTCCGTATCGGATACGAAGTCCCTGTCCCTGCGCATATCATGCTGTACTTCCTGCTGATAATAGTGGTTCATGGTATCAGTTGAATTATATAGTGCCGTTAACATATAAGCCCTGATGTTTGTGATCTTTGTTGTAGTTTTCCTCATACAGTCCATAACATATTCAAGGTGATTCGAGTTTAGCTTCAAAAATCGTGATTTAACGACTTCATAAGGGTAAGATGTCCCGTTTATGTTTATGCTGTCACGTTTGATACATACGGTTTGAACGATAATCTTAAACAACTCTTTGTACATTTCCTTATCATCCCAGCTGTCATATTTCATGTGATTCTCATATTCAAGATTTCTTTCAAGAATTTTGAGATACTGGGGATCATATGTGCTGTATTCATCAATCAATCCATCTGACTTTCTCTGATCATTATAATCCTGGATTTTCTTTCTTACGCTTGACCGGCTCCCATAGGATAGATTGATAGGATTGCTATT
>JAEEVK010000143.1 GCA_016287095.1 Lachnospiraceae bacterium
ATAATTATTTTATCAATTAATCTTTGAAATCTGTTGACTTTTTGAAAAATGCTGATATAATATAAGTGAGTTGAGGGTAAATCCTGCGGAAAGCGCCTCAATTTGGTAAGTGTCCTGTAAGGTCATCGCCCGTAGGTTGCAACTCTTTTTTTGAATAATTAAAGGCATCTCGTTTTGAGGTGCTTTTTTTTGTCATTATTATTTGAATACTATCTTCATAACTGTTTGAAATAACAGTTTTTCCAAAAACAAGTGTTGACAATTCTGTACTAATGTGTTAGTATGATGGCAAACAATACTAATGCATTAGTACATTTTTTATACGGAGGAATATATCATGAGCACACCAAAGATTTTTGAAAGCGAATACAGATTCTGCAAGATATTATGGAAGAATGAGCCGATAAAGAGCGGAGAACTGGCAAAGATATGTTTTGAGGAATTGGGCTGGAAAAAAACCACTACATATACTGTTATAAAGAGATTGGAAGAACGCGGAGTCCTGGCAAATGAAAACACGGTAGTTAGGGCTTTGGTGAAGGAAGATGAGGCTCAGGTAGCGGAGATAGATGAACTGCTTGATTCAAAATTCGGGGGATCATGCCCGGATTTCCTGGCAGCGTTTACGAGGAGCAGGAAGTTCAATGAGGAAGATCTTGACAAAATGATGAAGATGATAGAAGAAATCAGAAACAGAGAGGCTTAAATATGGAGCATATTTTTAACAGGATACTTGAGATAGGGATATATTCTGGCTTTGTGATAGCGGCAGTCCTGATCATACGCCTTTTGTTTAGGAAGACATCTAAGACACTGTTGTGTGGACTGTGGCTTTTAGTAGGACTCAGGCTGGCTTTTTTTGTGCCGGTCGAGAGCAGTCTGTCAATATTGCCGAGCATTTCATTGGAAAATAAGGTAGCAGAGAGCATTTATTCTAAAGAGGAAAAAAGTTTATCTTCAGAGCTTGAAGAAAGATTTGGAAAAGAAAACCTGACTGAAGTTATTGATGGGGATAAAAACCAAGATAACGTAGAAAGTACTGAAAAATCAATTATACAGGATTCTATGGATACAATAACGGTTAGTGCAAGCGAATACTATGAGCTTGATCCATCTTTGTCAGAAGATTTTGACAGGAACTTAAGTCTGTTCAGTAGTGATGATAAAAACTATTACAGATCATTGGACAAGGCAGGAGTCCCTGCAAAGAAATTACTGCAGGGGGACGGAGCGGTTGAAGCATTGACGAAAAATAATGCTGCAATGTCTGCAAAGGAGAAAGCAAAAAGCCTTTTTAACGTACTGGGCTTTGTATGGCTGGCAGGAGTGTCCCTGTTCCTTGGTTATGGCATTTTAAGATATTTAGTGTATAGGAAAAAACTTGAAACATCTGTAAAGGATCCGCGCGGTTCAAATATTTACAGAACTGATATGACGAGCTCAGCTTTCGTGTTTGGTATCATCAGACCGAGAATTTATTTGGGATATTCGGTAAAAGAGGAAGAGATTGGACATATCCTTGCCCATGAGAAGGAGCACATCAGGAGAAAGGACAACTGGTTTAAGGCTATAGCTTATGTACTGCTCTCATTATACTGGTTTGTGCCTTGGGTATGGATCTCGTACATCATTTTCGGAAGGGATATTGAACTGGCATGCGATGAAGCGGTGATAAGAAAACTTGATCCTGTAAAAAGAGCTGATTATGCCATTACCCTTATTAAAAACAGTATACCGGGATCGAGGGATTATTTCTCCAGAAGACTCGGTATGGTTCCGTTCGGAGAAAATGACATAGAAAAACGGGTGGAAAGCATCAGAAATTACAGAAAGAGACCGGTATGGATGTCGGCTACTGCCATAATGCTTGCAGTATCCACTTTGGTACTGTTTGTACTGCCGGGCTGTTCTTCGGAGGATTTACTGCCCGATTCCGGAGAAAAGTCAGAAAAAGTAGAAGACATAAGCATTAAAGAAAAGGATCTGGAGGAATATTTTCCTGAAAAAACCGGAGACAGTACTCCGGGTACTATAAAAAATCTGCATTATGCTAATGAAAATGAGAGCATGATCAATGCTATGGAGATAGGTCCTTATGGGGAAATGTTCATATATACATTAAGCTTGTCGGGTAAAATGGGATATATCAACATAAAGATGGGGCAGGAGAACAGAAAACTGCTGGATATTAACTATTCCAATTTTCTGTATTTTGATGCGGATAGGGACTGCCTGTATACTTACAACACACTTTCAAAGAAAATAGAAGTATATTCACGAGATTATGAATTTATAAAGGAATTCCCCGGGGTTATTGATGCTTTTGAGATAAAAGAGATGGCTGTAAGGGGAGATAATCTATATATTTTGACAGTAGCAAAAGACCGGTATGGAATGGAAGAAACGCCGGAAACTGAAAACGGATATACCGATTATGGAGAAAAACTATATAAAATGTCTTTGGATAATGGTGGATTACAGGAACTTGATATTCAGGGCATTATCACTATGAGTGATGACCATAAAGGGTACATTTATCTTTATTCCTACAGGGATGGGGCTTATTCGCTGGATGTTTTTGATGCTTCGCAGGATAAGATCGTTTTCTCTGTGGAAATACAGAAGGCGGGATATGTAAAAGCGGCCGTAGTAATAGGAGAAAAGATTTATTATGCTCCCGATAATGCACGTACTCTTTGCTCACTGGATCTAAAATCCGGAAAAATCAGTACTTTGTTAAATGATTTCGGGATACTGCATCAATATGACATGGATGTCAATGAAAGGAGTATTCTGTTCCTTGACAGAGAGAAAATGGAAATCTGTTCCTTTGATACAGAAAACGGAAGCGTTACTAAAGGAAACGGCGAAACCAGGAATGTCAACGAAGAAAATGATGTAGTTATAGCTGTTAACGAACCATGGTATCTACCCGTGAGTGTTGAGGATATGTCAAAGCTTTCGGGAATGTCCGTAGGAGTATACTCGAGACCGGAAAACATGGATCAGATGGATTTTGAAGAAAAGCAGATGATAAAGCTGATGGCAGGCGATCCGGATGTGGATATCTTTATCCTATACACTCAGCCATACTGTGCAAAGCTCGCATCTGATGGCGTGTGTTATCCGTTAAATAACTCTGAGAAACTGATTGAAGAAAATGCAAAATACTTTGATGGTATCTCGGATTATTTTAAGACACCATCTGGAGATATCTGGGGTATGCCGGTATCTGTATATGGCGAGGTTATGGTTGGATACCCGGAAAACATAAAAAAGGCAGGTCTTTCCGAGGACATCTTTAAGGATTATTTTTCTATGATGGAGGCACTGAAAACCATTAAAGACAGAAACGGAGTATTTATATACTCTTACGATTACGGACAAATCCTTATGAGTAATTATGCAGATAACTGCCTGAATAAAAAAACTGCGATATCCTATGATAATCCGATGTTCAGGAATTATATGGAATCAATGTGGAGCGGTTGGACAATGTATGGCGGACCGTCTACTAATCACCCCTATATGGGAGAAGCTGTAAATTCATATAAAGATAGTAATGGTAATGAGCATCGGCTGGCTGTGATACAGAGCAGACTTCTGATAAATCCGGAAACAACTCTGTTCCATATGGTTTATGAAAATGACTTTTTTAATACCGGCTTTTTAATTGAAGAAAATTTTGAGAACGAATATGATGCACTGAAAAATGGGAAAATTTATCCATTACCCTTACTGTCAGAAGATTATAAGCAGTCCGTGGGTATAGCCAGAGTATTTGTTGTTAACCCTTATGGTAAAAATAAAGAGAATGCATTGAAACTTCTGGAGGTAATCGCTGAAGAAATCCGTAAGAACGGCAGTGGCGGAGTGATGTATAAGGATTTTGATGACTACAGCACTGAGCATTATGATACCACATCGGATATATTCAAGACCATATATGATATAAACAGTAATGCAGTCGTTTCAGGATTTGGGCTGTCAGGCGATTATTTCTGTAATGAAGTACAAGAGTATAACAAAGGAAATATAGATCTTGATACCGCCATTAAATCAATGCAGCGTAAAGAGGATGCCTTCCGGAATGAATAGATTAAGAAAATGGCTGCCCTTCGCTCTGCCGGGGCTTGCAGGATTCTGCGTTATATATATAGCACCATTTTTTGAGACAACTTATTATTCGTTTCTTTCGGATATTTTCTCGAAGGTTTTCGTGTGGTTTGAAAACTATGGGAAGGTACTGAAAAATGAATACTTCAGGCTTGCCATAAGAAATACCGGAGTGTTTCTTGTGGCGGGCTGTATGTCAGTAATGCTGGTATCGGTTGTTGTTTCATACTGCCTTATGATGTTTTTAAGAAACAGCTCCCTGATAAAAGGAATAATGCTGGTACCTTTCCTCATACCTTCTGCAGCAGTGGTATCTGCCTGGACCATGGTGTTTGATCCTATTTATTTTAGCTATAAAATACCTGATCAGGGGGCCGGCGTATTCCTTGCACAGGTTCCCGTACTTGCCATATTTATATGGAAGAACTGCGGATTGATGATAATCATCATTAACACTGCTATGCAGAGAGTACCGGATAATGTGATAGAGGCATCGAAACTTGACGGCGCAGGAGCGGTCAAAAGGCTAACGAAAATAATCCTTCCGACGATAAGACCGAATCTGTTGTTTGCACTGGTATTGACGATGGCGGAGAGTCTGAAAATATATAAGGATTGCTACTTATATTATAAAACCGATTATCCGCCGGAAGGGGCATACTTTTTGCAGAATTATATGAACAATCACTTTGCTAAGCTTGATTATGAGATCCTTACTACGGCTACAGTGATATTTGTGGCAGTGGCAGGGATAGCGGTAGCGATATTGTACCGAAAAGATCGTGAGTATAACTGATGTGGCAGGTGCTGAGATGATAAGAAAGATTCCTGTAGTGATCGCAGTAGCGATACTGTCTGTTTTCATAGCTCCGATACTGTATGTTGTCGTGCGTTCTTTCGAAGGCGGGCAGTACTATGAGCTGGTTATCAATAACTATTCATATTTTAAATATGCGCTTAGAACTATAGGGTACAGTGCGCTGTCAGGTTTTTTGTCAGTAGTTATAGCACTGCCTGTGGGATATCTGTTTGCAAAGGTGCGGTTTAAATTTAGGAATATCATTTTTTATATCTATATACTGGTTATGCTCTTGCCTTTTCAGGCCACACAGCTGTCAGGGTATCTCCTGTTTAAAAGGATCAATGCGATAGACAGCCCTGTCAGCCTTATACTGACCATGAGCTTTTCGCCTCTGGCGGTTTTCCTTATAAGGCAATGCCTGATGAGCCTGCCGGATGATATCATAGATGCATATAGCCTGGAATCCAAATCAGTGTTCAGACTGTTAAAAACCATTGTGATACCGTATGCGATGCCCATGCTTTCAACTCTCTTTATGCTGACATTCTGCGCAACATACAGCATAGTGGAGCAGGCATACATATATATGCCGAAGAATATCGAAGCATATCCGTTGTCTGCAGTCCTTGGCAGCGTACGGGAAGAGGGATATTTTGCAGGATGCGTGATATACCTGTTACCGGTGCTTCTTGTGTATCTGGTGTTGGAAAAGAATATGCTTAAAGGTATGGAGTATTATAGGTGGAGCTGATGAAGATTAAAGGTATTGTCAAATATCTCTGGATGTTTCTCTTAATAGTAATCCTTGTCTTTTTTGCCATAATGGCTGTAAAAGGCAGGGAGATACATGAAAAAATCTGCCCCAAAGTAAAAACCGCCAGAGTTAAGACTATCATATATGGAGATAAAAGTTATAATTGCATTGAAAGAAACTGCGTCCGTGACGGAAAGGTATATGAGATATATAAGCAAAAGAGTTTCTTTAATGAAAATACAAGGGTAAAGGCAGTTGAAGTGGAGATATTAGAAATAGAGACAAAAGACATCCCCGAGACTAAAGATATGGTTGCCATAGTATCAGGGATAGACAGCATTAGCAGACAGTACTTTGCAGTTGTTCCGAAGGAAGGTCTGACAGACGGTGAAACGGTAACAATTTCGGAATAAGGAAATAGAGGGACAGCTCTGTATTCAAATATAATTTTCATTTATGTCATATGATTGACATAATTATAATATATAAGCTAAGTGTACTTTTAAATGGATTTGTTATAACTGAAATAAGGGAGGCGTATTGAGGTGTTTAGAAAAACAGTGCTGTTTATTTGTACATTTATGCTGTGCTTCGGTGTGCTTTGGCTGTCGTGGGGTAATTAT
>JAEEVK010000028.1 GCA_016287095.1 Lachnospiraceae bacterium
TAAAACAATGTTAGTAGTAAAGAAATTTGGCGGTTCTTCCGTCGCAAACAAAGAAAGGATCTACAATGTAGCCAATCGCTGTATCGAAGATTACAAGGCAGGCAATGATGTTGTGGTAGTTCTTTCGGCAATGGGTAAAACCACAAACGAGCTTATCGCAAAAGCAAAGGACATCAATCCCAAGCCTCCGAAGCGTGAGCTTGACATGCTGGTATCGGTAGGAGAGCAGATTTCCGTATCACTTATGTGTATGGCTATGGCAGAGCTCGGAGTACCGGCAGTATCACTTAATGCATTTCAGGTAGCTATGCATACTACCAGTGATTACACAAATGCAAGACTGACTTCTATTGATTCCGAGAGGATCAGAGCAGAGCTTGAGCAGAGAAAGATTGTTGTGATCACAGGTTTCCAGGGACTTGATAAGTACAATAATGTTACTACCCTCGGACGTGGTGGTTCAGATACAACTGCAGTAGCTTTGGCAGCAGCTTTAAGAGCTGACAAATGCGAGATCTATACCGATGTTGACGGTGTATATACCGCAGATCCCCGTATCGTTCCCGATGCAAAAAAACTTGATGAAATAACCTATGATGAGATGTTAGAGCTTGCGACACTCGGTGCCGGAGTACTTCATAACAGATCAGTAGAACTTGGAAAAAAATACGGCGTACAGATAGTGGTACGTTCAAGCTTAAATACAAACGAAGGTACAGTAGTAAAGGAGAATGCTAAAATGGAAAAAATGCTCATCAGCGGCGTTGCATGCGACAAGAAACCGGCCAGAATAGCCGTTATAGGATTACAGGATCAGCCCGGTGTGGCTTTCAAGCTTTTCAATCATCTTGCAAATCATGGAATCAATGTGGATATCATCCTTCAGTCCATCGGCCGTGACGGCACAAAGGATATCTCATTCACAGTAGATGAGGATAAGGTAGATGAGGCTATCGAGGTAATGGAGAACCACAGAAAGACAAGCCTTATCTGTGACAAGATCGATGTGGATAAGAATGTAGCCAAGGTCAGCGTAGTCGGTGCAGGCATGGTAACAAATGCAGGCGTTGCAGCCAAGATGTTTGAGGCTCTTTATGATGCAGGCATCAATATCAAGATGATCTCTACTTCAGAGATCAAGATCAGCGTACTTATCGATCAGGAGTATGCAGATCAGGCTACAAAGGCTATCCATGACAAGTTTATCAAGTCTAACTGATATAAAATCAGGAGTTTATGGCAGGATTTCAAAGTCCTGCCTTTTTTATTGTTATAAAACGGTTAATTTTGAGGGGAAAAAGGGCGGGAAAAGCCTAAAGTAGCCGAAAAAAAGAGGTTGTAAGAATCCTGTTGATGTGGTATTATATATAGATAGGGTTATAAAAGAAGGCGGTAACAAAAATGGAACTGGGTCATAATGTGCAAACTGAACAGGTATATGCACCGGTCGAAAATATGACGGGCCAGGGCACGGGATATATGATGAGAGAATTTATCCGACGTGCTGTTTTTTCCGACGGTACAGGAGAGTACAGGATCCCTTCGGAGCCGGATGCGGGCGATACTGTCAGGATCAGGCTGAGGACAGCCAGAGGAAATGTATTTGCCGCTGTACTTGTTATCGGTGCCCAGCGTATACAGATGGGTATAGCAGAGTCGGATATCCTTTTTGATTATTTCGAAACATCCGTAACCCTTGGTGAGGATAATGTTGAGTATTATTTCCTTATCTGGAGCGGAGAGAAATATTATTATTATAACCAGATAGGCGTGACTGACGAGCTGGATATGACATATAACTTTAAGATCATGCCGGGATTTAAGACGCCTGACTGGGCTAAGGGAGCCGTAATATATCAGATATTCGTCGACCGGTTTAATAACGGAAACGGCGGGAATGAGGTATTGGACCATGAGTATGCATATCTTGGGAAGCCTGTAGAAAAGGTGTATAACTGGTTTTCAAATCCGGAATGTGATGACATACGCAGATTTTACGGAGGAGACCTAAACGGAGTACTTAAAAAACTGGACTATCTCCAGGATTTAGGTGTTGAAGTTATATATTTTAATCCGCTTTTTGTTTCTCCTTCCAACCATAAATATGATATACAGGATTATGACTATATAGACCCCCACTTCACTGTGATACCGTTTGATGAAGGTGATCTGCTTTCGAATGGGGATACGGACAATACTCATGCCACACTATACAGAAACCGTGTGACGGACAAGAGAAACCTTGAAGCCAGCAACAGCTTCTTTTCAACCTTTGTTTCAGAGGTTCACAGACGCGGCATGATGGTTATACTTGACGGAGTATTTAATCACTGCGGCTCGTTTAACAAATGGATGGACAAGCAAAAGCTTTATCCTAAGGACAGGGGCTATGAGCCCGGTGCATATATATCTGCTGACAGTCCTTATAGGAATTTCTTCAGGTTCTACTCAGAAAACTGGCCGGACAATGATGACTATGAAGGCTGGTGGGGACACAAGACCCTACCTAAGCTTAATTACGAAGGCTCTAAGGAACTGGAGGACTACATCATCGGTATAGGCAGAAAATGGGTATCGGATCCGTATAATGTGGACGGATGGAGACTTGATGTTGCAGCCGATCTTGGATTTTCGGAGGAATATAATCATAAGTTCTGGAAGAGATTCAGGCGTGAGGTTAAGGAAGCAAATCCCAATGCGATAATACTTGCTGAAAACTATGATGCTTCATGGAAATGGTTACAGGGCGGTGAATGGGATACCATCATGAATTATGAGGCCTTTATGGAGCCTCTTACATGGTTCCTTACAGGACTTGAAAAGCACAGTGACCACTATCGTGCCGATCTGCTGAATAATCATGAGGCATTCTTCGGAGCCATGATCTACCATATGTCGAGGATGAACTGCCAGTCATTGCAGACTGCCATGAATGAACTCTCAAATCATGATCATTCACGTTTTATGACAAGGACTAACGGCAAATGCGGCAGGCTGGCTACGGCAGGATTTGCGGCAGCTTCCGAGGGCATACGCCCAGCTGTCATGCGCGAGGCGGTTATGATACAGATGACCTGGCCGGGAGCTCCGACAGTTTACTATGGTGATGAAGCCGGACTTTGCGGCTGGACCGATCCTGATGACAGACGTACATATCCGTGGGGCAGGGAAGACAAGGAGCTTATCCGTTTCCACAAGGAGATGATAGGTTTCCATAGAAACTATGACACTCTGAAAAAAGGATCATTAAAGTTCCTTGCCGGCAGACACGGAGTCATAGGCTACGGCCGTTTTGATAAAGAAAACAGATTTGTAGTAGCGATAAATAACAACGAAACCCAGGAAAATGTAGATATACCGGTATGGGAGCTCGGAGCAATAGACAGTGATGCATTTGTGAGACTGATGGAGACATCGGATGAAGGCTTTGACTTGAGTGCATCCGTATACAGACCCGAGCAGGGCGTAATAACACTTCGTATGAAGCCTCATTCGGGTGTATTAATGAAGAATTTGCCGAAATATCTGATATGATATCAAAATGAGTGAGCTAAAAGCTTTGCCAAGCTTGCTTGAGCAAAGCTGCATAGCGATCGAATGCCCCAATACCGAGAAGCAGCAGATTTGTTACAAATCTGCGAGATTCGAGGTGGTGGGAGGATTGCGACAGCGAAGCGAAGCAATCCGTGATATAAGGAAACTTTCATGAAAAAAGAACAGATTAAAAACATCCTTGCGACTCTGGACGATCTTTACCCTGACGAAGTCTGTTTCCTGGAGCATGAGAATGACTGGCAGCTGCTGTTCGCCACGATACTAAGTGCACAGTGCACGGACGCCAGGGTGAACATTATAACAAAGGATTTATATAAGAAATATCCAAGCTTAGAGGCATTTGCTTCTGCTGATATAGAAGAACTGGAACAGGATGTGCGGCCGGCCGGCTACTTTAGGTCCAAGGCAAAGCACATTAAAGAATGCGCAGGGGAACTGCTTACAAGATTCGGAGGCGTGGTCCCGAGGAGTATAGAGGACCTCACAAGCTTGCCGGGAGTTGGCAGAAAAACAGCCAATGTTATCCGCACACACATCTATCATGATGACAGCATAGTGGTGGATACACATGTAAAGAGGATATCAAGACTGTTAGGTCTTACAGATACTGACGATGCCGTAAAGGCAGAGTTTGAACTGATGAAGATAATACCCAAGGACCACTGGTCAAGGATAAATCTTCAATTGATAGACCATGGCAGGAATATCTGTATATCGGGCAGACCTAAATGTAATGAATGCAGGCTGAGTGAGTACTGCAGATATTTTAAGAAAAAATAGGTGGCGAAAAATCACAAGGACTTAAGGGCTTCCAGTGTCCTTGGCTGACACTTTCCCGATTCTTCGGCGGTCTTTATGAGTCCAATCAGCTTGTCATTGTCAGAGATTTCACTGTAGATGCTGCCGAGAGTATACAGTACGGGATAGGTCATGATCTGGTTTCTTACACAGTAATCGGCAACGGTTTCGGCTTCGGCCGTGCGGCCTTCCTCGTATAGCGTTTCACACAGGCGCCCGAGCAGAGGGACGAGAGCGGTGAAATTGTTGTCGGCTTCGGATAAGGCAGTAAAATTGGCGGTACCGTAGGTTTCCTTTAATTCTGTATTGGACAGAGAGGAAAGATCGGTGATCTTCTTATCACGGAAGCTTAAGATACGCTTGCACAGGGAGTTTATTTCACTGTCGGCTTCACCTCTGTTTTGAGGGAGAAAGCTTTCATCGACAGTGATATAGGTTATATCCTTTGTGCTTTTTCTGGGGACAAAGCCGGATTTACGTTCACGTTCCCAAAAGTCGGCAGTGGATTTTTTATCCTGTTTGGTATGTTTTTTTATCTCATAGCCGAGCCAGATAACAAATATCATGACCAGACCGAAAACCGGTATTTTCATTTGTAATTAACCTTTCTGTAGGTTTTAGCTTTTGTAAATATTTAACAAAAAAATAAAATAGAGGTAGAAATCATGAACATTTACAGCAAAAAAACAAAGAAGATCTTTACAATAATCATCGTTGTGGCTTTAGTAGCTGCTCTGGTTATTCCGTTGGTTGCTTCTATCGTATGATAGTATAGCATAGTGCATCAAAGATTTCAAACAAGAATCATGTCAAATTATAAAGAATATTCTATCATCATGGTCGGGAAAGCGGCAAGCAGCATGGCGCTTTTGATACTTGATGGGAAAAGAGAAAGCATTGCCCGAAGATATCCGGAAAGATACCTGAAGAATGCCGCCGACCGGTTGTTTCAATCGAAGGTGGATCATGATAAAATTGTGGACTACACAGTGTTCCCGTGCGGGACTTCAGGGGTATTTGGTGCCCTTTGGGATCTCGGGGAATCTCTTGACACCGGGCTTAAGATTAATCTGGCGGATATTCCGATAGACCAGGCTGCCATAGAACTATGCGATTTTGAGGATATCAATCCTTATGAGTCGGATAGTAACGGAGCATATCTGATAGCTGCTGCGGAGCCGGGAAAGGTGCTGGAGGCTCTTAGAGCGGACGGCATCCTTGGCAAGGTAATAGGCTATACAACAAAGGAAAATGCGAGGACTATTATAGGACCCACCGAAAGATATCTTACCAAACCATGAGATTGTTATAGTAGCAGTATTTGTACACTTTTATAGATTACAGAGGGATCAGGTATATACCGGTTCCTTACAGGAGGATTTATATATGAACGAATTAAAAGAAAAAATATTACGAGCGATAGCGAAGGATTCAAGGATAGATACGGATGAGCTGGCGATAAGGCTCGGCTGCACAAAGGAAGAACTGACTACAGCCATAGCGGAGATGGAAGCGGATAAGGTGATCTGCGGATATCCGACACTTATCGACTGGGATAAGGTTTCAGATGAGAAGGTTACTGCGCTTATAGAGCTTAAGGTTACTCCTCAGAGAGGACAGGGCTTTGATAAGATCGCAGAGAGAATTTATAAATTTGATGAAGTGGAGTCGGTATATCTGATGTCGGGTGGCTATGACCTGACAGTTATAATCCGCGGAAAGAGTATGAAGGAGGTTTCCAGGTTCGTGTTTGAGAAGCTTGCACCGATGGAGTCCATCCAGAGTACTGCTACACACTTTGTATTGAAAAAATACAAGGATCAGGGCCTTGTCATGCAGTTTGAAAGTGATGACGAGAGAATTCAGATGAATTTTTAATAGAGGAAGAAAATGAGAAATCCGTTAAATAATACAATAACCGAGATTAAACCCTCGGGCATAAGAAAGTTTTTTGATATAGTGTCCGAGATGAAGGACGCAATTTCACTTGGCGTGGGTGAGCCTGACTTTGAAACACCGTGGCATATAAGAGAAGAGGGTATTTATTCTCTTGAAAAGGGAAAGACACATTATACTTCAAATGCCGGCTTAAAGGAATTAAGAGAGGAAATCTCTAAATATCTTAAGAGACGTTTTGGCTTGGGCTATGATCCGATGAAGCAGGTTCTGATAACCATCGGTGGCAGCGAAGCTATAGATGTCGCACTTCGTGTTATGCTTGAAAAAGGCGACGAAGTCCTTTTGCCGCAGCCAAGCTATGTATCTTACGAACCCTGTATAATCATGGCAGGCGGAAAGCCTGTGATCATCGAGCTTAAGGGTGAGGATGAGTTTAAACTTACGGCAGATCAGATACGGAATGCATGTACCGATAAAACCAAGGTGCTGATCCTGCCTTTTCCGAATAACCCTACAGGTTCGGTTATGTCAAAGGAAGAGCTTGAGAAAATAGTGGACGTTATCATCGAAAAGGATCTGTTTGTTTTATCCGATGAGATATACGCTGAGCTGACCTATGGGGAGAAGCATACTTCCATCGCTTCTCTGCCGGGGATGATGGAAAGGACCATAGTGGTCAACGGCTTTTCGAAGGCTTATGCAATGACCGGATGGAGACTTGGGTATGCTGCAGGACCTGAGGTTATTATAAAGCAGATGATAAAGCTCCATCAGTTTGCCATCATGTGCGCACCGAACACCAGCCAGTATGCGGCTATAGAGGCATTGAGAAACGGTGACCCGGACGTTGAGATGATGACTGAGGCATATGACCAGAGAAGAAGATACCTTATCCATGAGTTAAGACGTATTGGTCTGCCTACTTTTGAAGCAAGAGGTGCATTCTATGTATTCCCCTGCATCAAGGGTACGGGTATGACCTCTGAGGAGTTTGCTACAAAGCTCCTGCAGGAGGAAAAGGTCGCAGTGGTACCGGGTACCGCATTTGGAGACAGCGGTGAAGGATATCTGAGGATATCGTATGCTTATTCCATCGAAAAGATAAAGGAAGCACTCGAGCGTATCGAAAGATTTGTTAAGAAATATCAATAATAAAGGAACATTATGAATATAGTTTTGCATGAACCGGAAATCCCTGAAAATACAGGAAATATAGGAAGAACCTGCGTAGCAACAGGTTCGACCCTGCATCTCATAAAACCCTTAGGATTTGTTATAGATGACAAACACTTAAAGCGTGCAGGCCTCGATTACTGGCCCAAGCTTGAATACTATATGTATGAGAACTATGAGGATTTCCTGTCTAGGCATCCCGGAGCAAAAATATATTATGCTACTACTAAGGCACATAAAACATATACCGATGTGAACTTCGGACCTGATGATTTTATCATGTTTGGCAAGGAAACTGCGGGTATCCCTGAAGAAATACTTGTGGAAAACGAGGAAAACTGTATCAGGATACCAATGGTAGGTGATATCAGGTCCCTAAACCTTGGAAACTCCGTAGCCATCGTGCTGTATGAGGCATTGAGGCAGAACGGTTTCTCGGAGCTTAATCCGGTGGGGCAGTTACATCGGCTTTCTTGGAAATAAAAATGAACGAAAAAGCATTAAGAACATTAGAATATACAAAAATCATAGAAAAACTGACTAACTTTGCGGGCTCTGAGCTCGGAAAGGAAAAGTGCCGGGAACTGGTGCCGTCTTCGGATATCGAAGAGATCAGGACCAGGCAGTCGGAAACAGAGGCGGCACTTAACAGAATATATAAAAAGGGCAGCCTGTCATTTTCAGGAATACATGATATCAGGGCATCAATAAAGAGACTGGAAATACGTTCATGTCTCGGTATGGGCGAGCTCATGCATATCAGCTCGGTGCTTACCGCTACCGACCATATTAAGACATACGGTAAGCAGGAAGAAGGCACTGAGGATGATGCATTATCGGAGAGATTCAGACTCTTAGAGCCTTTAAAGACCATCAATCATGAGATACTCAGATGCATAATCTCTGAGGATGAGATGGCAGATGATGCCAGTGCCGGTCTTAAGAGTGTTAGACGGGCCATCAAGACCACTAATGATAAGATCAGGGACCAGCTTAACTCCATCATTAATTCACAGGACAACAAGCTGATATTACAGGACAATCTGATCACCATGCGTGACGGAAGATTCTGTATCCCTGTAAAAGCAGAGTATAAGAATAGTTTTTCAGGCATGGTACATGACCAGTCATCGAGCGGTTCAACAGTATTTATTGAGCCGATGGCTGTCGTAAAACTGAATAATGATTTAAGAGAGCTTGCGATCAAGGAAAAGGAAGAGATAGAAAAGGTCTTAGAGACACTTTCGTCCATGCTTTTCACTGAAACCGCAAACCTGAAATACAATATCGACACTATAGCAGAGTTTGATTTTATCTTTGCACGCGGACTGCTCGCCAAGAGTATGAAGGCAAGCATCCCGGAGTTTAACGATAAGGGATACATCAATATCAAGAGGGGCAGACATCCTCTGATTGATGAGAAGAAGGTAGTGCCGATAAATATTTATCTGGGAAAAGATTTTACCATGCTGGTCATTACAGGTCCCAATACGGGAGGTAAGACAGTATCGTTAAAGACGGTCGGACTCTTTACTCTTATGGGACAGGCAGGACTTCATATACCCGCATTTGAGGGTTCTGAACTGGCTGTGTTTAATGAGGTATATGCGGATATAGGAGATGAGCAGAGTATCGAACAGAGCCTGTCCACCTTTTCTTCGCATATGAAGAACACGGTATCCATCCTGCAGCAGGCAGATGAAAAATCACTTGTGTTATTTGATGAGCTGGGTGCAGGTACGGATCCTACCGAGGGAGCTGCATTGGCTATGAGTATACTTACATTCCTGCACAATAGGGATATAAGAGTTATGGCTACCACGCATTATGCGGAATTAAAGCTTTATGCATTATCGACTCCCGGAGTATCAAATGCCTGCTGTGAGTTTGATGTGGAGACATTAAGTCCTACATATAAGCTGCTTATAGGCATACCCGGTAAGAGTAATGCTTTTGCTATATCAAAGAAACTGGGCATCAGTGAAGAAATAATTGATATGGCTGAAAGCTTTATCGGTACCAGGGACAAGAGCTTTGAGGATATACTTGGCGGGCTTGAGAAGAGCCGTATAGCTACCGAAAATGCTCTGGCCGATGCTGAAAAGGTAAAGCAGGAAGCATTGGACCTCAGGACCAAATGGGAAGAAAAGCAGAGAAAGCTTGATAATGCCCGTGACAGGGTAATGAACGAGGCTAATGAAAAGGCTGTAAAGATACTTCAGGAAGCCAAGGACTATGCTGATGAGACCATCAGAAAGCTGAATAAACTGGCTGCATCGGGTATGAACATGCGTGAGCTTGAGCATGAAAGAGGAGCTCTGCGAGACATTCTTTCCGAAAAGAGCAGTTCTATAAAGACAGCAGCACCTAAGAAGAAAAAGAATACCGTAAAGGATCCCAATGAGATAAGCATCGGTGATGTGGTACATGTTATTTCATTCGATGTGAATGCAAAGGTGGCAAGTGTTCCGAACCAGAAGGGAGAGCTTTATGTCCTGATCGGCGCTATGCGTACATCCGTAAATATCAAGGATATCGAGTTGGTTGAAAAGCAGCCGCAGGAAGAGGAGACAAAGGTAAAGACCGGAGCCGGTGCCATAGCGAGATCAAAACAGATGAGCATCAGTCCCGAATGCAATATTATCGGTATGAGAGTGGATGAGGCTATGCCGATAGTTGATAAATATCTTGATGATGCATATCTGGCACATTTGCCGCAGTGCTCGGTTATACACGGAAGAGGTACCGGAGCTTTAAAAACGGCAGTACATGCACATTTAAAGAAATTAAAATATGTTAAGGAGTACAGACTGGGCAGCTTTGGAGAAGGCGACCAGGGAGTAACCATAGTAGTTTTCAAGGATAATTAAGGAAGAAAGTATTTAGGAGGGGGAAATGGCATACAGACAGAAAATCCTGATAGTGGACGACGATGCAAATATAGCAGAACTTATTTCACTGTATCTGACAAAGGAGTGCTTTGATACTGAAATAGCAGAGGACGGAGAGGAGGCACTGGAGAAATTCGATACCTTCCAGCCTGACCTGATACTGCTTGATCTGATGCTGCCCGGCATAGACGGATATGAGGTATGCAGGGAGATAAGAAAGACATCCAGAGTGCCTGTCATCATGCTTTCGGCAAAGGGTGAAACCTTTGATAAGGTATTGGGACTTGAGCTTGGCGCTGACGATTACATGGTAAAGCCGTTTGACTCAAAAGAGTTGGTAGCCCGTGTACGTGCGGTACTCCGTCGTCAGGCAAATGCAGGATTGCCTGAAAAGTTACCTCAGGTTGAGCCCGAGGAGACCGGCGACAGGGTAAGCTATCCTGAGATCACAGTCAATAAGGATAACTACACCGTTGTGTATAAAGGAAAGAACATCGATATGCCTCCTAAGGAACTGGAGCTTCTCTATTTCCTTATGACAAATCCCAACAAGGTATTTACAAGAGAACAGCTTCTTGACCATATCTGGGGTTATGATTATATCGGTGATACCAGAACGGTTGACGTTCATGTAAAGAGACTCAGGGAAAAGATAAAGGATACGGATAGCTGGAGTCTGGCCACTGTTTGGGGTGTTGGTTACAAATTTGAAGTGATTAAGAGATGAGAATTACTTATAAGCTGGGTCTGAGCTATTTGTTTGCGATAGCCGCTTTGTTTGCCCTGGTAAATATATGGGGGCGGGATATCTGCAGGAATAAAGCTCAGCAAAATGTAAAAAATCAGATGCAGACCATGGTTTCAAAGCTTTCGGATACTACAGTTTCCAACTATTATGAGGGCGCAGGACTGATCACCAAGCTGAGGGATGAACTCACACATATGGAAGCAGTCACGGGTATTCGTATATGGATGGTAAACACGGACTATTCAGTAATAGCTGATTCGGGGATCGGGCTAAATGATTCTGATATCACGGCTGCAGATTATGACACGAGAATACTGGAACAGAATATCAGCGAGAATGTGATAATAAGCAAAGTATTTGATGAGCCGATGCTTGTCAGTTCCGAGCCGTTTGTGTTCAATTATAAGGTTTCGGGTTATGTGTGTGCTTTTACACCTATGAGCCGCATGAACCAGGAAGCCTCCGGATATATTGAAATGCTGAATATAGGTATGCTGATAATATTCGCAGTACTTCTGGTGATATTCCTAAGTATTTACTATTATACGGTAGTGCCTATAAAGAACATAAAGAATGCAGCATCTGAGTATGCAAAGGGAAACTATGATTATGAGATGAAGATCAACTCGCGTGATGAGTATAAGGAGTTGTCGGATACCATTTCATACATGGTTTCGGAGCTTAAGTCAAACGAGGAAAAACAGAGAAAGTTTATTGCAAATATTTCTCACGATTTCCGTTCACCGCTGACATCCATAAAGGGATATGCAGAGGCGTTGAAGGATGGTACGATACCGTATGAAAACAAGGATAAATACCTTGATATCATCGGTTTTGAATCTGAGAGACTTCATAAACTGACATCGAGCCTGCTGCAGCTGTCCAGCATAGATTCCGGCGGATTGTCACTGGATATCAAGAGTTTTGATATCACAAAGGTTATCAGGACCATAGCCGATGCATTTGAGGGTACTTGCCGAAACAAGAAGATAACGTTAAAACTTCAGTTTGACGAGCCGAAGATATATGTTGATGCCGATCAGGCAAGAATTGAGCAGGTAATATATAACCTTACGGATAATGCTATCAAGTTTTCAAATAAAGATTCCGAGATTATCATGGGTGTAGCGGTCAAGGGTGTAAAGGCCGTAGTCCGTGTAAAGGATTTTGGTATCGGCATACCGAAGGAAAGCATAAACAGGGTTTTCGAACGTTTTTACAAGAGCGACCCGTCGCGTGGAAAGGACAAGAAAGGTACAGGACTTGGTCTTTCTATAGCTAAAGAAATAATCACTGCACATGATGAAGAGATAAGGGTTATAAGTAATGAAGGAGCAGGTACGGAGTTCTCCTTCACTCTTCCGATTTCATAACAGAATGGTGTGAATATGGGTAAATTGAAGAAAAACAAAGAAACTAACGTGACTTCTGAGGAAATAAAAGAAGACAAGATTATGACCGAAGAAACGGACGCAGAAACTTCTGTTATCCAGGAGCAGATAAAGCCCTGGCATAAGAGAAAGTTTAAGAAGGTGCTGAGCGTAGTCGGATTTTCACTTCTGGCCGGTATTATATTTGGTATTGCTGCAAGATTTGTATTCAAGTATTCGGACGGTGTGATCAGTAAGATTTTCGGGCTTAATCAGCCGTATGATACTCCGAATTCGATGCCGGTAACCATTAGTCCGGTACAGGATCAGGATAAAAATGCGAATAACCCGGGTGTGTATATCAAGACACCTGACAAGACAGAGGGCTCCGGTGCAGATATAACACCTACTGCTTCACCCAGGCAGTACGATGGTACTGCTCTGTCAGACTACAGGCAGGCTATGGATGAAATGCACACAAAGGCAGAGAATGTGCTCAAGGGTGTTGTAAATATCGAAGGCATAACAAGTGTGGTTAACTGGCTCGGTGAGACTGTTGATCAGTCTGAAAAGACACTGGGTATTATAGTTGGTGAAAATCCTAACAATCTGTATATCCTGACATATTATGACAAGGTTAAGACTGCGGACAGGATTGAGCTTTCATTCAGGAGCAGAAATTCTTATACAGTATCTTTGCTTAATTATGATGAAAGCTTTAATATGGCGGTACTGACTCTTCCCAAGCAGGCATTAAGACAGGAAGATATCAGTTCCATCGCACTTTTGGAGATGGGTAATTCAGACAGTATTTTCTCGGGAATGCCTGTTATAGCCGTAGGTTCATTTGACGGAGAGCATGAAGTCATTGAATACGGTATGATCACTAATGACAACTCAGTGGAGTACATCACGGATGCATCAATTGGCATTTTTACAACGAATGTTGAGCATTCCGAAAAAGGTGAGGGTGTCATGGCTGATCTGGACGGTAAAGTAATCGGTATTATCACCAGAAAGATAGGCGCTGATATCATGCCGAATGTAAATAAGTGCATGAGAGTTAATGACCTGATCCAGATGGCTGAAAAACTGTGCAATGGTGAAAACAGAGTTTATTTCGGTATCAAGGCTGGTAATATCCCTATGTGGGTTCTCCGTGAAAACAACCTGGAGAACGGGATCAGTGTTAACAACGTAGAGCCTTCTTCACCTGCTTCAGATGCAGGCTTAAGAAAGGGAGATTTTATAATCTCTGTTAACGGAGTAAAGATCAACGAAGTTAAGGAATTTTCCGACATCCTGATGAAGACGGAGGAAGGAAGTCCACTGGAGATAGAAGTATACAGAGAATCAAAGACACAGGAGCCTTATTTCTCCGTAGTCGTTAATCCGGTAAAGCGCAATAACTGATGTGACATTAAGCAATAAAAAAGTTTACAAGAGGAGCGGTAATGAAGTATATTAATGAATTGCGTGAGGGCGATATTACTCACGATATATATCTTTGCAAACAGGTGCAGAGCCTGGTGGCAAAGACAGGAAAAAACTATCTGTCTATTACTCTGCAGGATAAGACCGGTGTGCTTGATGCCAAGGTCTGGGATGTGACCAGCGGTGGCATAGAGGATTTTGAAGCACTTGATTATATCTATGTGGAGGGCGAAGTTACTGTTTTCCAGGGCACTCTGCAGCTTAAGTGCCGCAGGATCAGGAAATGTAGGGAGGAAGAGGTAAACCCTTCTGATTACCTGCCTTATTCGAGATTTGATATCGAAGCGATGTATAAAAAACTTTTGGAGTATATCGCTGATGTTAAGGAGCCGCATTTGAAAAAACTCCTGGAGAGTTTCTTTGTTGAAGATGAGAGCTTTGTAAAGATTTTTAAAAAGCATTCGGCTGCTAAGTCGGTGCATCATGGGTTTGTGGGCGGACTGCTGGAGCATACTCTGTCGGTAACCAGTTTATGTAAGATGTTTGCAACTCAGTATTCCATGCTTAATAAGGACCTGCTTGTGACTGCTGCTCTTTGTCATGATATAGGAAAAACTAAGGAGTTGTCGGATCTGCCGGCTAATGATTATACCGATGACGGAAATCTGCTCGGTCATATCGTGATAGGATATGAGATGGTGGGCGATAAGATAGAAGCTATTGAGGGATTCCCGCATGCTTTGGGTTCGATGCTGAGACACTGTATCCTGGCTCATCACGGTGAATATGAGTTCGGATCGCCTAAAAAGCCGGCCATTGCCGAGGCTATAGCGCTGCATTTTGCGGATAATCTTGATGCTAAGATGGAGACTATGAGGGAGCTGCTGGAGAGCGCTGATTACAATGCGGAGTGGCTTGGGTTCCAGAGGCTGTTTGAGAGCAATATGCGGAAGACTGTTTATAAAGACGAGTGAGACTACGATGCGATGACGGCAGAACAACCTGTCGCCATCGCACCTGCTCGCTGGTTCTGTTCAATACCAATATAAGTCTTACGCTAATTTAATGAAATTGAATTGTGAATAAAATACTCTATTTTGTATAAAATCTTATATATGAGGAAATACATAATTTAAGAGGGTAGGTTTTTGACGGAATTATATATAGGATTGGACGGGATAAGACATAGATTTCCTAGTTTATATATTGTAAGATGTGCGAAGAATCTTATGGTTTTGTATAGCGAATAACATATTGTTAGGATGATGTAAAAAAAAGAAATCAGAAAAAACGGAAAAAGGAGAATAAATCCATGCAGATGACTTTCAGATGGTACGGCGAAGGCAATGACAGCATTTCGCTTGACCAGATCAAGCAGATTCCCGGTGTTGAGGGTATAGTTTGGGCTCTTCATGACAAGCTTCCCGGTGAGGTTTGGCAGAAGGATGAGATACAGAAGGTGGCTGACCAGCTTCATGCTCATGGCTTTAACATGGACGTTGTTGAGTCGGTTAATGTTCATGATGATATCAAGATCGGTCTTCCTACCAGGGACAAGTATATTGCAGCTTACGCTGAGACTTTGAGGAATCTTAAGGAATTCGGTGTTAAGGTTGTCTGCTATAATTTTATGCCGGTTTTTGACTGGACCAGGACTGATCTTTTCCATCCGCTTCCCGATGGGTCGACTGCTTTATATTATGAGAAAGATAAGATTATTGATGATCCCGTAAAGATGGCTGATTATATCCTTGAAAAGTGTGAAGGATATACAATGCCCGGTTGGGAGCCTGAAAGAATGGGCAAGCTAAAGGAGCTCTTTGAGGCTTATAAGCCTGTAACCAAGGAAAAGCTTTGGGAGAACCTGAAGTATTTCTTAGAGCAGCTGATGCCTGTTTGTAAGGAGACTGATATCAAGCTTGCTATCCATCAGGATGATCCGCCCTGGGATATTTTCGGACTTCCGAGACTTCTGGTTGACGAGGCTTCCATTGACAGATTCTTGAAGATGGTTGATGATCCTTATAATTGTCTGACTCTGTGCTCCGGCTCTATGAGTTCCAATCCTAAGAACAATGTGGCTGCTATCGTAAGAAAGCACTGCGACAGGATTGCGTTTGCTCATGTGAGAAATGTTAAGCATTATCCCAACGGTGATTTCAGTGAGACTTCACATCGTGATTGCGATGGTGATACAGGTGTATTGGAGATCATGAAGGCTTATCATGACTGTGGTTTCAAGGGTTATATAAGACCCGATCATGGCCGTCATATCTGGGGCGAGAAATGCAGACCCGGCTACGGTCTTTATGACAGAGCTCTTGGTATCATGTATCTGCTTGGTATTTGGGATACACTTGAGAAATATGATTGAGTTTGTGGTGCAATGACGGCAGAACAATCTGTCGCCATCGCACCGTTACCATTTGTAAATTTAAATGGTTAAAAATGACTAAGTCATTGTCATCCTGAGCGAATGCGAAGGATCTTAATACATGAAAGGTATGAAATATAAAAGGTAGAAGAAAGATGAAACTTACATTAGAAGGCATTAAGGATAAATCCGCATGGAATGGTTATAAGCTTCCTGTATATGATATAAACGCTATGTGTGAGACCACAAAGGCAAATCCTGTGTGGATTCACTTTGGATCAGGAAATATCTTCAGGGCATTCCTATGTAGTGCAGCACAGGAGTTACTTGATGCAGGAGTTATGAAGTCAGGTATCACTGCAGCAGAGAGCCACGGAACTGAGATCATTACAGAGTGTTTCAGACCTCATGACAATCTTTGTGTGGCGGTTACTTTAAACGGTGACGGCAGTACTACAAAGGAAGTTGTTGCGTCCGTAGGTGAGGCACTGACTACCGCTTATGATTTTAAGAGGATTGCTGATGTTTTCTGCATGGATTCATTACAGATGGTTTCATTTACCATTACTGAAAAGGGTTATGCTCTAAGAAATGCATCAGGTGAAATTTTCCCTATGGTTGATGCTGATAAGAAGACTGATCCTAAGGATATTATAGCTGATATGACCGCCGGTAAGCAGAATCATCATCTGATGTCGATGATCACTGCTCTGGTGCTTAAGAGAAAAGCAGAATGCGGAAAGCCCATAGCTCTTGTTTCTATGGACAACTGCTCACATAACGGTGAGAAGATAGAGAATGCCGTTAAGGAGATAGCAGGTGCTTGGGAGAGTGCAGGCTTCATTTCTAAGGATGATGTAGAGTTTCTGAATACCAAGGTAAGCTATCCTTGGAGCATGATAGATAAGATTACTCCCAGACCTGATGCTAAGGTTGAGGAGATGCTGATAGCAGACGGTATCGATGAGATCAAACCGTTTGTTACACCTAACGGTACTTATATTGCGGCTTTTGTAAATGCTGAGAGACCTCAGTATCTTGTAATCGAGGATAATTTCCCAAATGGCAGACCTGATCTTGAAAAGGCAAGAGGTATTATTTTCACTGACAGGGATACTGTGAACAAGGCTGAAAGGATGAAGGTTTGTACCTGTCTTAATCCTCTGCATACCGCACTGGCTGTTTACGGCTGTATGCTTGGATATACATCTATTTCAGCAGAAATGAAGGATAAGGAGCTGGTTAACCTCATCACCAAGATGAGCAGGCAGGAGGGTATGCCAGTAGTGGTTAATCCCGGAATTCTTGATCCTGAAAAGTTCCTTAATGAGTGTCTTACAGAGCGTTTCCCGAATCCTTTCATGCCGGATACTCCTCAGCGTATAGCTACCGATACATCTCAGAAACTGCCTATCAGATATGGCGAGAATTTCAAGGCTCATATCGAGAAGGGTGATGCTGACAAGTTGGTTTTTATGCCTCTGGTTATTGCTGGTTGGCTGAGATATCTTTTAGCAGTAGATGATAACGGTAATGCCTTTGAGCCTTCTTCAGATCCGTTACTTAAGGATGCACAGGGTATGCTCACCGGTATCAGCTTTGGACAGAGTGATGTTACCGAGGAAAAGTTAACCAATATCCTTTCAAATGAGGTAATATTCGGTACCAATCTTGTAAAGGCAGGACTTGCTCCTATCATCACAAAGTATTTCAATGAGTTAAATGCAGGTGTAGGTGCTATCCGTGAGACCTTAAAGAAATATTGTGACTAAAGATTTGTGATTAAGATTCTGTGGTTGAGAATTATATATTATAAAGATAACGCTATAAAAAACGTCCTATAAAAGATGCTCTCCAATTATGGAGAGCATTTCTAATTTAGATATACAATTATGGATAAGTTCAGGACAACAGCCTGATTCCATCATCCTTAATTTCAATAAGTCCCTGTTTGTACAGGTGGCCGATAGCACGCTTAAATGCTATCTTTGACATATTGAATTTGTTCTTTATTATCAGGCTTTCAGTCTTATCATGATAGGGCAGGAAGCCTTTTGTTGATGCTTTAAGCTCGTTATAGATCCTGTCGCAGTCATCGCTTAACTGGAGATGGCTTTGTTCACGCATAGCAAGCTCGAGTTTACCGTCGGGCAGTACCTTTGATACACGGAGCTGGAGCTGTTCACCGACTTTTACACTCTTTATTAGGTCTCTGTTAGTGATAAGACCGGAGTATTTGTTATCTACTGCAACATATGCGCCGTGTTCATTGGAAAGTTCATATACGAGGCCTTCCACATGGTCATTTGCCTTATAAGGAGATTCTGTGGAGAGGAGTTTGTAGATCTTCATGGATGCACAGAGACGGCTGCTCTTGTCAATGTATAAAGTTACCAGTGCTTTGTCGCCTTTTTTTATCCTATAGGTCTGCTCCTTGAAGGGCAGGAAGAGTTCCTTCATGAGTCCCCAGTCAAGAAATGCACCCATCTGAGTAGTCTCGCTACAGGTAAGTACAGCCAGTTCACCCATCGAAAGGACAGGGGCTTTGAGTGTAGCTATGGGACGGTCCTCAGAGTCAAGGTATACAAAAGCCTCAAGGATTTCGCCGCGTCTCAGTTCTTTGCCTGCGAACTCGTTCTTGGGCAGCAGGATTTCGTGAGACTTAAGGTCAGGATAAGTTTCAAGGTCAGCTACAGAAAGGTATGCTCCAATCGGAGTAAGCTTAGCGATTTTTAAGGCAGAAACCTTTCCTAACAGGGCAACAACCTCAGCGGGATTACTGGGGAGCTGCTTTTCGCGCTCAACACGCTTGTGTCCGGCGGGCTTTGAACTTGAACTGCCTTTTGAGGTTCTTACATAGGAACCTTTGCCGGTATTGGGTTTCTTATATGATGACCCGGAACCATCTGTTTTTTTATACTTTGATGATCCGGTCTTTGAGAATGTTGATTTATTTGTGGTGTATTTATCTGACTTCATTTAATGCTCCTTTAAATATATTCGTTCAATTTAATCCCATATTAGCATATAAAAAAAATTCCGTCAATTTTTTATTTTTAGGGGTTAAGTATTTTATATTTTCAGACGATAATATAAATAGAACGAAACAAGACAATAAAAATTGAAGATTCCATACTTTTTTCACCCTCCTATATAAATAGAAAGTGGCATGGTCCGATAAGGGCTGTGCCTATTTTCTTTGTTAAGAAAAAATTTAGTTGGCAATATTGAAAGTATGTGATATAATATGTCGCAAGGTGTCTGCGAAGCAGACGGAACCTTGTGACACGGCTCCATCATGAAATGATGGAGTACAAAACCGTACGTCATAAGGCATACAATTACAATAATAAAGGAGAAATACAATGAATCTTTCACCCCTTCAGAAGGCGAGATACGAGTACACTCCCAAGCTTCCCGGAATGCTTAGAGGCGGTATCTCAGAGATTAGCGTAAAGGTTGGCGCAGCTACACAGAGCGTAGCAGATCAGGACAAAATCAAGGCACTTTTCCCTAACACATACGGAAAAGAGGAGATTACATTCGTTAAGGGTACTAACACTTCTGCAGCAAAGAAGCAGGTAGTAGGTGTTATCCTTTCAGGCGGACAGGCACCCGGAGGACACAATGTTATTTCAGGTCTTTACGATGCTCTTAAGGCTACAAACAAGGACAATGTACTTTTAGGCTTCAAGGGTGGTCCCGATGGACTTCTTAAGAATGACTATGTTGAATTTGACGACAAGTTCATTGACGCATACAGAAATACAGGTGGATTTGACATCATCGGTTCAGGCCGTACAAAGCTTGAGACAGAAGAGCAGTTCCAGACAGTTGCTAATTTTGCAAAGGAGAACGGCCTTACAGCTATCGTTATCATCGGTGGTGATGACTCCAATACAAACGCTGCTACTCTTGCTGAGTACATGGCAGCTAAGAATACAGGTATCCAGGTTATCGGATGTCCTAAGACTATCGACGGTGACTTAAAGAATGAGGATATCGAGGCTTCATTCGGTTTCGATACCGCTACAAAGACATATTCAGAGCTTATCGGAAACATCGAGAGAGATGCTAACTCTGCAAAGAAGTACTGGCATTTCATCAAGGTTATGGGTCGTTCAGCATCTCACGTAGCATTAGAGTGTGCTCTTGAGACACAGCCTAACATCTGCCTTATCGGTGAGGAAGTTGCAGCAAAGAAGATGTCTCTTGCACAGATCACCAACTATATCGCAGATGCAGTTGAGAAGCGCGGCAATAACGGCGAGAACTTCGGTGTTGCTATCATCCCTGAAGGTATTGTAGAATTCGTTCCCGAGTTCTCAGCACTTATTGCAGAGATCAACGAACTGCTTGCAGGAGATGAAACAGCTAAATTCAATGCACTTCCTGATTGGAATGCTAAGTATGAGTTCATCAAGGCCGGCCTTACTGCTGATGCTTTCAAGGTATTTGATATTCTTCCTCAGGGAATCCAGCAGCAGCTTTTCCTTGAGAGAGATCCTCACGGAAACGTACAGGTATCACTCATCGAGTCAGAGAAGCTCTTTGCAGAAATGGTAGGCGCAGAGCTTAAGAAGAGAAAAGCAGCAGGCACCTATACGGGTAAGTTCGGAACACAGCATCACTTCTTCGGATATGAAGGAAGATGCGCATTCCCTTCAAACTTCGATGCAGATTACTGCTATTCACTTGGATATAATGCATTCATGCTCATCCAGTACGGCTACACAGGATATCTTTCAAAGGTTTCCAACCTTTCAAAGCCCGCTGAGGAGTGGAACGCAGGCGGTATGCCCATCACCAAGATGATGAACATCGAGCGTCGTAATGGTAAGGACAAGCCCGTTATCAGAAAGGCTCTGGTAGAGCTTGACGGTGCTCCTTTCAAGTACTTCGAGGCACACAGAGAAGAGTGGGCTGTAAAGACCTGCTTCACCTATCCAGGTGCTATCCAGTACTACGGACCTGCTTCAGTTTGTGATCTTACTACCAGAACACTGGCTCTTGAGAAGGGTCAGGCTTGATGACTTGTAATACAAGATCTTGTCTTTGACAGTATTTTGAAGAAAAAAGTCTCGCAGCCCGCATAAAAAGGGGTTGTGAGACTTTTGTTAATTTTACGGATGCATAATACCTCACTGTTTTTCTTTTGTTATACCATACCGTGTAAGTAAATATTTCAGGGAAAAGTTTAGGAAAGCAAAAAAGGATTGACAAAACGCTTTTTTGGTGAGATAATGAACATAGGAGTATATCGTTCTGTTTATAAGAAAGGAGGTTGCTATGGATATTAGACTTACCGGTTATAATGATTATAGTCAGGTTTATTCTACTAACCGTACCTCGGCTGTAAAGGCTGCTGAGACTGATTCCGCTACAAAGGCATCCTCGAAGAACAAAGAGGATAGTCCGGCTGCGATTTATGAAAAGTCAGAAGTACAGGGAAAGGCAGCTACCTATAATATTAGGAAAATGAGTTCGTCCGAACGCGCAACCATTGTTTCCCGTATGAAGGCAGATCAGGAGATGCGTGAGAATTCTCTTGCCCAAACTGTTTCCGAGATGATGGGTGGTCAGCTCACAGCATATTCAACCGCTAACGATGGTATCTGGAAGTTCCTTGCAGACGGTAATTACACTGTAAGTGAAGCAGCAAAGGCACAGGCACAGAAGGATATTGCGGAAGACGGATACTGGGGAGTAAGCCAGACATCTCAGAGGCTTTTCGATTTCGCATCTGCACTTTCAGGTGACGATGAGAACAAGTTAAAGCAGATGGAAGATGCTATGGAGAGAGGATTTAAAGAGGCTGCCGGTGCATGGGGCAGAGAGCTTCCTCAGCTTAGCCGGGATACCATGGAGGCTGCAAGGCAGCTGTTCAGTGACGCCTATGCAAACAGTTCCAAGGAAGTCGGCATAGCAGTCAATATCTGATGATTATTGTAAAAACCAATGTCCCCGTCTTTTTAGATGGGGCATTTTTGTGCGATAAGCGAATGCCCCCGGTGCAAGCTCGCTTGCAAACCGAGGGCTGAGCGAACGGTTACTGAGAGAGCTTGCTCTCGAAGTGACCGATAGCACTGAGTAGGAGGAGATTTTTTCTCCTACTCGATAGCGATAAGCGATTGCGATAGAATGCTGCGGAAGAACGCTTGTAATCTGAAAACGTACATGAACAATTATGACAGTAGAAAAGAAAACACTTATAAAAAAGATCGATCCGGAGCAATTTGAGGATCGGGAGCTTAGTGAAGCGATAGACATCTTAAAAAGCGGAGGACTTGTGGCATTCCCTACGGAGACGGTGTACGGTCTTGGCGGAAATGCTTATGACAGTACAGCGTCAGCAAGGATATATGCGGCAAAGGGCAGACCTTCGGACAATCCACTGATAGTACATATTTCTTCGTTTGAAGAGATATATCCGCTGGTAAAGGAGGTTCCGGAGGACGCAAAGAGGCTTGCCGAAAGCTTCTGGCCGGGACCGCTTACAATGATACTTGAAAAATCGGAAGCGGTACCGAAGGAAACTACGGGTGGGCTTGATACGGTGGCAATAAGGATGCCTTCACATCCGATTGCTAACAGACTTATAAAGGAAGCGCATATTCCGATTGCGGCGCCGAGTGCCAATGCTTCGGGGCGGCCGAGTACCACAAGAGCAGAGCATGTGATTGAGGATCTTGACGGCAAAATTGACATGATAATAGACGGAGGTTCGTCGGACATAGGCTTAGAGTCCACGATAGTCGATCTGACCGTGAGTCCGAGACTGATACTCAGACCCGGTTACATTACTTATGAGATGCTTAAGGAGGTCATAAGGGATATAAAATATGACCCGGCGGTATTGAAACGGGAACGTGATGATAAGATAGTCGCGAAAGCACCGGGGATGAAATACCGGCATTATGCACCTAAAGGGGAGCTTACCATCTTTGAAGGAAACATGAAGTCGGTGGCAAATGCCATTAAACGCGAAGTACGTGAAAAGCTTCTGGGAGGCTTTAATGTCGGGATACTTACCAGTGATGAACTGGCAGGAGAGTATATGGAACTAAAGGAAGAGTTCGGTATGCTGCCCAAGGAAGCTTTACCCGGGACAGGAGATCCTGAGAAAAAAGGAAGACTTTATATAAGGGATATCGGCTCGAGAACGGATGAAGCGGCAATTGCGGCGGGCTTGTTTGAGGCTTTACGGAGTTTTGATTCTGAGAAGACGGATTTCATTTATGCTGAGAGCTTTGATTCGAGGGATATCGGACAGGCCATAATGAACAGGCTTATGAAGGCTGCCGGATACAGGATTGTCACGGTCAATGATTCAAATGATACGTTTTAAGCTTAAGATAAGAGGTTGTATGGATATAGAATAGGAAATTCAATAGTTTAAGAAAAAAAGGAAAATAAAAACTGAGAAAGGCAGGGTATTGAAAATGATAGCAGTAGGAAGCGATCATGCGGGCTTTGAATTAAAGCAGATTGTAATGGCACATTTAAAGGAAAGAGGAGAAGAATTCAAGGATTACGGAACATATACAAAGGATTCCTGTGATTATCCGGATTATGCGGAAGCAGTAAGTCAGGCAATTATTGCGGGCGAGGCCGATAAGGGAATACTTATCTGCGGTACCGGCATCGGTATCTCGATTGCAGCAAACCGCCATCGTGAGATCAGGGCAGCACTCTGCGGTGACTGCTTCAGCGCAGAAGCTACACGTGAGCACAATGATGCAAATGTGCTTGCCATGGGTGCAAGAGTCGTAGCCGACGGACTGGCTCTGAAAATCGTGGATACTTTCCTGGATACACCGTTTTCAAACGGTGCAAACCATGTAAGAAGAGTTGCCAAGCTGTCATAATAAGTGATGCTGCAAAAAGATCCTTCGGGCTAAGGCCCTCAGGATGACAGATGAAATGAGAACTTAAACATAAAAACTTAAAATTAAAAATTTAAACTTAAAAACTTAAACTTAAAACAGCCATAAGAATTAAAAATCTTATGGCTGTTTTGAAATCTTGTGAAATAAATTCTATTATGATCATGTATTATTGCTTTCCGTATTTACCACTGCGTTTTCGAGGACGGCCTGAAGCCTGTCGAATCTGCCCTGATAAATAGTGTTAAGCAATTCGTTCATGGAACGGAGTCCTGTTTTTAACTGCTCTAACGTAATAAGTCCCTGCTCTAAAGCATCGGCAGCTTCATCACAGTCGAGAACCTTAAGCGCTCCGTTCGGATAAACGACGACATCAAACAAAAGATCGTTATAGGTAAAGGTATTTGTTTCTTCATCCTGAATACATTCGATAATATCGCAATACCAGTATTTTGCGTTACCCTGACAATCCATGAATTTGCTTATCTTCCAGCCTTTTTCTATGAAGAATGCTGAAATGCCTTCGGCAAAATCGGTTCTGGGATTAAGGGTTTTCCACTTTGTGATGAGTATTCCGTCTTCGAATTTCAAGATCGTATCATCAGAAAGAGGAGTGGTTTCATCCGGAATATATCTGTGTCTTACTAAATGAAGATTATCTTTATCCATAATAAAACTCCGATCTTAAGTTATCCGATCATTTTACTTTTACTTTAACCTTTAAGGTCTTGGATGATTTTTTGGTACCGTTGGTTATGGTAAATTTCACGTTAACCGTACAGGTACCCTTCTTTACGCCTGTTATCTCACCGGTAGCCGGATCGACCTTGGCAATCTTCTTGTTGGAAGAAGAGAACTTAACCATACACTCGGTATTGTTGTTCTTGGTGAGCTCGCTTACAAAGTTCATTCCGGGAAGCTCGGGAACAACGGTAGCGGTCTTGCCTTTCTTGACCGTTACCTTATCGATAACATAGATCGAAGTAAGGAGATCTTTGTTGGAATCACGGAATTCGTAATTGTAAAGGTACGGCTCATAGTCATACTCGAGAGCATCCTCCATATAGTATTCGTTAATTGACCTCATGTATTCGGCAAGCTCGGTATCGGCATAAACATATGCCTTCTTGAAATCTATAGGGATATAATAGTCAGGTACTTCACTGGCGCTTCTGGGTATTGTGACTACGGGCTCTACGTAATAATATCCGTCTTCTGTCGAAGGATCGTCTACATAATGCTTTGCGATCAGATAATATCCGAGGGATACAACGCCTTCGGGTATAACGATCTTTTCCAGTCTGGAGGGTACGCACCAAAGAGTGGTCATATCCTTATCGTAGATACAGTTCTTATAAGAAGCATAATACTTGTTGTTCGGGCTTACCGAAACCTTCTTTAATGCAGGAGCATCGGAAAGGAATTCTCTGTCAATATAGTAGATTGATGAAGGTATGGTTACGGAAGTCAGGTTCCTTGCGTTACTAAGCTTAAGATCGAGATAACGAACACCCTCGGGAATATTCAGCTTCTTCATAACGGTATTCATAAATACCGTAGATCCGATATAATCGGTTTCATTAAGCCATGAAATGGAAGTTTTATCCGAAGGATAATAAACAAGACTGGTATATACGGGTTCTCCATCATAGCTGAAATGATGATTGTATATACCGTCATCATAAACTTCGATATATTTGGTATTTTCCTCGATAGAGATTTTTCCGGAGTAATCGGCAAAGGTGTCGTCGTCCAGATACTGTACCGACTTCGGGATGGCAATATCGGCCTGGATACCTGAGAATGCATATCCGCCGATGGTTATTACATTCTTGGGAATGGTGAGGTTCTTGATCGATTTTCCGCCATAGAATGCACCATATCCGATTTCTTCAAGTGATTCGGGAAGGTTAATGGTTTCTGTAACATAGCAGTTGCCGGAAAGGCTGAGATTATAAACGGCATATGTACCTTCCGCAACATTTATGACCTTCTTGGTGGTATCGATGGCAGCCAGGTATTTGTGGGTTTCACCGTAGGACTCATTTTCGTAATATAATCCGCCGTCCTTTATCGAATAACCAGCTTTGTTATCTTCTATCGTAACCTTGTCATAGTCTACGCCTATAAGATAAATGCTTGTTGCATCTGAAGGGACATTTGCGCTTTTAATACTGGGAAGCTCGATATACGCAATCGAATCGGCACTGCCGATACTGATGGTCTCAAGGCTTTCGCAGTTATTGACGCATAAATACTTAAGCTCGCCGTTTGAAAAATCTACGGTCTTTAACTTGGGACAGGAATATACATAATAGTAACCTGAGATCTTTTCGGATTTGATCGAGGTAAGCTCGGGTAAATCCTCAAGATAAAGTGAGCTGAGTTCTTCTGCCTTGGAAATATCAACTGAAGTAACCGGGCAGTCATAGAGATCAAGATACTCTATGGTTGAAGGTAAAACCAGTTTTTTAAGATTGTGAAGACAAACAAGACTTAAATAGGTTACACCTTCGGGAACTGTTAAGGACTCGATAACCTCGTAGGACGGATCTTCCATTTCATAGTTGTTGAAAGATACACTGGTGATACCGAGATCCGACGGTATAACGACATCTTTGTCGGTTCCGGTATAGCCGTAAATATAACCTTCATCCATCTGAAAGACGGAAGTTACATCTTCTGTCGCTATAACTTCGGGATCGGCGGTTTCGGCATTTATACCCAAAGCAGGGGTATTTACGATCAGTTGAAAGGTCATAGCGAGGAAAAGCATAAATGCTACGCTTTTTTTCAATGCTCTTTTCATTATAGTTTTTACTCCTCCCTCATTATTTTAATACACTTAAACGGACGAGTGCACGGCGCAGCTTTGCTTCTGCTATTTTCTGCTCACGTTCGCTTAAATCGGCTCCTGCAAGACGCTGTTCGGCCCTTTCCTTTGCGGCAAGAGCACGCTGCTCGTCTATGTCTTCTTTCCACTCCCATGTGGTGGCGAGAAGATGGCATGAACCGTCCATGACACTCAGCATACCGCCTATGCAGGCTGCGGAACGGGTAGTCCCGTCTTCGAGCCTGATATAAGCCTCGCCCATACCGAGTGCCGTACAGAAATTACAGTGACCGGCAAGGATTGCCAGATCTCCGGTGACCGTGCGGCATTTAACGCGCTCAATCTCACCGGAATAGAGCAATCCGTCCGGAGTTGCTATCTGAATCGGAAATAAATTCATATTTCTTACCTGATATTATACCTTTCTGATGATACTTTATCAGCCGGCAATGCCGACAGCTTCCCCTTAAAGAAAAGGGAAGCCTGAATATGAAGCATTAATTCTTAGCCTTCTCAAATACCTCATCGATGGTTCCCACGAACAGGAAAGCACTCTCGGGTATTGAGTCGCATTCGCCGTCAAGTATCATCTTAAAGCCTCTTAAGGTCTCTTTCAGCGGAACATATTTTCCGGGAAGACCGGTAAACTGCTCTGCAACGGAGAATGACTGTGACAGGAAACGCTGTACCTTACGTGCACGGTTTACGGTCGTCTTGTCTTCCTCGGAAAGCTCGTCCATACCCATGATGGCGATGATGTCCTGAAGCTCTTTATAACGCTGGAGAACCTTCTGAACTGAACGTGCAATGTCATAATGCTCCTGACCTACAACGTCGGGTGCAAGTATACGGCTTGTTGAGTCAAGAGGATCAACAGCGGGATAGATACCCTGGCTTGCGATCTCACGGGAAAGAACCGTGGTAGCGTCAAGGTGGGTGAATGTTGTTGCGGGAGCGGGGTCCGTAAGGTCATCCGCAGGTACGTAAACGGCCTGGATGGATGTGATGGATCCTTTTCTCGTTGAAGTGATACGCTCCTGGAGAGCGCCCATTTCTGTAGCAAGCGTCGGCTGATAACCAACGGCTGAAGGCATACGTCCGAGAAGTGCGGAAACCTCAGAACCTGCCTGAGTAAATCTGAAAATATTATCAATAAAGAGAAGCACGTCCTGATTCTTTACATCACGGAAATACTCTGCCATGGTAAGTCCGGAAAGACCTACTCTCATACGTGCTCCGGGGGGCTCGTTCATCTGACCGTAAACTAAGGCGGTCTTAGAGATAACTCCCGATTCTTTCATTTCGTTGTACATATCGTTTCCTTCACGGGTACGTTCACCAACGCCTGTGAAGATTGAATATCCGCCGTGCTCTGTGGCTACGTTATGGATAAGCTCCTGGATAAGAACCGTCTTTCCTACGCCGGCACCGCCGAACAGACCGATTTTACCACCCTTTGCATAGGGGCAGATGAGGTCTACGACCTTGATACCGGTCTCAAGGATCTCTGTAGCTGCGGCCTGCTCCTCATAAGCCGGTGCGGGACGGTGGATGGACCAGCGTTCTGCCGTCTTGGGAGCGGGAAGATTATCAACGGGATCGCCTAACAGGTTAAATACACGACCCAGGCACTCCTCGCCAACGGGAACCGTTATGGAGGAACCGGTATCCACTGCCTCGAGTCCGCGGACCATACCGTCCGTGGAGTTCATGGCGATACAGCGGACCGTGTTGTCGCCTATCTGCTGAGCAACCTCGGCTATGAGCTTCCTGCCCTGTGTCTCGATCTCAATGGCGTTAAGAAGTGCGGGCAGCTCGTCCGGCTTGAACTTTATGTCAAGAACGGGACCGGTTACCTGAACAACTTCGCCAATGTGTCTATCGCTCATTCTTATATCTCCTTGTAAAATATTTTAAAGTCCTTCTGCACCACCGACAATCTCGGTGATCTCCTGCGTAATGCTTGCCTGACGAGCTCTGTTGTAGTGGAGGTTGAGCTGTTCTATCATTTCCTCGGCATTGCTTGTAGCGGCATCCATCGCGGTACGCCTTGCTGCCTGTTCGCTGGCGACGGAATCGCAGATCGCTCCGTAGATAACACCGGCAAGATATTCGGGAACAATAGTATTGAAAACCTCCGTGCTGTCCGGTTCATAAAGGATTATGTTCTTTATTGAAGCAGCATCCTCCTCGGTCTCCGGCTTAAGATCTGCCAGAGGCAGAGCCGAAACAGCATGCGGAACCTGGGACATGATATTGATGAACTCGGTATATACCAGCTTGACGCATCCGAATGTTCCTTTAAGGAATTCCTCGCAGATAATGCTTGATATGGCAAAGCTGTCAGCTACAGCTATCGGGGCTATCTCGCTGAAAGCCTCTGTAAGGATCTCGGCTTTGCGGTGACGGAAATATTCAACGGCCTTCTTGCCTATCGGAAGTATGGAATACTCCTTGCCTGCCGCATCGGCTTCAAAACACTTGAAAAGGTTTGAATTATAACCGCCTGCAAGACCTCTGTCACCTGCTATCACCACATAACAGACCTTTTCATTTACATTATTCCTTGCAAAGGGTGATGTGAAATCCGTATTACCGTTTGCGATGGTCACAAGAGTATTGTATAGCTCATCGAAATACGGACGGCACCTTTCGGAACGTTCTTTTGCCCTACGCAGTTTGGAGGATGCGACCAGTTCCATTGCTTTCGTGATCTGCATGGTACTCTGCACACTTTTGATGCGCAGCTTAACTGCCTTCATATTTCCGGCCATGGGCGTTCCTCCTTATATTTATTTATTTCCCTTAAGGTTTAAAAACTCTTTGGTATAGCTTTCAAGAGCGGACTTAAGACTGGCTTCGGTAGCCTCTTCAAGCTTTCCGGTCTCCCTGATAGCTTTCATGGCACTCTCGCCGTCTGCGTTAGTCTCTAAGAAGCTGTAAAGACCTGCCTCATACTCACGGATATCTTCAAGAGCAACATCTGTAAGCATGTTCTTGGTTACCGCATAGATGATCGCAATCTGCTTCTCAACCGGAACGGGAGAGTTCTGTGACTGCTTAAGAACCTGTACGATACGTGCACCCTGATCGAGACGTGCCTTTGTATCGGCGTCAAGGTCGGAACCGAACTGGGCGAAGCCCTGGAGCTCTCTGTACTGTGAATAGATAAGCTTCAATGTACCGGCAACCTTCTTCATAGCCTTTATCTGAGCATTACCGCCTACACGGGATACTGAGATACCGGGGTTAACGGCGGGCATTACGCCTGAGTGGAAGAGCTCTGTCTCAAGGAATATCTGACCGTCGGTAATGGAGATGACATTGGTGGGGATATATGCGGAGACATCGCCTGCCTGAGTCTCGATGACGGGAAGTGCGGTAAGGGAACCGCCGCCGTGTTCCTTGTCAAGCTTTGCTGCACGCTCCAGCAGTCTTGAATGGAGATAGAAAACGTCTCCGGGATATGCCTCACGTCCGGGTGGACGACGGATAAGAAGTGAAAGAGCACGGTAAGCAACGGCGTGCTTGCTCAGGTCATCATAGATACAGAGTACATGCTTTCCCTTGTACATGAAATACTCGCCCATGGCACAGCCCGAATAAGGAGCTATGTACTGCAGAGGGCTTGCTTCGGAAGCTGTAGCCGCAACAACTATGGTGTAGTCCATTGCGCCGTTCTTCTGAAGGTTTTCAACAAGGTTGGCAACCGTTGAACGTTTCTGACCGATGGCAACATAGATACAGATAACATCCTTACCCTTCTGGTTGATGATGGTATCCGTAGCGATGGTGGTCTTACCGGTCTGACGGTCGCCGATGATAAGCTCACGCTGACCGCGTCCGATGGGGATCATGGAGTCGATA
>JAEEVK010000144.1 GCA_016287095.1 Lachnospiraceae bacterium
AGAACTGAACCTCATCAAAGATGATCACACCCCTTCTATTTTTAAGCGTCTTTCCTGTTAACACGAAAAGATTGCGAAAAAATGTATCCATATTTGAAATATTATCAAAATTATCCTTGACAGCTTGTTCAGCAGTTGAAAAATCTATGAGTATGTAATCGTCATATTCTTTCCTTGCAAATTCTAGGGCAACCGTGCTCTTGCCAACACGTCTGGCTCCTTCAATCATTACTGCGGACATACCGTCTGATTCTTCTTTCCATGCTTTAAGATAGTCGTAAACTTTCCTCTTAAACATAGCCTTCCCTCCTATACACCTGATTTTATCACTATCTCAAATTCTTGTCAACCGAAATTACGATTTGTTTTATCCAAATTTTGCACCTAATTTCGATTTGTTTTTGCCCCGACATGCCGCAAATTACAGTTTTGCCGAAATCAAGTGTACTAGTCAAGAAAAGTAGATGTAGCAGTAGTAAGCTTTTCTACCAAAAAAAATTCCGAAAACCTTATAAAATAAAGTTTTCGGAACTTTTCATTAGCTACCGGCGACCGGGGTCGAAGCGTTCACCGCCCCCACGAAGCTAGGAAAATAGGAGGTTTAGAGGCGTCTCATCCTCAAGTGACGCAAATCTTTCGTTCGTAAATACCATCCTAGCCTTTTAAGCGGAATTTCAAATACTTTTGATGATTTTTGACGGAACTCCACCAACGATGACTCTTTCGGGGACATCTTTATTGACAACTGCCCCGGCTGCCACTATCGAACCATCTCCGATAGTAACTCCCTTAGTAATTATTGCTCCTGCGCCAATCCATACTTTATTTCCAATGTGTATCGGTGCAGGAATAATTCCTCTTTTATCAGGATCAATTTCGTGATCCAAAGTTGCAAGAACAACATTATGTCCTATGAATACATCATCACCAATATAGATTCCGCCTTGATCCTGAAATTTACAGTCAGCGTTAATAAACACATTATTACCGATACTTATGTTTTGCCAAATATCTCCAATAATTCTCGTAATTCCATATTATTGTTCTCAAACTGTAAGTTAAAAATTTTTATCACAAGCTATCCTTTAAAATTTTGATCACTTCATCTCTGGTAAGAACCTTATAGCCTCCTTCAAGTATAAATGTACCATCCGCAATACCTTCGATCATATCTTCAGTCGCACCAAGTTCAGAAAGACTCATGGCCACCCCGAGTTTCTTCATCCATTCTTCCATGGCTGCCAGTCCGGCTTTTGCGACATCCTCATCTGACTTACCTTCTGCATTTATACCCCAAACCTCAGTAGCAAATCTCTTAAACTTCTTAAGTCCATAAGGCATGATGTATCTGTAATAAGGCAGAGATACCGCAGAAAGAGTCATTCCATGTGTTGCGTCAGTATAACCTCCGGCAGACTGGCCAAGCATATGTACCATCCAGTCGGTACTCTTTCCTCTGGAAATAAGGGTATTCAATGCCCATGTGGCAGTCCACATGATGTTTGATCTCGCTTCATAATCTTCAGGATTCTCAATAGCTATCAACGAGGAATGAATTACGGATTTCATTAATGCTTCTGCAATGTAATCGCTGGTATTGTCATCCTCTCCCGAGAAATACTGCTCACATATGTGATTAAAGATATCATAGATCCCGGCAACCATCTGTTTCTTAGGAAGACTCATCGTGTATTTGGGATTAAGTATGGAGAACTTAGGCATAACCTCTTCTCCAAAAACATGCCCTATCTTCTGATGTGTTTCATGATTTGTGATAACGGATCCTGCATTCATTTCCGAACCGGTACCTGCCATCGTGAGGATGCAACCCACAGGAACAATCTCACATGTTGGCTCTTCAAAGCGGATATAGTATTTCTCCCACGGATCTTCGTCACAGTTTACAGACACGGATACAGCCTTTGCATAGTCGCAACAAGAACCTCCACCGACAGCCAAAAGGAGATCCACACCGTTTTCTTTGGCAATCTTAACGCCTTCGCGAAGTTTATCCGCCGTAGGGTTAGGCATTACTCCTGCATCCTCAATGACTGCCTTTCCATTTGCCTTCAGAATTTCTACAACAGCATCATAGATACCGTTCTTCTTAATAGAACCTCCACCGTAAATCAGTTGTACGGTCTTTCCGTACTTTGGAAGTTCTTCGTTTAAATACTTTAATGAATCATCACCAAAATAAAGCTTTGTAGCATTTTTGTAACTGAAATTTCCTAACATAACATATCCTCCTCGTATAATATATTTGATTTATTACCTGCCCACAATGTTCACAATGCAGTATTCAGATTTCGTTCCTGTCTTAAATTTTATAGCCCAGTCTGCAATTCCGCTCGTTACGATAAAATCCGTCTTTTCTCTTTTTCCAGTACCATAAGTCCTGTCATTGGCACCCATAAGAAGTGATGCGAGCTTCATCTCTATAAGCTGCCCTCCATGTGTATGTCCTGACAGAACCAGATCAACTTCTGCAGCAGCTTCCGCCACGTAATCAGTCGGCTGGTGATCAAGAACTATCATGTACTTTGACGTGTCAATATCTGAAATGATTCCTTGTATATCTTTGCGGTCCTCTACTGACATGTCCTGCCGTCCAATTATATAAAAACTGTCATCCACAAGAACATATTCATCTTCAAGTATGATAACGCCTGCTTTTTCAAGCTCATTTCTCAGTTCTTCAGAATTAAAATTCCTGTACTGATAATAACCTTTATCATGATTCCCATATACGAAATATTTACCATATTTGCAAGTAAAACCTGACAGAGCTTCACAGCACCTTATCATATCATCCTTTGTAGTATCATCATCTACAAAATCACCCGGTATCAGTAGTATATCCGGCTCTGTAGCCTGGATTCTCTGTAAGTGTTCCGCAAACCCTTCTCCGTCAAACAGGGCACCGACATGGGAATCTGCAAAGAATGCTATTTTTAGACCATCCTTTCCTATTTCCTTATCAGTTGTTACTGTATAGGAGGTCTCCCACACATTATGTGCCAGATACCATCCAACTGTAAAATAGCATACTTCTATGATTATGACAATTATTCCGACAGCATAAGGGCGAAACTTTCCGTCAACGCTTCCGAAATCACCGTTTTTTTCTTCATGTTTTCTCCCACATATCTTCCTTGTGAGAAGCGCTATCAGCTCAACTATTATCCAGCAGATGCTCATATGTATCATTATTATCGCTGTATTAACCGTATCAATCCATGCGAATATGCCTAATACCAGCATCGGGATCAGGCCCAGCACTCTTTTGAGCCATTTCTTATCACCTGATATCTTCCTGATTATTCCAAATTTGCAGAATCTCGACCACAGGAAAAAGATGCTTGCGATAGCTGCCAATATCATTCCGCTAAATATAATCGCCCATGCCGTATTCATATCTCATTTTCCTCCTGTTTTTTCTTTATAAGCTTCTTTTTCTGCACTCCTTATAAGATAATCCATACGGTCTACTCTTCTTTGGCTCTCATGCATCTCATCCATTAGGCGGCATCTGCATTTCTTAAGATATCTGACCAATTCGTCCATACTTCCGGATTTAAAAAATCCGGACGCCGTCAGCTTTTGTTCATCGCCATATCCTGTATCTGCCAGGCCTTCTACAAGCGTTTTAAGATCCACCGTTATCCCCCAATCTTTTCCTATGAACTTACTCAGAAATTATTACCATATCGTTATTGTTACGTTGCCTTCGGATAGCAGCTCTGTCAGTTGTGCCCTATCCAGCCCGGTGATTTTGCCAAGCCTTGTATAGCTCCACGAATTTGATCCATAGAATACCACAAGTTTATCTCCTGAATACAGAACAATGTCACCGCACAAAGTCGTGGTCTGGGTATCATTTCTCGGAAGGCTTGTCCCAATTTCACCGACCTGCTCAAATCCACCGTACATTGACATATTTATCGAAACTGTTCCTGATCCGACAAGTTCCCTTAATGCTTTTACTGATTCATTGTCTTCCCAAATGACATCAACTTCTTTATTTCCGATTTTCATTTTCATATTTTCTTCCATATAGCCTCCGTCATCGGATTTAACAGAAATCTCATTTCCCTTGATCCATTCCTCAATATCCTTTACGGATGAATGCGTCAGGTCTTTTCCGTTTTTAACATCGGCACCCTCTGCCATATCCCTTATATGCTGCATGCTCCCTGATATCCCGCTGCTTCCGGATGTGCAGAACGGAAGCACTGTCTTTCCTTCCATGCTGTATTTAGAAAGGAATGTTCTGATCACACCCGGTTCCTTTCCATGCCAAATAGGATATCCGATATATATGGTGCTGTATTGGTCGAGGTTCCTGATCACAGTTGAAATGGCAGGCATAGTATTTTCAGCCTGTTCCTTGTTTGCCCTGCAGCTGTTATCAGTATATTTAAGGTCTGCTGAAGAATAATCTGTTTTTGGAACCAGCCTTACGATATCCGCACCGACAGCCTCCTGTATTTTTGCGGCTGCATCACCGGTTGTGCCTGTAGCTGAAAAATAAATGATTAAGCTATCCTCAGTTCCTCCGGAAACACTGACTGAACACTCATATACTTTCTTTCCATACTTTGCGGTTATTACTGCCATACCCTCTTTATTTGCAGTAACCCTGCCTTTTTTTACTGATGCAACACTACTGTCTGAAGATGACCATGTTACTTTCTTCGTACTCTTTGCATTTGTAAGTTTCAACTTATACGTCTGGCCCTTAGCCATATGCAGAACCTTGGCAGAAATCTTTACCGCGGCTTCAGCTCTGGTTCCCTTGGGCAACAAGATGACAATACCTGTCAGGATAACAATGAACGTAAATATTCCTATCAATCTCTTTCTCATGCCATATCCCTCCGATTCAACAATTTCCAAGTTGTTAACTCCGTGCATCTTTTTCTTTCTGAATCCATTATATACTATTGACAAAAACTTCGCTAATGAATAAAATGAATATCATGATATTCTAAAATGGAATATCACAGAAAGGAGTTTTTTTCTAATGGAGATTAAAAACCTTCGCTATTTTCTCGCCGTAGCCAGGGAAGAGAATATGTCACACGCAGCAGAGATACTTCACGTTACGCAGCCTACATTATCAAAGGTCCTTAAATCATTGGAAGACGAGCTTGGCAAAAAATTATTTACCAGGCACAGTTTTTCAATTAAGCTTACTGAAGAAGGGATGCTGTTACGTGACCGTGCTGAAGACCTCGTTGCCATGGCTGACAAGATTGAGCAGGAATTTATCTCCCTCGACGACATAACCGGCGGAGATATATATTTTGGGCTTGCTGAGTCGTACCAGATAGGGTTACTGGCCCGTGAGATCAGAAAATTAAAAGAGAAATACCCTACATTCATATATCACATTACCAGTGGTGATACCGAGCAGGTTACGGAAAAACTTGAAAATGGGCTGCTTGATTTTGGGGTTATATGTGAGACTCCGAATAAAGAAAAATATGAATATCTTACATTCCCTGAAACTGACAGATGGGGAGCTGTCATGCTTAAAAGCCATCCCCTTGCAAAGAAAAAGAGCATCAAAGTGACTGACCTGATAGGACAGCCGCTCTACTGCTCCGAACAAAGCTGGAATATAGAAATACCTGAATGGGCAGGAGAAAAGTACTCGGAGCTCCATTTGGAAGGTTCCTTCCGGCTGGCTTATAATGCCTCTATGTTTACTAAAGAAGGTCTGGGTATTCTTCTAACATTCGAGCATCTTATAAATTGCTCGGAAGAAAGTGACCTTGTGTTCAGACCACTTTCCCCTAAGCAGGAAACAAAACTGTATCTTATCTGGAACAGGTATCAAACCTTTACTCCTATAGCTGAAAAATTTCTGACCCAGATTAATAAATCATTTACTTATAAAGCTCCGGTGTTAATCTCACTTTAAGATTGCCGTTAAGGTCCGCACAGAAAAACAATACCACTCCTTCAATGATTAACAGTATTCCGATGACAATCATAGTGATTTTGACAGGAGTATTCTCTATTGTTCCCGGAATAATGCCTTTTTCTGACAGCCAAATTCCTATAGCTGATAGTAATGCCATTGGATAGCACAGTGCTGGACCTATCCCATATATTGGTAGATGATTCTTCTTTGTTTCCATAATCATTTATCCTTCTATTACTATAACTCCCTGG
>JAEEVK010000145.1 GCA_016287095.1 Lachnospiraceae bacterium
GAGGACAATGCCGTATGCTCGGAGATGACGGGTTGTGCATGGTGCAAAAGGAATGCGGAGAGAAAATGATACCCGAGACCTGCAGAGTATATCCCCGAAGTCTCAAAAACATAAATGACAATCGTGAGGCCGTATGCTCAGCAAGCTGCGAAGCAGTAGTTGAGATGCTTATCAGTAAGGACAGACTGGAGTTTTGTTTTAAGGAGATGGATGAAAAATACAAGCCTGAGATTACAGAAACTCTTCCCTTGGACCCTGAGCGGTTGTGGCTTTCTTCAAGAGATATACTTCAGGACAGAAATAAAAGTTTATACGACAGGATAATATCACTTGGCAGGTTATTGAGTGTTGATAAAACAGGTGAGATTTCATTGGATATATTGTTGAATATACTTGAAAAACTTCTTGAAACATCTGACACATTGAGAGAGTATGCTTCTGATGTTTTTGGGAGATATCGCGGCTGCGTGGGAGATGCAGAGAGGCTTTATGCCGATGATTTTGATGCTTTTAAGAAGAACTATCCTAAATGGGAGGTGTATTTCGAAAATCTCCTGATCAATAATCTTGTATATTCTTCGTTTCCTTACTGCGACAATAGGATTACGAAAAAAGAGGCTTTTTACGGGGTATTGATACAGTATGAGTTACTTAGGCTGATATGTACCGTATATACAAGAAATAAGCCGGATAAGGAAAAGCTGGTAGATTGCATAGCGGCAGTTTATCATTTGGTGGAGCATACCGCATTTTATTATAATGCATATAGTTTATGTCATACATATATGGATATATAAGCCCAAAATAGGTCGTGGAAGGAGGCAGCCATGCATTTTGCAGATACAGATTAAGAGGAGAAAAAAAGTAACTTTTGGTTACTTCATTATTTTGTTGGGATATGATATAATATTATAAGGAATAAGCAGGAGGGATATAAGACATGATAAAAAAGGTTACTAAAAATATTGTTTACACGATCAGCGCGGTTATGCTGACCGTTTTAGTTTTGCTTGGCATTCCTTATTCGGGTGTCTTTGCAGATTCGCAGTGGCTTATAGTCGATAATGCGGTAAATTTTAGGACTGAGGAGTCATCATACACACCGGATAATAACGGCAAGTGCCGTATTGATGTATCTTTTGATCTGAAAAGTCTCCCCGGTGAGGCTGAAATGTATCAGGCGTACTATGTTTTTCTTTGTGAAGAAAGCAATGATTATTTCGGTGATCCCGGGAACAGCTATAGTTATGCGAGCCAATGCGGAAGCTATGGATCAGATCTGAAGCTTTCGGGGAACAAGCTGACATTTGAGCTTACTCCGGATTTTAGTGATGGTTCTGCTGTCAAAAAGTACCATCTGTGGCTGACTGAGGCAGATTATTATAATGGTGGTTTTTTCGCAGGTTCATTTAGGGATCCGGATCTTACATGTACATTTTCTGTCAACAACAATAATTATTATATAGAAAATGTCATTAAAAACTTTAAAACAGAGCAGTCTGTTATAACTACAGATGATCAGGGTATTTTCAGTGTTACTGTATCCTTTGATGTTGAGAATCTGCCGGAGAAAAACAGTGATCTTGATAAGATATACCGATTAGCTCTGGCTAAAGGCAGTATAAACGATAATCTTGATTTTACACAGTATCCCGGCATCGATATAAAAGCAAGTGAATTAAAAATGTATGGCAATACTTTTACCATAAAGTCAGATGTATTTGTGGAGGATTCACTGGAAAAGCTGTATGTCGATTTGGGATATACAGATGAAGAAGATTCCGCAGAGTTTGTCATTGCACTGTTTAATACGGAGTATGGTAGTATAAAAGGAGATCCTTTGGCAAAATCCGGTTTTAAGGTGGTTAAGACTGTGGTAACCAACTGGACTGTCAAGGATATGATCACAGACATTAAGCTTGAAAATGATGTGTATTCCGCAGGCTCTGCCCAGAATGTAAAGGTTACGTTTGAAAACAAGATGAGTGTCTCAGCTGACGGAAATTATCCATCTGAATTTTACTTTTTTGTAATATCGGATGCCGGTGATATCATCGCCAGCCAAACCTTTAACCCTGAAAAACTGAAACAAGGGAAAAATCAGTTTGAACTCACATGCCGTTTTACACAAAAAGGGGTATATTATCTGATATTATGCGAATATGATTATCAGGCGGTTATGTATGGGGATGATGAGAATAAAATAAATATCTTATCAGGACCTTATGAGATCATAGTCAGGAGTGCTACCGATTCAGAAGGAAACTCAGTCGAAACAAAGGATTATGTATCACCCCAGTATCTGTTTTATTCCAAGGATCAGGGAGGCAGTCTTAAGATTAATTATAGTGTTGGGGATATCAGCAGTGATTACAGGCTTTATGTGATCAAGGGGTGCACCGTAAGCTATTCCTCGGATACAAAGAATAAAATCCTTGATAATGCCGATCTGCTGTCAAAGCTTGGTGAATTCCCTCTGGAAATCGGAAAAACAAACTCGGTAACGATAAAGACAAAGTTCAAGAGTTTTGGCTTATATACAGTTGTACTTTACAATATGACGACGAAGCAGCTTGCAGCAGAAGAGTCGTTCTATGTAGTCCCGGAGAAATACCTGATACAGCGTGATATGAGTAAAATATCCGATACAGGGCTTGTGCCTTTCGCATGTGATGCCAAGGTTCTGAATATGGATCTGGGTAAGGATGAAACACTGACCTTTAATGTTGAATTCCCCATAAATTACAGTGAATATGCGGAAGAATTCGAATTGAAGTATGGTAAAGGGTCAAAGTATAATAGTTTCTATGATCCGTCGGAATACACAAATGCTGATGATTATGACAGCTATGATATGGGAAAAGACCAGGAGGCTCCCGATGAGATTGAAGATGCTTTCTTTAAGGATGATTACAATGTTTACATGACTGTAAAGTATGTTCCGGAGTATTCAAAAGAAGCAAGAGTTCTTTATAAGGAAAAAATCACCGGGATGTATAAGACCCATAAGATCACGATAAATTCAAAAGATATCCTGAAGAAAATATTTGAGACGGATAACGGTGATGTAGGCTATGCGGGAGTTGTGACCGTAGAGTTTTCCAACGACATTTCCGCTTTAGAATATGAGTCCATATATAATGAAGCAGTGGTAAGATTTACCGAGAGCTTCAGCTTTGGAGTAAGCAAATCCGAAAAAATAAAATCCGCAAAAGCCGATTCCAAGAAAACCGAGAGAGCATACGGAGAAAAGGCTTCATTTACGGTGACTGATACTTTGGGCGGAAAGATATTCGCGGATATATATAAGGGAAAGAAGAAAATAGCAACAGTAGAAGGAAAATGTGCCCTTAACAGCGATGGAACGGCTACCGGGAAAATATACTGGGATCTCAAGAACAGCAAAGGAAGTTACTGCGCAAAAGGCAGCTATAAGGCAAAAATATATACACTTAATGAATATACGGTATATTCAAAAGACGGGAAGAAGACTGACAAAAAAGTAAAGTCGAGTAAAAAAACAGTTTCTTTTAAACTGGTAAAACCGAGCAGGAAGCTCAGTGTGTCTGCATCAGCGTCTGGAATTACCGGTGAAAATTATGTATATGTTGAGAATCCTTTCGTAGCTATAAATGTCGAAACAAATATAGGATCAAAGCTTTCCATAAAGGTTAAAAATTCCTCTGGCAGTACGATCCAATCCGGAGTATTTGAGAGTGGGAAAGGCAGTGATTATTACATATCCGACTTATCTGGCGGAAACATCAAATCCGGCAAATATACTGTTGAGGTAAAGGCAGAAACGCTTGATAAGGAAAGCAAGACTGCGACATGTTCATTTGAAGTAAAGAATATGCCTAAACCTGCTATAGATAGTGTTAGTGTCAGCACAAGCTCCGATACCGGATCCGGCAGTCTGTCATTTGCTGTGACACAGTCTTCGAGAGTTAAGGTAGTGGTGAAGTCTGGTTCGACAGTAAAACAGACGGTGATCGACCAGAATTATTCGGCAGGTACCATCAAGTCTTCATTTTCTATCGGTGGATACACGCCCGGTAACTACAGTCTAGAGATTACGGCAGAAAACAGCGGTGGAAAAGCTACCGTTACTAAGTCCTTTGAAGTAAAGAAAAAGCCTGTAGTGGTAAATAAGCCTTCGATCAGCACTCTGAATATTAGGTATTTAAGTGGTGGGAAAAAGGGTGATCAGTATCAGTGTTCGTTCAATTATACAGGAAAGAACGCCAAAGTAGTAATAGATGTAATGTACAACGATATTGAGGAGATCGTATACACCTATGAGGGAACCACAAAGTCAGATTCCGGAACATTTACTTTTACATGGGACGGATTTAAGTCAAATGGTTTTAAGGCATGGCAAGGTAACTATACCATGAGAGTATATCTGGTAAACAGTGCAGGTGCTACCGAATACATGAGAAGGGATTTTGTGATATCCGCCGGTTGATCTTAAGTAAATATAAGGAACTAATTCAGCAGCAGGTACCGGTACTCTGGTATCTGCTGTTTCTTATGACTCGATATGTTGATCAGAGGGACGGTTTTGCATCAAAACGGTACCCTCTCAGGGTATCAGCGATTACAGTACAGCTGTTGGTTGGAAACATGCCTGATGCAGTTTATCATTTGGTGGAACATACCTCATTTTATTATAATGCATACAGTTTATGTCATACATATATGGAAAGATAAGAATTGAGTAATAAGCCGTGAAAGGAGGCAGCCATGCATTTTGTTGATGCTAAAGGTATATTGATCGGGTCGGGCGGACATTTTGGGATGAACATCTATCGTGGCTGCTCTCATGGCTGTATATACTGTGACAGCAGGAGCCTTTGCTACCAGTTTACCCACAGGTTTGAGGATATAGAGGTAAAACAGAATGCCCCGGAGCTTTTGGAAAAGACTTTAAAGTCAAAACGAAAAAAAGGGATGATTGGGACAGGAGCCATGTCCGACCCGTATATGCATTGTGAGGAAGAACTGGGACTTACAAGAAAATGCCTGGAGATCATAAAAAGATACGGATTTGGCGTAGCTATACAGACAAAATCAGACAGGATACTTCGGGATATAGATTTGCTCACAGAGATAAATAAAGAGACAAAATGTGTGGTACAGATAACTCTGACCACATATGATGATGCACTTTGCAAGATAATAGAGCCAAATGTATGCAATACCAAAAGGCGTATAGAGGTACTTCAAAAGATGCAGGAGAGAGGCATCCCCACCATAGTATGGCTTTCACCTATCCTGCCTTACATAAATGATACTGAAGAAAATATCACTGCTATACTTAATGAGTGTGTAAGAGTAGGAGTGAAAGGCATCATCTGTTTTGGTATGGGACTGACTCTGCGTGAAGGAGACAGGGAGTATTACTATGCAGCTCTTGATAAGTATTTTCCGGGACTAAAAGAAAGGTACATTAGGGAGTTTGGAAATGCATATGAGATAACAAGCCCCAATACCGGAAATCTGTATAAGGTGTTTTACGATATATGTAAGAAAAACGGATTGTGCGCAACTCCGGATGAATGTTTTAACTATATGTACGAACTGCCTGAGAAATATGAGCAGATGAGTTTATTTGACCTGTGAGTACTAACATTAATGATAGAATTTATCGAAATATAAAATATTAGTTGACAATAACAGAAAAATGAGTATAATTGAAAATGTCGTTGATACCTAATGTGTAACGATTTATTGATAAGGACAGATTAACAGTTCCAGAAAGGGAGGTAACAGTAATGATTATTATCATTAAAAACAAAATTAAAATGAATAACAAGTTTTTTACCTCCTGGGGCGGTGTATATTAATAGTTTTGAGTCATACGCTATAGGTTTACTATGGCCTAAAGATGATTATGAATTATTGTACCCTGATACCGGAAGGTATCGGGGTATTTTTATGTTCAATCACAGGGAAGGTTCTATGATTGAATAAAGACCCCGGGAGTTTGGAAGGGGGAATGTATATGTTTCAGATAAAGAATGTATCATTAACACATAAAAAGGATTTAAGAACTATTTTAGACGGTTTCTCACTTGTTTTAAATGACGGTGACAGGGCTGTCATGATAGGCGAAGA
>JAEEVK010000029.1 GCA_016287095.1 Lachnospiraceae bacterium
AACCGTATTATGCTGGATGAAACATTATTTCCACTGCTAAATAAAGCAGGCTCACTTACAGAGGAAGAAACAGAAAATCTGAATGAATTAAACAGAATGCTTGCCGATGGTTCACTGGCTACGGAGATAGATTTACATCTTTCAGAATTGATCAGCGATTTCCTTTTCAGGAAAGAAGAAAAACAGCTCCCAACACTAAAAAGCAGCCGTAATGATATAGAAGAATGGATCCGTTTATTGGAACGCCGGGTAGACATTCTTTATACCAGACTTTACTATTGCGGCCGGAGCAACCCACGTGAATGGAAAAAGCTTTTGGACGAATCAGTTACATATTATGTGGAGGCATTTTCATATCTGGATCGAAAGGTATTCCCTAAACTTTCCGAAAAATCAAGGGATACTCTTATTATGCTCGCCATTAACGGAACATCCATGTACAATACCAGACCACAGGCACCAAGCAGTGTAAATATGGAGTTGGCTACAGCACAGAAGAAATGGCTGGACCGTATATCAGATATCCTGGACGAGCCATTTTATAAGGTCCTGCTCACAGAAGAAAGCCTAAAAAAAGCGAAATTATATATTCATTCCTACATTGCAGCTTTTGGTCTCATTAAGGGGCTTTCTCAGGAACTTTATAAAGAGGCTCATACTTGTGCCATGCAGTTGGAAAAAGAATGGGCGGAATGTCCTAATTTAGCTGAAAGAGAATTGTTTCTGCTTTCTATCCGCGAGCTTCAACTATATACATCATTTTATATAAACAGTCCGGAATTTGACCGGAGTTTAAAAAATGTAATAGATATTTATGAAAACCGTAATGCCACAGATTACTCCTACAGCGGCATAATACCTAATTTAAGCATTGGAAATGTTCTTTTCTTTGTACTCTCAGGGCTCAAACAACAGCAGCCTTACAGGCTTACAGAAAAAATGGAAGGAATACTGTACGGTATTCCCATGGATGTCATCCGTTATTTGTTCAAGGCACCAAAAAGAGAAAACCTGGGGCAGTACGTAAATGCCCTTTCATCTCTGCTTGAAAGCTTTGTCGAGTTACCCGGCGGGATTCAGATCCATAACTTCTGTATCCATTCCATGGCAGCTATGCATCCGCCTACCTATATACATTCGAACATGGTAGCAAAGATATGTGTTTGTCTGTGCAGGCATCTTATCTTTTTAAAACCGGAAGTATTTTGTGGTTTCCCGGGTTGCGATACTGTTGAAAAGGTATTGGAGAATCAGAGTAAAATACTTGAATATGCATGGTATGCGGCACTATTTCATGACATTGGCAAGCTTTACATTATTGATACCATCGCAATGTATGGCCGAAGGCTTTTGGATTCTGAATTCGAACTAATTCAAAGCCATCCGGACAGAGGAGCCGACCTTGCAGAACGTTTTGAATCTACACGGAATTATGTGGATGTGATCCGTGGACATCATATATGGTACGACGGAAGCAGAGGGTATCCTGATGACTTTGATATCTCAAAAAGTCCCTACAGGATGATAATAGATATCGTGAGCGTATCAGACAGCCTTGATGCAGCGACCGACGGGGTAGGCCGAAGCTATCGTGTAGGAAAAACCTTGGATGATTTCCAAAAAGAACTGGAAGAAACTGCCGGTAGACGTTATGCACCCTATATGGCAGAAACATTTAAAGATCAGGCTACCCATGAAGATCTTGTATATCTGCTTGAACATAGCAGAAAGGATATGTACAAGGAGACCTATTTTAAATTAATAGAACTCTTACAAAAATGAACGATCACCGAGAGTTACGATGATCGTTTATTTTTTATTGTCCTGCCTGCTGCATCTTATAATAGAAGCCCTTAAGTGCCATAAGTTCTGAATGTGTTCCCTGTTCAACGATCCGGCCTTCATGGATAACAAGAATAAGATCTGCATTCATGATGGTGGAAAGACGATGTGCAATGGCTATGATGGTACGTTTGCCTGCCAGCTCGCTTATGGCTGCCTGTATCTGACGTTCGGTCTGTACATCGACGGATGCTGTGGCTTCATCCAGTATGATAATTGGGCTGTTACGGAGTATTGCACGAGCTATGGCTACACGCTGCTTTTGTCCTCCGGATAATCTCAAACCTCTTTCGCCTACCTGTGTTTCATATCCGTCAGGCATTGATAGGATGTCTTCGTGAATATTGGCAGCTTTAGCTGCTTTTTCTATTTCTTCCCTGCTGGCATCGGGACGTGCGTAGCCGATGTTTTCTGCTATGGAGCCGTTAAACAGGAAGGTATCCTGGAGTACCGGCGATATGTTGTGACGGAGACTTTCCAGGGTTACCTTTTTTATATCCTGTCCGTCTATCAGGATCCGGCCTTCGACAGGATCATAAAAGCGTGATATGAGCTGTGTCGCAGTAGTTTTTCCTACTCCGGTAGGTCCGACTAAAGCTACCATCATACCGGGTTCACAGGAAAATGAAATGTTTCTCAATACAGGTATTTTATTTTCATAGTTAAATGATACGTTTTCAAAGCTGACAGCACCCTTAACATCTTTCAGATCTACAGCATCCTTTTCATTTTGAATGGCCGACGGTGTTGAAAGTATCATGGTAACACGTTCGGCACCTGCCAGAGACTGCTGAAGGTTTTCGAGAAGATTTGCAAGGCCTGATACGGGAGCATAGAATAGAGAAAGATATAAAACAAATGCAACTATATCCGCTACGCTTATCTGTCCGCTGTAGGCAAGATATCCGCCGTAGAAAACTACCAGGACTGTACCTGCTGAGGAAAGTAGTTCGACACAGGGATGGAAGATGGCACTTGCTTTTAGTGCACGGAGCATGGCGATAACCTGTTCAAAGCTCTTCTGACGGACTCTTTCTCCCTCATAGGATTCCTGACCGAATGCCTGGATCTCGTGCAGACCGGAGAGACTGTCCTGAAGCTGTGCATTGAGGTCGCCCATAACCTTTTGTGATGCACGGAAGAATGGCCGTACGATTTTGGCAAATATAACTCCGGAGATAAGTATCAGCGGGATGGGGCAGCAGGTGATAAGAGCCAGCTTCCAGTTGATGGAAAGGAGTATTATGAGCACACCTGTAAATGTAACAAAGTTGGTGATGAGATCCGGTATCATATGAGCATAAAGAAGCTCGAAATCTCTGGTATCGTTAACAACACGGCTCATAAGGTCGCCGGTCTGCTTATCATGAAAGAATCCCAGATCAAGGCTTTGCAGTTTGTTGTAGAGACGGCTCCTCAGGTCTCCTACAAGATACCATGCAGCCCTGTGAGCGAGGTAGTTGCTCAAAAATCTGAAAAGTACACGCAAAAGATATAATCCAAGTAATATGAGAGCTAACAGCTTTACTGAAGAAAGGCTTTCATCATCCATGCCCTTTTCGACATATCCTGTCATGGCAGAAAGTACTTTTGGAGCTGACAGATTTATCACTGTAAGTGAAAATGTCGAGAGTATTGCTATGATATATAGGCCTTTATATCGTGCGGCTTCTTTAGTGAGTTCCCAGAGTGTCTTCATAAGAGCATCCTTTCGTTGATATGCCATCCGTATATTTTATCATTGACATAATAATAGAAAAGAATAATAAAATATGAAATGGATTATTTTGTATTTATCACAGCATAATACATTGTTTTATAAAATAATCAGAGTATAATTCGTTATAGAAAAAGAAAACGGAAGGAGAAGAATTCAATGTTTAATTTCAACTATTATACACCTACCAAGGTGGTTTTCGGCAAGGACACCGAATTGCAGGTAGCCGACCTTATAAAGGAATACGGCGGTAAAAAGGTACTGATCCATTACGGTGGCGGAAGTGTTATACGTACCGGATTATTAAAGAAGGTTACGGAAATTCTGGATGCAGCGGGGATTACATATATTACACTGGGCGGGGCAGTACCGAATCCACATCTTAGCCTGGTGTATGAAGGTATAGAGCTTTGCAAGAAGGAAGGCGTTGATTTCCTTTTAGCAGTCGGCGGCGGCAGTGCTATCGATTCTGCAAAGGCTATCGGTTATGGCGTAGCCAATGAAGGCGATGTATGGGATTTCTATGATTATAAGAGAAAGGCTACCGGATGTCTTCCTTTGGGAGTAATACTTACATTGGCTGCAACAGGAAGCGAAATGAGTGATTCATCGGTTATCACTAAGGAAGAAGGCCTTGTAAAGCGTGGATACAGCAGTAACTACTGCAGACCGAAGTTTGCCATAATGAATCCCGAGCTTACCATGACATTGCCCGATTATCAGACTGCCTGCGGATGTACCGATATTATGATGCATACCATGGAGCGTTATTTTACAAACGGTGGAAACATGGAAATAACAGATGCTCTGGCAGAAGGTCTTATCCGTACAGTCATGAAAAATGCTAAGGTGCTGGTAAAGAATCCTAAGGATTACGATGCGCGTGCTGAAGTTATGTGGGCAGGAAGCCTGGCACATAACGGACTTACCGGATGCGGAAATGATGGCGGAGACTGGATGACACATAAGCTGGAGCATGAGCTCGGAGGTCTGTACGACGTGGCTCACGGTGCAGGACTTGCTGCTATATGGGGCAGTTGGGCTAGGTATGTGTATAAGGAGTGCCTGCCGAGATTTAAGAAATTTGCGATCAATGTAATGGATGTTGAGGATACAGGTACGGATGAAGAGATAGCGTTAAAGGGTATCGAGGCTATGGAAGATTTTTACCGAGAGATCAAGATGCCTACGAACTTAAGAGAGCTTGGAGTAAATGCTACCGAGGAAGATCTGGTTACCATGGCACATAAGTGTGCGGTGGGAGTAGGCGGAGAGATGGGTTCTGCCAAGCTTCTTAATGAAAATGATATGTTAGCTATTTACAGAGCAAGCATGTAATAGAAACGGAGTGTCCGGGGGGAACACTCCGTTTTTATTTTCTTTTTATGGTTTAGTTTTTTGCCAACTTATCCGATATAATATATATTAAAGGAAAATATGAGGTTATGACTATGGAATTTAAGATACTTGTTACAGGGAAAAATGAAGAGGTTGCTTCAGATCTGCACGAGCATCTTGTTACAGACAAGGGGTATACGGTTGTCAGATGTGAGCCTACAAATGCAGCTATATTTGATACTCTTTTGGATGAATCCCCCGAGGTGGTCATCATATGTCTGGGCGAAGAAACATCGGAGTCGATCAAACCGTTTGATCTGTTGAAAAACGGTACACATAAAGGAAACTGCATAACCATAGTAATCGCAAACGAAAAGGATGAAAAACTCTTCCTGAGATATACCAGATTGGACAGGGCCTATCTGCTTTCAAGGCCTGTTTCTTTAGATGCTCTTTATGATAAACTGGTAAGTATTGAAAGCGAAGTAGCAAAGGAGCAGGAGGAGAGTCAGACCAGGGTACGTGAATTTGTCAATGAAAGACCGGAGAAAGAATTTAAGAGAAAGCATATTCTGGTAGTTGATGATGATACCGACCAGCTTTTACAGATCCGGGAGCTCCTTAGAGAGTTTTATGATGTAACACTTGTCAGATCCGGTAACGATGCATTTAAATTCCTAAAGAAAAAGGTACCCGACCTTATCCTGCTGGACTATCTGATGCCTGAAAAAGACGGCTCTGACGTTGCCAAGGAACTTCGTGAAACAGAAGAGTACGCCGAAATCCCTATAGTATTTTTGACCGGTATGACGGAAAGAAATGCCATCCTTGATATACTGGCTGAATTAAAGCCACAGGGTTTTATCATAAAACCGGTTAAAAAATCGGAACTGATAGCTAAGATAATTGATGTACTTGGATAACAAGGCGGGGAGTAATGACATTGGAACATATAATTGATATGATTCAGGGCACAGGTCTTGATATTAATAAAGGAATAGAGTATACTGGTGGAGAGGAAAACTATATCTCTGCCGTTCAGCGTTTTTATAAGAATCATGATAAAAATAATGAAAAAATTGCGGAGTATTATGCAAGTAAGGATTATAACAGTTATATGATAGCCGTCCATGCCTTAAAGAGTAATGCTAAAATGATCGGTGCCAATGATTTGAGCCTGTCTTTCGAAGAACTTGAGTCGGCAGCCCGTGAAAATAATATATCTGTCATTGAGGCAAAACATGAGGCGGTATTACAGGCATATACTGAACTGGTTGAGAGGCTTAAACCGATCGGAGATCTGGAAGAAGTGCATCCTGCAGACGAAATATCTGCGGAGGAGGCAAAAGAGGTTTGCGAGCAGCTTCTTTCGGCACTTGATGATTTTGATGACAGCCTGGCTAAAGAGCTTGCCGTGAAACTTTCAGGATATCCTTTTAGGATCACACAGCGCGATAAGCTAAAAGAAGCTATCGGACTGATAGATGATTTTATGTATGACGATGCAACAGATATTATAAAAGAAATCTACCCGGGCATCGAATAGCAAGAGCTGTATTACAGAAAGGTGTCTCATGAAGAAGTTAGGTTTTTTGAACAAAAATCTTTTCTTATACTGTGGACTGAAAAAAGAAGAATTTGACAGTATTTACACCCTGATCATGGAGCGAAATGTTAACCTTGTAGCGAAGACATCAGTCGGAATAATGGTTTTGGGTGTTTTTTTTCTTGCACTCAATTTCTTCCTGGGGACAGATAATCTTGCGGCCTACTGGGTGCTGATAATCGGCGGTATTATATTATCTCTTACGGGGGAACGCATAAAAAACTATGCAAAAATAACTTCACTTTTATATTGCTATGTATTTGTCCTTATCGTTTTAGCATATGGTATGGTGCTAAGTGTGCAGCCTTCAAATGCCGATTCGCCTTCTACAAGTATTGTCGTTTTTCTGGCACTTGTACCTCTGGTTGTTACGGATAAGCCTTACCGGATGGGAATTATAGTTTTTTTATCCACTGCCGTATACCTTTTTATGAGCCACAGTATCAAAAGCAGTTCTGCATTCAGTACGGATATAATGAATACGCTCACTTTTTCTGTGCTTGGTTTCCTGCTTTATCTGAGTCTGACAAACAGAAGTGTAAAAGAGATATTTTACTGGATACAGGCCGCTGAAAATGAACGTATTAAAGAGGAAGCAAGAGTTGCAGAGAAGGCAAATCGTGCCAAGAGCGTATTTTTAGCTAATGTGTCTCATGAAATCAGAACTCCTATGAATGCCATAATCGGTATGGATGAAATGATACTCAGGGAAAATCCGGGCAAAACAGTAGAAAAATATGCCATGGATATCCAGAGTGCCGGCAAAACGCTTTTATCCATAATTAACAATCTTCTTGATCTGAGCAAGATCGAGTCAGGCAAGATGGAGCTGGCTCCGGTTGAGTATAATGTGTCATCCGTATTAAACGATCTGATAAACATGACTATGAAAAAGGCTACGGATAAGGGCCTGAAATATAATCTTGAAATATCTCCGTCAATTCCTTCTGTATTATGGGGTGATGAGATTAGGATAAGGCAGATAATGCTTAACCTGATAAATAACGCTATAAAATATACTCATGAAGGCAGTGTAACTGTTAATGTCTCATTTGACAGGGAAAGTAAGAAGTTAAAGTGCCGTGTTGCAGATACCGGTATAGGCATACGTCCCGAAGATATGGAAAAGCTGTTCAGTTCTTTCCAGAGACTAGAAGAAAACAAAAACAGGAATATCGAGGGAACCGGACTTGGCCTTAATATTTCAAAACAGCTTTCAGAGATGATGGATGGCGGTGTAGAGGTAGAAAGCGAGTACGGAAAGGGTACCACGTTTACTGCTACCATGGTCCAGAAGGTGATGGATGAAAAGCCTATAGGCGATTTTGTTGAGAATCTTGCAAAGCTTCAGGAAAAGAAAGAAGAGTATAAACCTTCCCTGATAGCACCTGATGCACATATCCTTGTGGTAGATGATAATGATATGAACCTCAAGGTGCTCAAAGGATTACTTAAAAAGACAAAAATACAGGTTACGACTGCAGAGTCCGGAGATGAATGCATCGGGCTGCTTAAGGAGCATACATATCATGCAGTACTCCTTGACCAAATGATGCCCGGGAAAACCGGTACGGAAACTCTGAAAATCATCAGAGATGAACAGCTGGCTGATATTACTCCCATCATCGCTCTTACGGCAGATGCTGTTGCTGATGCAAAGGATGCATATATAAAGGAAGGCTTTACCGATTATCTGTCTAAGCCTGTTATCTATCAGGAGTTGGAGGAAATACTAAGGAAATATCTTGATAAAAGCCTGCTCGTAAATGAGGAACCGCAGAAACCGGTTGATAATAAAGGTGCTTTGACAAATGATAAACCACTTGTAATCGTTATTGATCCTTCATCTGATAAACTCCGTGAAATGAAAGATTTCCTGGGTGAAAACTGTAAAGGCGTATTTGTTAAGGATATGGAGAGTGCGTCTAAATACTTGGCTAAACATAGTTGAGCAAATTTTTTGCACAATTTACACAAAATTAAGGTTCAATATACTTTCATTTTTGATGCTATACAGAGCCTTTTGTGAAAGTTGCACAAAAATCACCCCTCATATTTGGTGAAAATCCACAATTCACCATCTTGATTTTTGAATTATGCCGCGTTATAATCTCAACCATCAAGAGGGAAAAAAGTCTAATAACCTAAGATATTAGAGTGCTTAGGTACGAGGGGAGAGATTTTTATGTTAATGAGAAAATATGTTAAGCCTGAAACTTGGGTAAACAGAAAGAGCATCAATAATTCAATGTACGGTATCAAATTGACAGACCGTGAGGCATATTTTACAGGATACTATCTTGATAAGAAGTATACAAAGCCTGAGTTTGCACATTTTGATTACGCTGCACTTTTCGATGTTGAAAGAGCTCATGCTGTTCTTGAGGAAATGAAGGCTCAGGGAATAGAGAATATCGAGATACAGAGTTTTGCTGAAGGTATCGTATGTGAAGAGGATTACGCAGCACTTGATAAGATGTTAAATCATACATCACTTTTCAGATCGATCGTTAACGTTATAGCTAACAGACGTTACATCAGAGCCGCTATGGACAGGATCCAGTCAAGAAATGAGAACTATCAGTTACTTACAAAAGCAATCGTAACAAGCGGTAAGACAGATATCAACAATCCCGAAAAGGCAATACCTTTTAATATTGCCTGCTAAAAAATAGCACAGCTGTCTGTATATATAGAAAGAAGTCGGCCATTGAGGTCGACTTTTTTATATGTCTTGATTTTTTGAGTAAATGATGGAAGGGAATATTTCTGCGTTGACCAATATGCTGCTTTATGATATAAATAATAGTATAACTATATAGGTTTTTTAGGTGATATGTGCAGGTATATCACCGGTATGCACGACCTGCGACAAGGTATGACGGATGAAGAAAAAACTATCTATGTTATTGGGGATTTTGCTGGTATTTACTATTTTGACAGGCCTGACAGGCTATATTTCAACAAGCGCTGCCTCTAAGGTAAAGCTCAGCAGCAAAAAGAAGACACTTTATGTAGGAGAGACATTTAATCTTACACTGAAAAATGCAAAGGGTAAGGTAAAGTGGTCCAGCACGGATAAGTCGGTTGCTATAGTCAAGGGCGGAACCGTAACGGCAGTAAGTAAAGGTACTGCCACTATCAAAGCAAAAGATACTGCTACAAAAAAGACTTACAAATGCAAGATTACAGTAAAGAAAAAGCAGAAAACGGAACCTGTGACTGATCCGACACCGACACCCGAGCCGGTAAAGGATTCAGAGACTGTCGAGCTCACCTTATGGATGCTCGGCGTGGACGGAGATGCTTTAGATTATGCTTATTCACAGGCTATAGAAGATTTAAAGATCACTTTCCCTGATGTGAACGTAAAAGTTGTCAGTTTTGACAATGAAACATATAAGGATGTGATTAAAACTGCAGTAAAAAAGGGTCCATTACCGGATATATTCTTTACCTGGTCGTGTTCATTCCTTGGAGACTTTGTAGAACAGGGTAAGGTTTACTGCCTGGATAAGACCTATAAGGAATATTTATCTAACGGTGATGTAACCGAGGCAATGCTTAGGAATACTACTTACAACGGAAAGCATTATGGTGTGCCGCTTACCATGAATGTAGCATGCATGTATTCAAATATGGATATATTAAAAGCGGTAGGTTATAAAAAGGTCCCGACCACATATGATGAGCTGATAAAGTGCTGTGACAAACTGGTAGAGGAAGGATATGTTCCGTTTTCTATGGCCGGTGCAGAGGCATGGTGCATTGCTGAATATTTAGAGCCTCTGATGCAGAGTAAAGTCGGTGCTGCTACACTCAGCAATATGTTTGATGGGAATGCCTCATTTGAAAATCAGGGAATTGTTTCTGCTGCTAATGAATTCAGGTCGATGGTAGAAAAAGGATATTTTAACAGTAATATGATGGAAACAAATTCAATGGAGGCACAGGAGTTATTCTACAACGGAGAATCTGCATTCCTGATAAACGGATCATGGCTTTGCGGTGTTATACAGGGTGATCCTGAGCTCTTAGCACAAACTAAGGTTTCGGCTATACCTTATGCCGCTACCGGAGAGTTTATCGGAGGTCCTTCAGACAGTCTGGCAGTTTCGGCTTCATCACCGAATGCTGAACTCGCTGCAAAATATGCTTTGGAACTTGGCAAGCTTGTAAGCAAATACAGCTACCTGGATGGTGCAGGACTTCCTGCATGGAAGATAGACTATGATGACAGTAACATCAATTCTCTTACAAGAACAGTTGCTTCTATGTGTGCTAAGGCCAGCGGCTATACTCTTTTCGGAGATACCGAGATAAAGGCTAAATATGTTGATGCTTATCTGGAAAGCCTTACAAACTTACTGGCCGGTAAAGAAACAGGTGAAGAATTTGCTTCAAACCTTGCTCAGGAAATTAAATAAAATCGTTTGTATATAAACCATACCACCCCTCAGCAATCAGTTGAGGGGTGGTATTATTTATTGCCTATTTTACGGCTTTGCTGTCTCTTTCCTCACGGATGATCTTTTCAAATTCTTCGTACTTTAGCGCACCTAAATCTTCTCCTGCGCGATGTCTTACAGAAATTGTCCCGTTTTCCATATCCTTATCACCAACAATTATCATATAAGGAATCTTTTGACCCTGAGCCTCACGGATCTTATATCCGAGTTTTTCGGGACGGTGATCAACCTCAGCTCTGAATCCTGATGCTTCCAACTGTTTGGCGATACCGTCTGCATATTCACCGGCACGGTCTGTTACAGGCAGCACTATAGCTTGGACGGGAGCCAGCCACAGAGGGAAAGCACCGGCAAACTGCTCTGTGATAATGCCGATAAAGCGCTCGATAGAACCGAATACAACCCTGTGTATCATGGCCGGACGGTGTTTCTTGCCGTCAGCTCCGATATATTCCAGTTCAAAACGTTCGGGCAGCTGCATATCGAGCTGTATTGTTCCGCACTGCCATGTACGGCCCAAAGAATCAGAAAGATGGAAATCCAGTTTAGGTCCGTAGAAAGCGCCGTCACCTTCGTTTATTACATAGCTTTTACCCATATCATCACAGGCTGCTTTTAATGTATTTGTTGCAAAATCCCATGTCTCAAGATCGCCCATATGATCCTCGGGCATTGTGGAAACCTCTATCTGATATGACAAACCGAAAACAGAATAAACTTCGTCAAACAGTTTAATAACATTCTTTATCTCATCGCGCATCTGATCCCATGTCATGAAAATATGAGCATCATCCTGTGTAAAGCATCTTACCCTGAAAAGACCGTGAAGTGTGCCTGATAGTTCATGGCGATGTACCAGACCGAGTTCGCCGACACGTAAGGGAAGCTCTCTGTATGAATGCTGCTCTGACCGGTAGACCAGCATACCACCGGGACAGTTCATGGGTTTTATGGCAAAATCCGTATCATCAATGACAGTTGTATACATTTTGTCTTTATAATGCTGCCAGTGTCCGGATCTTTCCCAAAGATCTCTGTTCAGCATCATAGGTGTAGATATCTCAACATATCCGTATCTCTTATGTATTTCCCTCCAATATTCTATCAGAGTATTTTTAAGTACTAATCCTTTGGGCATAAAGAACGGGAATCCGGGGCCCTCATCAGCCAGGAAAAACAGTCCCATTTCCTTTCCAATCTTACGATGGTCACGGCGCTTTGCCTCCTCAAGCTGTACAAGATATTCTTCCAGTTTCTCTTTTTCAGGAAATGCTATGCCGTATATTCTCTGCAAGGACTCCCTGTTTGAGTCACCTCTCCAGTATGCTCCGGCACAAGACAAAAGCTTAATGCCGTCTCCGTTTACAATGCCTGTTGACTCAAGGTGCGGTCCTGCACACAGGTCTGTAAATTCACCCTGGCTATAAAACGATATGACTGCATCTCCGGGCAGGTCATTTATGAGTTCTACCTTATAAGGCTCATCCTTCATTAACTCAAGAGCCTGCTCCCTTGGCAGTTCAAATCTTTTTAATTCCAGTTTTTCTTTGCAGATCAGACGCATTTCGTTCTCGATTTTTTCCAGTATCTCGGGGTTAAAACCGAAATCGGCATCCATATCATAGTAAAATCCGTTCTCAATCGCAGGTCCTATAGCCAGCTTAACTTCCGGATACAGGCGCTTTACAGCCTGGGCTAAGATGTGGGAACATGTGTGCCAGTAAATCTTCCTGTACTGCTCGTTTTCAAAATTCATTTCGTTTCTGCTCATAACTTTTTCCTCCTGTTGTAAAAATTTTTTCATCTGAATAGTGTTACAACATAAGAAAAGCACCCATAAGACACATATATATGTATCCTAAGGGTGCAATTAGCACGGTTCCACCTTAACTTTTCACTTCAGATTCTATCAAATCCTATCTCTTAACGCGAGCACACGGTAACGCTTACTAAATTTCGGCCTTACAGCTCAGGAATGGTTTTCGTCCATCGTCCTCATAAACGGCTCTCACCATACCGCCGTTCTCTCTGGATGATTCGTAATGAATTACTCTTTCCGTCATTGCTTTTCTTATGTTAGTTTGTAAAATACCACAGAAAATTATATTTGTCAACCCCTAAATTTCTAATTATCAAATAAGAAATATGGAATTACCATGGAATTAAACCGGATTGACATAACCGATAATATTTTGTAAAATTATACTACTGGTATAAAAATAAATATCCTAATGGTACTGATAATGTATGGAATTATCTCAGAACAGAGTTTAATATATAACCATGATGATCAGTTTCGGAGGAATTCAATTATGAAAAACGAAAAAACACTATATCAGCAATTAAGAGGAGAGTTTTTTCATCACAATAAACTGCTTTTTGGTTTAGCGGCATTCTCGGCTTTCTTTTCAGGATTTGGAGGCTTGATAATTTCATGGCTTTTAAAAGCACTGATAGATACAGCTGCTGATGAACCCGGATCGATGTCGTTTGGAATGGACATGATATTGGTGGGCGTTTTTCTGGTGTTGATGATAATGGCATTTATACTTGATTATTCAACACGTCCTGCTTTTATCCGAAGAGCCATGATACAGTATAAGAACATGGCTTTTGATAAGCTGATGGGAAAAGGTATCGCTACATTCCGTGATGAGAGTACAGCAACTTACCTTTCTGCACTTACAAACGACGCAACAAGCATAGAAACAAATTATCTGTCCCAGCTTCTTTCGCTGTTTACAATGTCGGTAATGTTTTTTGGGTCTATTGCTTTGATGATCTGGTATTCGCCATTATTTACGGCGGTTGCAGTCGGAGTAACGATCCTTCCGCTTTTGGCCTCACTGCTTACCGGCAAAAAAATGGTTACCGCTGAAAAGAAAGTTTCTGAACAGAACAAGAATTTTACGGCAGTACTTACCGATTGTCTGGGAGGATTTTCCGTTATTAAGAGCTTTAAAGCAGAAAAAGAAATCTTTAAGATGTTTTCCGCTCAGAATAAAGAACTTGAGGGCTCAAAGTTTTCGAAAGAACGCATTAAGACCATAGTCGGTCTTATAGGCTCCATGGCAGGTATGCTTGCACAGACAGGAGTATTTGTTGTGGGAACATATCTTATCATTTCGGGATACGATCTGACTACAGGTACTGTAATGATGTTTGTCAATCTTATGAACTTCATGATACAGCCGATCGCAGCTCTGCCCGGATTGCTTGCGGGACGCAAGGCTTCATTGGGTCTGGTAAAGAAACTGGCTGATGCTTTGGAGCAGAACAATGAAAAGAGCGGAACAGAAGAACTTAAATCATTAAACAGTGAAATTTTATTAAAGGAGGTGTCATTTGGGTATGATAAGGAGAAAGAAATACTTCACAATGTTTCTGCTGGGTTTAAGGCCTCAGCTGCTTATGCGATAGTCGGAGCAAGCGGAAGCGGAAAGTCGACCTTGCTGAATCTGATAATGGCTTCGAGTCCTGATTACACGGGTAATATCCTTATGGATGGTAAGGAGATCAGGGATATAAAGGCAGAATCTTTGTATGACGCAATTTCGGTCATCCAGCAGAATGTATTTGTTTTTAATGCATCTATCCGCGACAATGTAACGATGTTCAGGGAGTTTCCCGAAGAAGAACTTGAAGCAGCGATTAAGCACGCTCATCTGGATGAGCTGATAGCAAAACGAGGAGAGGATACTCTTTGCGGTGAGAACGGAAGCGGACTTTCCGGAGGAGAAAAGCAAAGGATATCTATTGCAAGAAGTCTGCTTAAGAAATCCTCGATACTTTTGGCTGACGAAGCAACTGCAGCCCTGGATGCACAGACCGCATGGCAGGTTTCAAACGATATCCTGGATCTTGAGGGGATTACGCGAATCGTAGTAACCCACTCTTTGGAAGAAAACCTGCTTAAACGTTATGACGGTATACTGGTTTTAAAGGACGGAAAAGTGGAGGAATTCGGAAGCTTTGATGAACTAATGGAGAAACAGGGATATTTCCATGCGCTTTATACTGTATCACAATAAGAACATTAATTGAGCACGAAGGAGAAGACAGAGTGGATATAAAACTATCTGAAAACATTCGAAAATTCAGGAAAGAGAGACGGCTTACACAGGAACAGCTGGCAGAGGTCCTGGGAGTTACGACCGGTGCGGTACACAAATGGGAATCAGGAATGTCGATACCTGATATAACTCTGATCGTGGAGATGGCCGATTTCTTTAACACCTCAGTGGATGTGTTATTGGGCTATAAGATGAAAGATAATCACATTAAATCGACTATTGAGAGAATGGAAGAAATGTGTCGTAATTCGGATCGTGAAGCGTTAACGGAAGCAGAGAAACTGCTTAAGAAATATCCGAATTCTTTTGCTGCGGTAAATGCTTGTGCCGGTATATACGTTTTCTTTGGTGTTGGAAACGGAAAGGAAAAAGAATGCCGAAGGGCGCTTGAATTGTATGAACAGGCAAGGATTTTGATCGACCAAAACACTGATCCCAGTATAAGCGAAGAGACTATTCTGGGAAATATGGCGACTGTATACTTACTTATAGGAGAATATGAAAAGGCTGTTGATATGCTCAAAAAGCATAATCCAAACAGGATGTTCAGTGATAATATAGGCTTGATAATGGCATTATATCTGAACAAACATAAGGAGGCTGCCCCGTATCTTATTCAGGGAGTGTTCTCGGGATATAGTACAATAAGTAATTCTATCCTTGGATATACAGCCGTGTTATGTGCGGAAAACAAATATTCTGCAGCAAAAAAACTGATTGAAACGGTATTGGATCTGATAAAAGGGATATTTGAGAATAACACGATCAGTTTTGTCGACAAAGAGTATTCGATGGGATATATACTGCTTGCTGCAGTTTCTTTGAAAATGGGAAACAAGGATGAGGCTAAAGAGTTAATAAAGAAAACGGTATATCATACAAAAAGATTTGATTCTGCACCGAATTACGGGGTTGGAAAATTAAATTTTGATGTTCCGGAAGATTTTACAGTTATATCCCGCGATATCCTGGGCGACAGTGCCAAGGAAAGCGTAGAAACTATGCTGAAATTCATAAATGATCCGGAAATAAATGAGCTGTGGAATTCTTTTTATGAATCGGAAAAGGAAAATCAATCAGAGAACACCCCCTCAGCAACCAACTGAAGGGGTGTTGAAATTATGCGTTCTGATAATATTTTGCCTGTGCATTCCATAACTGGGAATATTTCCCGAGAGTATCTTTCAGCAGATCAATGTGTTTTCCTTTCTGGATGATCTCGCCTTTGTCAAAAACTGTGATTTCATCACAGAATTGGCATGATGATAATCTATGGCTGATATAGATAGCCGTTTTATCCTTTACTATATTGTCAAAGTTACGGTATATTTCCTCCTCTGCGATAGGATCAAGAGCAGCAGTCGGTTCATCAAGAACTATTATCGGTGAATCCTTGTAGAGTGCTCTGGCCAGTGCTATCTTCTGAGCTTCACCACCCGATATCTGAACACCTTTCTCGGAAACATCTTTATATAAGTATGTTTCAAGTCCATCCGGCATGGTTTTTAATCTGTCGGTAAACGAAGCCTTATCAAGACAATCCTCTGCTTTAGCCTTATCATAATTAATATTGGCGGCAATATTCTGTCCCAGAGGAAATGCCAAAAGCTTAAAGTCCTGGAACACAAAGGAGAAAAACCTTGAGTATTCTTCGTAATCATATTCTCTGATATCCTTGCCGTTTAACAATATCTGCCCCTCCGTCGGCTCATACAATCCGCATAACAGCTTGACAAATGTCGTCTTTCCTGCACCGTTCGCACCGACAAATGCCTGTTTCATACCGATATGCAGCTTTGTATTAATATTCTTTAGTACAAAAATATCACTGTTCGGGTACTTAAAGGACACATCTTTAAATTCTATCTCACATTCCGATTTAAGAATGCTCTCATCTATATGAACATTTCCCGTATTTTTCCTGTTGGGCAGATCAAGATATTCATACAGCTTCTCCAGATGCTCCGTATATATCTTATTTTCCGAGATAACATCTGAAAGCTCTCCAAAACTCTCAACCATCTTAATGAGCGCCCCTACATACTGAACTATACTGCCTACAGCAAATGCTCCGAGTCCGGCCTTTGCTACAACAAGCAGATAACATAAGCAGGCACATATTCCCTTGAACAATGCCAATCCTGACTGGCAGGAACTCATTTTTCTTAAAAGCCCATTATCCTTTTCGTTATTTTCCTGCAGCTTCTGCATCTCACAGTCGGCAAATCTGTCCTGACGGTATAGTCTTACATCCTTTGCCCTTGCGGAATCCGAATAAAGTTCATGTCCGTAAAACATGAATGCTCTGTTAAACCATACATTGCTTTCGGTCCATTTTTCAAATACATTCTGCTCTTTAGCCTTAAGCTTTGAAGTGATAAATCCCGAAAGGATAACTATCAACAGAAGTCCTACTATCCATATGGGTGAATCTATAATGGCATTTCCTGACTTCGAGGTAAAAAACGATACTGTCAATGCTATAGAAGCAACTATTCCTATAAATACCTCCACAAGTCCCGAGGTGTCCCATACAAGCTGTCCCAAACCGTTTCCGAACATAAAAAGGTTCTCTTCCGCTTTCTGCTTTTGCTTTCTGATATCCGGGTCTTCCAGATTAACAAAATCCATCTCCATCTGCTTATCGGAAAATACCTTGGAGAAATAATTCCACATTCCGGACTCTTTGTCATTCACCTTTTTCTCCATGACGTTTTTGATCATGGAAAGGACGAAATTGATGCCTATAGTAAGGGCCACATATAATACCAGTCTTGATAATTTTCTTTCATTTGAAATTTCATTTATAATCCTTGCGGAGAACCATATAGTAACAAAGGGAGCTATGGTCTGAGCTATGCTTTGAAGCACCTTTGCCCTGATAAGTCCCGGGCAGTATTTAGCAAGTATCCCGTATCCGCGTTTAGTATTATCTATGCGCTTCTTAAATCTCATCCCCGCTCACCTCCTCCTTTTGCAGCTCATTATTATCCCTGTAATACTTTGCCTGGGTTTCATACAGCTCATAATACCTGCCTTTTTTTGCAAGCAGCTCATCATGAGTACCTTCCTCTATGATCCTTCCGGCTTCTATTAAGATAATACGGGTGCAGAATCTGGTGGATGCCAGACGGTGTGAGATAAATACAGTCGACTTCCCCTTCATCATCTCATCATATGTCTCGTAAAGACTATTTTCCGATATCGGATCAAGAGCCGCCGTAGGCTCATCAAGTACCACTATCGGAGACTGTCTGTAAAGGGCCCTTGCCAGAAGAAGCTTCTGTATTTCTCCTCCCGAGAAATTTACCCCGTCATCCCAGAACGTCTTATCATATTTACTATTGATCCCTTTGGGAAGAGATGCGATCTTATCCGACAGACCTGCTGATCTCAGGCATCGTTGTACTCTTTCCTTATCTATATTTTCACTGTCCGGCTGTTCCGATACTATCTCGGCTATAGTCACGGGAAGCAGTGAATGATCCTGAAGAACCGCACCCAATATCTCATAATACCTGTCACGGTTATATTCCCTGATATCCGTACCGTTATAAAGCACCTCACCCTTAGTTGGCTCAGACAGTCCCATCAGAAGCTTTACCATAGTCGTCTTACCGGCTCCGTTAAGCCCCACCACTGCCAAGTGCTCACCGGGTTCTATAGCAAGGTTAAAATCCTTTATAATATCTTCTCCGTCCTCGCTATATCTGAAGCATACATCCTTTAGCTCTATCCTACCGGGCTTGTCCTTATCCTTGATTTCCGTGCCGCCTTCTCTTTTATACTCTTCAGGATACTCTAGGTAAGATCTGAAACGGTTCATTGCGATACTCAGCCGGTTAAGATTATTGAGCTGTCCGAGCATGCTTCCGAGCCAGGTTGAAAAACCCGCCACTACATTAAAGTAGAGCACAAACTCTGCCACAGTGATATTTCCTTCAATTACGAGGTAAAGCAGATAAGCATATACCGCTCCTTCTCTTAAAAGAGACATACCGCTGTCAACAGCCGATACTCCAAACAGCTTAGCAGTATATCTCCTGTACCATCCCTTCAGGCCTGACATATATCTTTCATAAAGTTTGTCAAGCCATGCCGGCATGTTGTAAAGACGTATATCCTTTGCTGCCTGTACATCATTTGAAACACTTATGATATACTGCATACCATGCTCGTAACCGTTCTTTTCATCCATATTTGTGTCAACCCATTTTAATACCTTGCGGTTAAGTAGGAAGCTCACTAAAGTAGTAACAATAAGAAACAGGATGATCCACATATTAAGCATAAACAGTATCCCGGCAAATGCAATAAACCCGAGCAGATTTGAAAAGAACATGACAACCGCATCATAAGTCTGGAGAAAGTATGAGAAATTACCGTTGCAGCTTGAGAAACTTTCACTCTGCAATTCTCTGAAATGCTCATCCTCCTGATTCCTGTAATCGGTAGTAAGTCCTTTCTTTGTAATCTTTCTTAAAAAATGTGTATTCATCTTGAACTTATTCCAATATATCATTCGTTCAAGATATTTCTTTAAGGTCTCAGTCAGCGCCAAAGCTAAAGCCAGACCTCCCGTTAGCAGTAATAATCTCTGTAAACCCGACCCTACCGTTATCTCCTCTATTATCACCTTTGGCAGGAACGCCGTAATGACCGGTACCGCACAATTGGCAAGTATTACCAGAGTGCATAACACAAGGAGCTTGGGGCAGCCTTTTTCGGTTTCCTTTAAACAGTAGGACAGGTTCTGTAATATTTTATATTTTTTATCCTTATCCATTTTAATTCCTTCCAATAAAAAAATCTGCTTTGTACACCCAAAGCAGACCTGCACGTATTTCTATGTTATGAAAGCATTACTTTCATACATTTGTGTTGCAAAGTCGCAGCACAAATGATAAAAAACAGAAAACACTCTATGCGCAGATCATCTTTTAAGAGTACACCAAAATAAGCCTGTTATTCACAGGTCCTTTAGTATCCGTCTTAAAAAATTATCTTATGCGCATTACCAGCATTTTCTTACCTCATCCTGATCATATCATTAGTATGGAGTTGTAACTCATTCAACAACTCCATACTAACATAGAAAAATCTATTTGTCAAATGAGAATGTCAATTACTGGGACAAAGTCCACTCCACCGCTTCGCGGCGGAGCCGTGTCAAACGTTTCCTTCGGAAACATTCGACATAGGACGGTTCTCTGCCTTTTTCTTAAATACAGTTCTAAGTTGCCACAGTCCCGAGATCACGAATGGCGAGCACAAAGCTACCAGACCAATAGCAGAAGCGATATCAATATCAATCGTGTTGTTCGCAGTCAGCACTTCATTTGCATCACCTGCAAAACAGTTCCAGAAGTCACTGGCAAAATCAATTAGGCCGTGCAGTATGATGCAGGGAATAAGACTTTTGGAACGGTAATAGATAACTGCAAAGATAACCCCAAACTCCGTCGCATATATCACCTGTGCTACTGTTGCAATGACAAGATCGGGAGCGAAAAGCAGATTTCCTATATGCCAGCATCCGAAAACAAATGCCGATATAAACACAGATAAGTATATCCCCTTTTTGCTCTCACCAAAATAATCACTGCACGCTCCAAATAAAAATCCTCGGCACATGACCTCTTCGGCAACACCGACACACATCATTGTAATAAATGAGAGCAAAATATACGGCAAAGCGGTAGTTATACTTTTTTCAGGTGTGTTATAGCCCATTACAAAATTCACTATAACAGCAATACAAGCCACAAGGCCGTACCAAAAGATGCACTTGACAAGGTTTTGCTTTTCAAACTCAATTTTTATTTTGAACACCTTTACCGATAGCAGAACGAACACAGAAGTAATCTCAATTTCCTGTATTATAAGCACCACTTTTTGTAAGATAAAATTGTTAACCCATTCCTTGGGAACGACCAATTTGCCGACTATCGTCAAAAAAAGCATGTTCAATAGAAAAGCACCTATTGCCGCTAATAATCTGAGTTTTTTCTTGTTCATTTCATTTGCCTCCATAAACTCTATTTCGGAATTCAGCATACAATCTTCTTAAGAGGTTTTCAAGATACTGCCAGTACTGTTAGGACATTAATTTTTGTACCAACAGTACAAGTTTACAAAATGACATTTGTCATATAGATTTGATTACACTTAACACTACCACAAGGGAAAATGAAGGTATATAATGCGATTGTAAACCGAAAGAGGAGGACGATAAAAATGTCAGAGACAATAGTAGAAGTTAAGAATCTGGTTAAAAGGTACAAGGAGCTGATAGCCCTGGATAATTTCAATATGAAGATAGAGAAGGGAGAGGTGTTCGGACTCCTGGGACCTAACGGATCCGGAAAGACCACAACCATCAATTGCATTCTTTCACTTCTGGATTTTGATAACGGAGAGATAGATGTCTTCGGTGAGAAGATGAAGAGCAACAGATTCGACCTGAAGAAGAAAATAGGAATTGTAATGCAGGATGTGGCAGTATTCGATGAGCTCAGCGTTGAGGAAAACATCGATTATTTCTGTGGACTTTATATAGATGATAAAAATCTTCGTAAGCAGTATGTTGATGAAGCCATAAAGTTTGTAGGGCTGGAGGATTTCACAAAGTTTAAGCCCAAGAAGCTGTCGGGCGGATTATTAAGGCGTCTGAACATAGCCTGCGGCATAGCACATAAACCGGAACTAATCATACTCGATGAGCCGACTGTGGCAGTAGATCCCCAGAGCCGTAACAAGATCCTGGAGGGCATTACGGAGCTGAATAAACAAGGGGCTACAATCATTTACACCAGTCACTATATGGAAGAGGTTGAGCAGATATGTACACACATCCTGATAATGGATAAGGGCAAAAATGTGACTGAGGGCACTGCTGATGAACTGAAGCGCAGCATAAAGAATACCGAGAATATCATTGTATATATAAAGAATCTTGATAAAAAACACATTGAGGCTATCAATAATATCAATCATGTATATGAAGTAAGTTACATGTCAGGCCGACTCCAGATAAAGTGTGCGGGCGGAAGACATAATATTACTCATGTTATCAGCTACTTTGCAGACAATAATCTTGATTATGACAGGATTTATTCAGAGCTGCCTACATTAAATGATGTATTCCTGGAGATTACAGGCAAGAATCTGAGGGATAAAGAATAACACCTAAAGATATGGATGACTGTTAGGAATGAGAGGAAAACGAAATGTTTATAAATATATTAAAAAACCAGTTAAGGCTGGGCCTTCGGAATAAGTCCAACATCTTCTGGACCCTGATGTTTCCGATAATACTCGGAACTCTGTTTTATGTAACTTTTGGGGGCATATATGATGAATATAATTCAGAAGCTATAAAGACTGCGGTTGTATTTGAGAGTGATAACGAAACAACAAATAACAATATAAAGACATATCTGGAAAGCTTGGAGATGAACGATCACAAGATGCTGGATATCATTTATACCGATTATGAAACAGCTCTGGATATGTTAAAGGATGATGAGAAGGTAAACGGTATCATCAGTGTGCATGAAACCGGTAAGTTATCCCTTGACATTAATTCAAACGGAGTGCTTTCAACCATCCAGGAAAATATCACTACCATCTATAATCAGAATGTGGAACTGATAGAAAAGGTGTCAAAAGAACATCCCGAAAAGCTTATGGATGTACTAAAGGGTGTTATGTCCAGGGTTTCCTATATAAATACTCATGCCATGGGCGGGGATAATAAGGATCCTTTTATATCATATTTTTATAATCTGATAGCTATGGCTGCAATGTTTGCTGCACTTAACAGCGTGAGGATCGGAAATAACTGCCAGGCAAATATGTCGAAGGTAGGAGCCAGAACAAATGCGGCTCCGGTAAACAGGATGGTGTTTCAGGCGGCAGGCTTTATAGCGTCATATATTGTACAGACACTTATAGTATTTGTTGCAATAACATATCTGATGTTTGGACTAAAGATAGATTTCGGCGGAGAGAAACTGTTTGTTTATATTACAACGGCTTTTGCTTCATTGGTCGGTACTTCACTCGGATTTTTCGTCGGTAATATAGGAAGTTTTGAGATGGAGAAAAAGGAAGGTATACTCGTTGGTATTACACTTACCGGCTGTGCTCTGTCAGGTCTCATGTACGGAGACATGAAGGCGATCATTACCGAAAATGTTCCTATAATAAATAAGATCAATCCTGCGGCAGTGATCAGTGATTCATATTACAGTTTGAATATGTTCGGTACAAGCGGCAGGTACACCGAGGCGGTTATGTATATGCTGATACTTTCGGCAGTATTTATAGTTTTAGCAATTGTTATGGGCAGGAGGAACCATTATGATAGTATTTAAGACATTTTTTAAGGTATTGAAGAAATACAAGGTATCCCTGCTCATGTACCTGGGGATATCAATCGGAATAATCACAATCCTTTCAAGCTTCGGATCAAAGGGAAATACAGCATATTACAGTGTAAGCCAGCAGATTGTTGTTAAGAATAATGATAATTCTGAAGTTTCTAAGGGTTTGATTGAATACCTTTCGACCATAAACGGAATAAAGAGTGCAGATGATTACTCGGATGACCAGATAACGGATATGATGTATTATACAAGAATATCCAACAGTCTTGTAATACCGGCAGGATTTGGTGAGGAGTTCTTAAAGACCGGAGAAATCGGAAATCTTAAGATCGAGAGTACTAAGAATGCCGGTGCCAGGATGGGATACAGCATTGAGACTGAAATAGATTCATATCTGAATCTGCTGTCAGGATATCTTCAGGGCGGATTTGATCTTGCTGAAGCACATAAATATACTGTAGAGTCACTGTCTGATAAAAGTGCGGTATCTGTTGTTGCGGATGTTAAAGTAGAGGATGACAAGATTTTTACTGTATTCACGATGTTACCTTACGGTATCCTTACCATGCTCCTCTCTGCAGTACTCCCTGTAATACTCAGATTCGGCAGTGCGCTGATCAGAAAAAGATCCGGGATATCGTCAATGCCTAATTCAAAAAGACAGATCATGCTGGCTTTGGCCTCAGCAATAGTTACAGTGTTTATCGTAATAATCCTTATAGGTATTGCATCCGGTCTTTCAGGGGAAGCTTTTTCCGGCAGATGGTGGCTGATAGTAGCGAATTTCTTAGTACTGAGTCTCACTGTTGTAATGCTTATGGTGGCTATCTCCAATCTGGGATTAAAGCCTGAGTCAGTACCCGGGATCACTAATGTTATAGGGTTATCGTTTTCATTCCTGGGCGGTATATTTGTTCCGCTTGAATTCATAGGCAGTGGGGCCAAGATTATCGGGCAGTTTTTACCTACATACTGGTATTCGGAAGCTTTGACTAAGATTAAGGCAGGCGGAGGATTTACAGAAATTTTAAATTGCCTCTTGATTCAGCTCCTGTTTGGTGTTATGGTTATGGGTATAGGATTACTGGCAGGAAAACATTTTGAAAAAAGAGCGGTATAAAAGTTGAAAAATTTTCTGGATAAGGCTGTAGTAATGCTTTTTTCTCTGCTCCTCATTCTTAATATTTTTTCGGGAAGCCAAAAGATCATTATCCTGTTTTTAATGATAACTGTGGCTTCCTTTACGAGTTTCCTAAGGATGCTTGGGGAAAAAGGCATACTAGCCAATAAAATAATAGTTGTACTGATAGGTATATGTATCTGTATCTGGCCGGAGGCAATTGTTTTTACTCCTCTGGCAGCATATGAAATCTTCCTGGACCGACATTGGATTGCCGGTCTGGTTTTAGTTGTGGGATTTGCAAGATTTTGCGTGAGCGGCGACGAGGCAGACAGACTGCAGGCAGTTGACTCGATAGTGAACTTTGATCATTTATCCATATGTCTTTTTGTTTTTCTGGAGACGGTTCTTTCAATATATCTTTCATATAGGACGATGAATCTGCAGATACTCGAAACAGAGAATAAGAAGATCCGTGATGAGGGTGAGATAAAGAAGGAGACCTTAAAGAAACAGAACAAAAACCTGATGGAGGAACAGGATAAGAGTATCACATCAGCGCAGCTTGCCGAGAGAAACAGGATAGCGAGAGAGATACATGATAATGTAGGTCATATGCTGAGCCGATCCATCCTGCAGGTGGGTGCTATGATGGTGATCAATAAGGACGAGAAAATGGCAGCGGAGCTAAAATCCTTAAGAGAGACACTGGATACCGCCATGAATAATATCAGGAGCAGTGTGCATGATCTGAGGGATGAGGCTATCGATCTAAAGAGCGCCCTGGAAGAGATCGCTGAACCGCTTAAGCAGAGCTTTAATGTATCCCTGGAATTTGATGCGGATGCAGGCGAAGTTTCAAAGGAAATAAAATACGCAACTATAAATATTGTAAAAGAATCTGTTTCAAATATAATAAAATACAGCAAGAATGAGAATGTGGATATCAGGTTTTATGAGCATCCTTCCATGTATCAGATAATAGTACATGATTATAATCAATCGGGGAACTATTCAGTAAATCAAAGAACCGTCCCTGAGATTTTTGCTCAGAAAAAGACTAAAGGTGAGTCCGGAGAAGGGATGGGTCTGGAGAATATAAGGACCAGAGCGGAAAAGCTCGGTGGAAATGCTACATTTACAAACGAGAACGGATTCAGGGTATTTGTAAGGATACCGAGGAAATAGCGGTTGCTACGGAAAGGGATAATATATGAAGGTTTTAATAGTGGATGATGACAGTTTAGTGGCTATGAGCTTGAAAACTATTTTGTCATCCGATGATGAGATAGAGGTAGTAGGGCTGGGAAATGACGGCTCGGAAGCTGTCAGACTTTATGAAGAACATAATCCGGATGTGTTACTCATGGACATAAGGATGAGCGGTATGTCGGGACTTGATGCGGGGAGTGAGATACTTTCGAAGCATAGTGATGCCAGAATCCTTTATCTTACAACCTTTAATGATGATGAATATATAATAAGGGCTATCTCCATCGGTGCCAAAGGCTATATTATTAAACAGGACTTTGAAAGTATTATCCCTGCCGTAAAATCCGTTTACAAAGGACAGAGTGTTTTCGGAAATGCCATAACGGAAAAACTGCCCGATATAATCAACAAGAAAAAGGAGTTTGATTACGGAGCACATGGTATCACTCCTCAGGAAAAGGAAATAATAGAGGAAGTAGCCAAGGGTCTTTCAAATAAAGAAATAGCTGATAAGCTGTGTCTCTCAGAGGGCACTGTAAGAAACTATCTGAGCAATGTCCTGAGGAAACTGGATCTGAGGGACAGGACCAATCTGGCGATATTCTATTATCAAAACCGGAATTGAAACAAAGGATCTATAATAAAAATATAGGGAATTAAGATGGAATTTATAAATTTGGAAAATATAGATTTACCTGAGCTGGAGGTATATACAAAACTGTCAGAGGTACAGCTTTACCGATACTTTGAACCTGAAATAGGGGTGTTTGTATCAGAGAGTGCGAATGTGGTACTGAGGGCCTTGGAAGCCGGGTATGAACCGATATCACTTTTGGTAGAAGAACAGAGGCTTGAAAAGGAAGCCCGTCCTGTCATAGAGATGATAGAGAGTCTTTATCCGGGGAATGAAAGCGATAAAGTAAAGGTGTATATAGCAGATCACGAGATGGTTAAGGATCTCACGGGGTATGCCCTGGTAAGAGGACTATGGGCGGTACTCAGGCGCAAGCCTTTGGAGAGACTGGAGGACTTTTGTAAGGGCAAAAAGAAAATAGCCGTACTTTATGATATAATGAATCCCACCAATGCAGGTGCCATAATAAGATCTGCCGCAGCACTCGGAGTAGAAGGTGTGGTGCTTACGAGCGGGTCGGTAAACCCGCTGTCCAGAAGGTCGGCCAGAGTGAGTATGGGTACTGTTTTCCAGGTGCCGTGGACTATGGCGTTACCGGAAGAGAGCGGGGAGACAAAGCTTCTAGAGATACTTCACGCATACGGTTACAGGACTGCTGCCATGGCTTTGTCGGATGATTCTGTATCAGTGAGTGATGAGAGGCTAAAGGCTGAGGATAAGCTGGCTATAGTATTGGGTACTGAAGGAGACGGATTACCTAAGGATGTGATCAGGGCATGTACTTATACGGTAAAGATCCCCATGGCAAACGGAGTGGATTCTCTGAATGTGGCAGCGGCCAGTGCAGTGGCTTTTTGGGAAATACTAAAATAATCTTTGACCTTTTGAGCGGATTTGTGGTATTATAAATAAAATTAATGTCCATAACAGGACGGAAAAGAGGATAAAGTATGAAGCTTGGTGTTATCGGTGCAGGAAATATGGCTAGTGCTATAATTGGCGGTATTGTTAAGAAGGGTCTGATCGAGAGTGAAGAGATACTCTGTTCATCGCCAGTTAAGGCTGAGCGTGAGAAAGCCCAGATATCTTTCGGTATTAATGTTACCGAGAATAACAGGGCAGTAGTACAGGAATCCGATATAGTTATATTTGCTGTAAAACCCCAGGTTATCGCCAGGGTTGTAGAGGAAGTTAAGGACGATATTGATGAGACTACCTTATTTATATCTATAGTAGCAGGAAAGAGCATAGCATGGTTTGAGGAAGCAGCAGGAAAGAGCTTTAAGCTTGTACGTACCATGCCCAATACTCCGGCACTTGTTGGTGAGGGTATGACAGCTGTCTGCCTCAGTGCAAAGGTAGAGCAGGATGAGCTTGAAAAGACACTGGGTATCCTTTCGGCACTCGGTAAGGCAGCAGTTGTACCCGAGAGTCTGATGGATGCGGTAGTGGCAGTTTCAGGCAGCTCACCTGCATATGTTTTCATGATGATAGAGGCTATGGCTGACGGTGCTGTAAGACTCGGTATGCCCAGAGCTCTGGCTTATCAGTTTGCAGCTCAGGCTGTATACGGAAGTGCAAAGATGGTACTTGAGACCGGAAAGCATCCCGCAGAGTTAAAGGATATGGTTTGTTCTCCTGCAGGCACAACCATAGAGGCAGTCAGAGTACTTGAAGAGATGGGCTTCAGAAGCTCTCTTATCGAGGCTATGGATGCGTGTGCCGAGGTTTCCAAGAATCTTTAATGTAACAAAATGAGTTGCGTAGTTTCATTTTGTTAACGGGGAAATGCTGAAGGCATTTTCGAGGTGACTTTGACTTTAATAAGTATAAAGAAATGTCATTCTGAAATGATGATAGTTTTCAGAATGACATTTTTGTTTTGAATATTTCGATATTTATGTTTGGTGAACAGTATTAATATGTATCGTTTCCGAGTGATCTGAAAAGATTTTTCAGTCTTTCGGGTGTTACATCGCCCATCCAATATCTGTGGTTCATATAGTGCTCCTTGTATAGATCACCGGTATAATCTGAGAGAAGATATACTGTAAAGCTTGTATCATCCCTGTTCATATGATTGACTATGGGAGTATACTGAGCATCTTTTAGTTTTGTCTCACCGTTCCATTTGGTGATGGTGAGTTCGGCCAGACCTTCGAGCTGGCATTTAAACCAGAACATATTTGAAACAAAATTGCCGAGTGAGTAGTAGCATGGTACACGCCTGCCGTCTGAGGTTTTTATAACCTTCATGGGCTGTACTACATGAGGGTGACATCCTATGATGGCATCCGCTCCTGCCTCGGCAAATTTTTTTGCCATTTCTTCCTGCTTTTCTGAGGGCTCATGCTCATATTCTATGCCCCAGTGAGGAAGAACTATTACGAAATCGGCCTGCTTTTTGGCTTCCTTTATTTCTTTAATGGCTGTGGATTCTTTGTACTGCCTGATATAATAGGGCTCTTTTTTTGCGCCCGAGTTGAGTAGGGTGGTATAGTTTAGGAATGCAATCCTGATACCGTTATATTCCCTAATGGAGAGAGTATCGTAGTCTTCCTGAGTACCATAAATACCTGTCATCAGGACAGAATCCTTGTATTTCATCCAGTAATCAAGGGTGTTCTGGATACCGACGGCTCCCCTGTCATATGCGTGGTTAGTTGCGCAGGTGATGACATTGAAGCCTGCCTTTCTCATGGCATCACCGACCTCTTTGGGAGTACCGAAGCTGGGGTAACCTGCAAATTTCTTGCTGTCATAGACGAATATGGTTTCCTGGTTGATAATTTTTACATCAAAGTTTGACAGATAATCTGTCATATGTTCAAAGATATGGTCGTAGTTATAGCTTCCATCCTTTTGCTTACCGGAGTTTAAAATGTTTTCGTGTATCAGTGCATCACCGACTGCTGCTAGAGTCACTACTTTTTCGGTCTCGACTTTGATACGTATCCTGCAACGGGTTGTTTTTTCTTTACCGGTTTCCTCATCATTATAGGTTACATTTGCCGTAATGTATACTTTACCGTCACTGACAGCGGTGACCTTGCCTTTTCTGTTTACAGTAGCTATCTCATCGTTTGCAGAGGTCCAGGTTATTTTTGTGATGGGAGAGTCCTGATCTGTATTTTGGGGGTTTGTGTCGGAATTCTGCCAGGTGACTGTAAGTTTCAGTTTTTGACCGGGCTTTAAAACTGTCTTTTCGGCGGAGATTGCCGGCTTGCCGGAGGCAGATATGGGGACTGTTTTAGCTAATAAAAGGGAGAGCCCTATGAAAAGGACGATTATGAAAACTATCTTTAATAATATAGATTGAACATGGGTATATATATTATGGTTTCTGATAGTCTGATTTTTCATGGCAGTGATCATATCCTCCGATGGATTTTCTTATTATAATTATATAGAAACCGGACAGTGAATACAATAAAAAAATACGCCACGAAACATTTTTTATATATCGCGGCGTAAGTGAATTATAATATTATTAGTATTTCTTTTTCAGCAATCTGTCTGTAAACTCTGCCGCAGGAAGAGGCTTATCATAATAATATCCCTGGGCAAGGTCACAGTTGTTTTCTTTTAATATACTGATATGATAATCCGATTCTGTTCCTTCTGTAAGGCACTCTCTTCCGAGTTCTTTTGCCATAGCTACTACAGTCTTATACAT
>JAEEVK010000146.1 GCA_016287095.1 Lachnospiraceae bacterium
CGTGCAGGTGAGCAGACCGAGAAGTTCAATGCACTTCCTGATTGGAACGCTAAGTACGAGTTCATCAAGGCAGGCCTTTCAGCTGATGCTTTCAAGGTATTTGATATCCTTCCTCAGGGCATCCAGCAGCAGCTCTTCCTTGAGAGAGATCCTCACGGAAACGTACAGGTATCTCTTATCGAGTCAGAGAAGCTTTTCGCAGAGATGGTAGCTGCAGAGCTTAAGAAGAGAAAGGCAGCAGGCACATATAAGGGTAAGTTCGGAACACAGCATCACTTCTTCGGATATGAAGGAAGATGTGCATTCCCTTCAAACTTCGATGCAGATTACTGCTACTCACTTGGTTACAATGCATTTATGCTTATCCAGTATGGTTACACAGGTTACCTTTCAAAGGTTTCTAACCTTGCTAAGCCTGCCGAGGAGTGGAATGCCGGCGGTATGCCTATCACCAAGATGATGAACATGGAGAGACGTAACGGTAAGGATAAGCCCGTAATCAGAAAGGCTCTTGTAGAGCTTGACGGTGCTCCTTTCAAGTACTTTGAGACAAACAGAGAAGAGTGGGCTGTAAAGACCTGCTTCACCTATCCCGGTGCTATCCAGTACTATGGACCTGCTTCAGTATGTGATCTTACAACCAGGACACTTGCTCTTGAAAAGGGTGTAAAGTTCTGATTGTTCTGACGATTTAGATTAATAGAATAATGTGATAAAAAAGACCTGCTCTTACAAGGGCAGGTCTTTGCGTTGACACGGGTAATCAAGTATGTTAGAATACTTTCCGTATTGAATAAAAGCAAGGAGTGAAAATAAATGTTTGGTAACATATGTAAAAGGGTTATTCCGATAGTTCTAAGCTTGATTGTGTTAACAGGTACTTTTGATTATCTGACTCCCACAGTACCCGCTTATGCAGATGAAAACGAGACTGAAGAGGCTACGGCTGAGGTATTAACCGGTGAAAATTCTGCAGGTGATTCAGCTACGGATGAGGTGTCAGCAGATGATTTAGCAGATGAACTTGTGGATGTACAGGAAGTAGACAAGGAGTTCCGTGCGGTATGGATTGCGTACTATGATTTCGTGGATTCGCAAGGCTCCAGTAAATCAGAGTTTACAAAGTATGTTGATGAGATGTTTGATAATGCTAAGAATCTGGGGATGAATGCAGTAGTAGTCCATGTGCGTCCATTCAGTGATGCGATGTATAAGTCAGAGTATTATCCCTGGTCTTCATATGCGTCAGGGCAGCAGGGCATAAATCCCGGTTATGATCCGTTACAGATTATGGTAGAAGAGGCTCATGAGAGAGAACTCGAGATTCATGCCTGGCTTAATCCCTACACAGTTACAACATCATGGAACAACGGCACTGATGTTAGCCAGCTTTCAAAGAAGAATCCTGCCAGGAAATGGCTGACTAACAAGAAAACTACCGATGACAGGTATGTACTGGAGCATGACGGTGCACTGTATTACAACCCCTCGGTGCCTGCGGTAAGGAAGCTGATAGTAAACGGTGTTAAGGAAATAGTTGAGAATTATGATGTGGATGGTATCCACTTTGATGATTATTTCTATCCTGCTTTAGGCAGCAAATATGAGACCCTATTTGATGCTCAGGAATATGAGGCATATAAAAAGAAGAGAAAGGCAGCAGGCAAGAAAGTACTTTCCATAGATAAGTGGAGAATGTATAATGTAAATACTCTGGTAAAAGAGGTTTACAGTGCTATAAAGGAAACCAGGAGCGATTGCATCTTTGGTATCAGCCCCGGTGGTTATATTGATTACTTCGATGACAAGGACCGCTGGTATGTGGATTACAGGACCTGGATGAAGGAGGATGGATATGTGGATTATATCTGCCCTCAGCTTTACTGGTCATTTAACAACAGAAACATTTTCCCGTTCTATGATACTTTACTTGCTTGGGCGGAGAATTTACAGAATGAAAATGTTAAGCTTTATGTAGGACTCCCTGCTTACAAGATGAATGAAAGGAATGTGATAAGTTCGCAGGATTCTTTAGTTGATACAGAGTGGTATAACCAGTATCTGCTGGCTGATATGGTTAGATTTTTAAGGCGTTCTGGCAAGGCATCAGGATTTATCGTTTTTGATTATTCGGATCTTGTGACCAGTAAGAATGCTAAGGCAGCGCAGTATATGAAGGAAGAGATTGAGGGATGATAAAAGAGGGTACAGACCGAATTGGTTTGTACCCTCTAATTATTTGTTGTTAAGACGGTGGATTACTTAGATAACGTGACTGTATACAAGTACCCCAAGAATCCCACGCTTTCATACCCAATGCTGCCACCATAGTAGTTCTTCTTACAAAAATCAGAGAAGACTGTTTGTAGTGCAGCGTAGGTGTTTTTATCCATCGAGGTTTCAAAGAAGCGTATCTCAATGGAAGCTGTTTTCTCTGAGGCACATTTAGCTAATTCTTGCTTGAGGTACTCCAGAGCTTTGTCCTTACCGGTTAATGAAGGCACATCGGCGTACTCGGTATATACGATGCCGAGATCACTGCTTTCTGCCTTGGGGAGTCCTGTATCATCCCATGTATGAGTTTTAGATGCATCTGCATCAGTGACGAGGAAGTAATAGTATTTCACTCTGTCCTTTTTGTCGGGGAGGGGATCATCCCAGGTAGCATCCACGGTGTACCATTTGCCGTCTACCTTGACCTTGTTCCAAGCATGGCTCTCATTGACACCGGCCTGGTTGATAGAGAGACCCTTCACGATGATACAGTCTATACCGTTTGCCTTACATAGGAAGTAAAAAGCTTTTGTATATCCGTCACATACACATACGCCTTCATTCAATGCATAGTCTAAAGTGTGAACACCTCTGCCACTGTATGAGGAAGGATATGCTATGTTTAGTACCAGGTAGTCATGTATGTTTTTAACGGTATCATACTCGGTTTTGCCCTTTAACTTCTTAGCTAGAGTTATAACCTGGTTGTAAAGTGCCAGTTCCTCGGATTCAAGGTAAGAGCTGTCACCGATGGACAGAGCGCTATCTATAGCAAATTCATCTGCATACAGGTCTCTTTCCTCAGAACTCGATACGGTAACACATACAACATTTTTGAACTGTGTAGCATCATAGATCTTAAATAACTTGAGAGAGGGCATCATGGTCAGATACTCTTCCTCGGAGCGGATGAGATTGAGCCCGTCTGTGTCTTCAAAATACAGATGGAAAAGGCTTGCAGTCTTGCAGTTGTTTATGATGTTGGCTTTTACATCCTCGGCAGTCCTTGAAATCTCAGATTCGTCAAATCTCAGGATTGTATTTAAGTTCCTGGTTAATGATGTATTTAAAGATTGCACTTTTTCTGCCGCAAGCGCATCATAATCAGGCATTGTTTCCTCGGACTCAGTTGCCTCCGGTTCTTTTACTGTAAACTTGATCTTTATCTTATAGGTCTTATTATTCTGGGTGACCTTAACTGTTACAGTGGTTTTGCCGGCCTTTTTAGGAGTTACAACCCCTTTTTTTACTGTGGCAACCGATTTTTTAGAGGAGGAGTACTTGATCTTTGCATCATCAGCCACATTGCTTAGTTCTATAGTATACTTTTCGGAATCGGTATACAGTGTAACCTTAGTTTCCTTGGCTTTGGGCTTGGCTGCTGCCTGTGCGCTTATTGTATAGGGCAGGAGAGCAACCAAGAGGAAAACAAAAGCTGCAATTATTGGAAATTTATACTTATGCATGTGGACCTCCTCTTGATTTACTTATATATACTTGATTTTTGAATTATGGCTAATCATTTATGAGATAGGTCATAATTTGTTAGTGCTTTTTCTTTTTGCGATTTTTGGTACTCTGATTATTATTCTGGCTGCTGTTTTCTGTAGAAACTTCACTTATTGTTTCGGTATCTGAATTAACAGCATCCTCACTATAGTCAGTGCTTTCTGACATAATCGGTTCGTTATCTGCACCATCTTCTTCGGTATTACTTATCCCTTTATCTTTGCTTTTGCTATCAGAAGCAGCCTTCACTTCATCCACTACCGGGAATAGGTTATCCCTCTTTATCATAAAGTTGATAGCCAGACCGATACCTATCATGGTCCAGTAGAGAGGTGAGATAACTACCATCGAGTCGTTGATGATACCTACTACCATGTAGCCGAAGGTACCGCAGAGGATACCGATGCCGACTAACGGCAGGTACTTTGACTTGTCTGCTTTGCGGTACAGTCTCAGTGACGAGAAGAAATACCAGAAGTAGAATACCAGGAAGCAGATGAGTGACAGTACACCGGTCTGTACGGCTATCTGGAGATACATATTGTGGGGCTTGGTGATCAACTCGGTTGCATAGCCACCGTTGGACATAGCCACATAGTCGTCATTTGGGAATGCCAGCAGGAATGTATCGGGACCTGTACCAAGCAGGATATTATCCTTTAACAGAGGTAAAGTTCTGGACCAGATAAATCCACGGCCTGAAAATGCTCTTCCGAGGTTATTTAATGACTCAACATACTCGGAATCATGCATTTTATCTAACTTACCCTTGTTTGTAATATAATAGTAAGTTTCATCGTTCAGTGAATATACAAAATCCCAACTCTTGTTGTCAATTTTTGTCCTAAGTGTAGGATATCCGTCAACTATTTCAAACTTGAAGCTGATGTTAGCAAAACGTTCATCATTTAATTTGAAATTATATGCACCTTCAGAATCGGGAGTACCTTCATGACTAACCGGTAAATTATTTTCATCAACTATGTTGTTATCATTGATATTTACGGTACCGTTAGCCATATCAATATCTACTGATAATTTCAATTCATTTTCATTATAATGAATTACTACATTCTCATCATTTGTCTCTATCTTCTTTAAGGTATATTCACTTTGTTCAATGGAGAGCGCCTGACGTACCTTTGATAAGAGCTGGTCGTTGGTGTAGTTGTTATAGGTATAAACAACGCCGACGATCAGGACGATCACGATCAGTGCCTCGGGCAGGAACTTGATCAGTCTCTTGTTAAAGATGATTACCAGCAGGAACAGTGATAAAGCTACTCCGATAAAACCGGCTCTTGAACCTGAACCCAGGATACAGAGCAGAAGTCCTACATATACGGCTATACTGAGTATTGCGTACCAGATTTTCTTCTTTGCAAAGGCAAGCAACAGGAATACCGGAGAGATCAGAGCTACGTAAGAACCTACATAGTTGGGATTATATAATGTAAGATAAACTCTGCCCAGAGGGAACTGGAATGTAAGCTTTGCGTCCTTATTTGACCAGTACTGCATGGGGAGGATGATCCTTCTGCCGAGCTCTGTACGGAATATATCCTTACGGAATGCCTGTGACAGACCGATGAGCAGCATGATGACAGTACCTATTATGAATACATTCATCAGTATGTTTACATCTTTTTCGGAAGATACGAACAGGAAACAGTAATAAACTGTCATAGCGTATCCGAGGAGTACCCATACCGATTCAAACTGCTCGTAAATACCGGTATATGAGAATGAGCCATACTTAGAGCATATAGCAGAAAGGAATGAAAGAACCGTATATGCTGCAAGAGGTATAAATACCTTTGAAAACTTCAAGGCTTCATGCTTGACCACGGCTCTGGCTATAGTGAGAATAAGCATAGCCGTACATATGACGATAAATATCAGTGACTTATAATATAGGAAAATATCAGGATATGTCTCTTCTAAAAAGTAAGCCTGATCTTCCAGATTGGTATCATAAATCTTTAAATGGATGATAAGCGGTAGAATGCCTAAGATTACGATCATCGGGATGATAAATGCATTAAATTTCCCCGAATGACCTGACTGTTTTTTCCTTGACGCGTTACTCATTACTTGCACCTTTCCTTTAATACTACTTTATTTCACAGGGACCGTCCCCGATGCCTACTATGTAAAAGTCAGGCTTGATCTTTGAAAGCTCTAAATATCTGGCTCCGACGTCAGCGGTTACTTTATCCAGGACGTCATCTCTGACAAGCGCCACAGTGCATCCGCCGAATCCGCCGCCGGTCATCCTGGCACCGAGCACACCTTCACTTCTCCATTGTGCTTCAGCTA
>JAEEVK010000147.1 GCA_016287095.1 Lachnospiraceae bacterium
AGCCCGGTTTTATCAGTGTTTACTGTCATTGCTCAAAAATACTGGTAAGCGAAGGTGAATATGTAAAACAGGGGCAGCAGATAGCATTGGTAGGTTCTACCGGAGTTTCAACCGGCCCTCATCTTCACTTCGCTATTTCTAAAGACGGGGAATATGTGGATCCGGATCCCTATATAGGTTATTTGGAGTAAAAAATGAAAGACAATTATAATAAAGGGTTCCTGACGGGGATGCTTGTTACATTAGGGATAGTACTCGGAGCGGTGCTCGTGTATTTTGTATTTTTCCACGATGTATTAAAGAATTCTTCCAATACAGGAAATCAAAGCAGCGTATCTGCAACGGGAGATGAGAATTATGATACATTTATTAATACAGAAAATGCTATCATGAAAATCGTCAATGAAAATTTTTATAAAGACGTTGAAGCAGAAATGATGTACAGAGGTGCATATAGCGGAATATTAGCGTCACTTGAAGATCCGTATGCATGCTATTACTCTAAAGAAGAATATCAGGCTATGACAGAGACCACTAACGGTGAATATGTGGGTATCGGCTGTTATGTAGCAGTACAGAAAGATTCCAATGATATCACGATAGTTTCTGTTATAAAGGGTAGTCCGGCAGAAAAAGCCGGTATGCTGGCCGGCGACATACTGGTAAAAGTAGAAGATACGTATGTTAACGGAACGAATATGGATTATGCCCTGTCGCTGATAAAGGGACCGGTAGGCACAAAGGTGGCTGTTACGGTAAAGCGTGATGATGACTTGATCGAATTGCCTATGACCAGGGACAAGATAGAAGTACAGATGACATATTATGATATGATCGATGGAAATATCGGATATATTTATGTATCATCATTTTATAAGCCTGTACCCGAACAGTTCAAGGCGGCATTAAAGGATCTTGAAAGTCAGGGTATGGAAAAGCTTATAGTTGATTTAAGAGATGACCCGGGCGGACTTTATGATGTAGCCGTAGAGATGGTTGATATTTTCATTGACAGAGACTTAGAGGTGGCCTATGTAGAGGATAACACCGGGAAAAAGCAGTGGAGTTATACAAATGAACTCGATACATTTGACAAGCCGGTGGTTATACTTATAAATGGAAACTCTGCCAGCGCTTCGGAGCTGTTTACACAGACTCTTCGTGAATATAACAAGGCTACTGTAATGGGCACCAAGTCTTACGGAAAGGGTGTATATCAAAATCTTTACCCGCTGTCGGTTAACGGAGCCGTCATCAAGATAACAGGCGGAAGATACTTTTCACCTAAGGGTGTATGCGTCGACGGTGTAGGTATTGAACCCGACATTACTGTAGAGTATGTGAAGATTGATTCAAGCATTACCGACCCTGAGCTGACAGACGATAATCAGATAAAGGCAGCGGTGGATTTTCTTAACAAATAGGGGATTTTTAATCATGAAAATATTTGTAACCGGAGTGGGCGGCCAGTTAGGCCATGATGTTGTAAATGAACTGGTATCAAGAGGACATGAGGCTGTGGGCAGCGATATAGCTCCGGTATACAGCGGCATAGCTGATGGTTCCGCAGTGTGCTCAGCACCTTATGTACAGCTTGACATCACAAATAAAGAGGCTGTGAGCACCACATTGACAGAAATAAAGCCTGATGCCATCATACATTGTGCTGCATGGACTGCAGTTGATGCTGCCGAAGATGAAGAAAACCGTGAAAAGGTAGATAAGATCAATCATCTGGGTTCACTGTATATAGCTGAGGCTGCTAAGCAGATAGATGCCAAGATGCTGTACATCAGTACTGATTATGTATTTGACGGAAAGGGTGAACGTCCCTGGGAGCCCGATGATAAGTGCTATGCACCGCTTAATGTATACGGACAGAGTAAACTCGGCGGAGAACTCGCAGTAAGCGAAACACTGGAGAAGTATTTCGTAGTCCGTATCGCCTGGGTATTCGGTCTTAACGGCAAAAACTTTATCAAAACCATGATAAATGTCGGAAAGACCCATGATCAGGTAAGAGTTGTGAACGATCAGATAGGTACACCTACCTATACACTTGACCTGGCAAGACTTCTGGCCGATATGATAGTGACTGATAAGTACGGATATTATCATGCAACCAATTCTGAAGAAACTGCCGGCGGTTATATCAGCTGGTATGATTTCTGCGTCGAGTTTTATAAGCAGTACGGACTTTTAACAAAGGTTATCCCTGTGAGTGCAGCAGAATATGGTTTGAGCAAGGCAGCACGTCCTGAAAATTCCAGGCTTGATAAGAGCAAACTGGCAAAAATGGGATTTGAACCCCTGCCATGCTGGAAGGACGCTGTAGCAAGATTCCTTAAAGAGTGGGATGGAAAATAGACCACAGAGTATTCGAATTGACATTAAAAGATAATTTTGATATAATCATTACTGTTTTTTTATATTTCTAGAGTATTTGGAGGACAAGATCATGATATCTAAAAAGATGGAAAATATGGTAAAGAACGGCTCGGCTATCAGAGCTATGTTCGAAGAAGGAAAGAAGATGGCCGAGAAATACGGTGCAGAGAATGTATATGATTTCTCACTCGGAAATCCTTCGGTTGAGCCTCCTGTAGAAGTAAAGGAAGCTATAAAAGAAGTAGTTGACAGCTACAAGCCCAACTACATCCATGGATACATGCTTAATCCCGGATATGAAGAGGTAAGGGATGCAATAGCAAAGAACATAAATAAGAGATTTGGCACAAACTTTGCTGTTAGAAATATCGTAATGACAGTCGGTGCAGCCGGCGGTATGAATGTTATCATGAAGTCACTCCTTAATCCCGGAGATGAGGTTGTGGTATTCAGCCCCTATTTTGGCGAGTACAGGAGCTATGCATCAAACTTTGACGCAAAGATAGTAGAGATATCACCTGATACCACCTGCTTCCAGCCCAAGCTTGATGAGTTTGAGAGTAAGTTAACTGACAAGACAAGAATAGTAATCGTAAACTCACCCAACAACCCTACCGGCGTTGTTTATTCTGAGGATACCATAAAGAAAATCGCAGCAATACTTGAAAAGAAGCAGAAGGAGTTTGGGGCACCCATCTATCTGCTTTCTGACGAGCCTTATAGAGAGCTTGCATTTGACGGCGTAGAGGTACCGTACCTTACAAAGTATTATAACAATACTATAGTAGGATATTCCTTCAGCAAGTCGCTGTCACTTCCCGGAGACCGTATCGGATATCTGGTAATCCCGGATGAGGCTGAAGATTCTGAAAACATCATCTCGGCAGCAGGTGTAGCAACACGTATCTTAGGATTTGTAAATGCACCTTCACTTGCACAGCTTTTCGTATCAAAATGTCTTGATGCAAAGGTGGATGTTGAAATCTATAACAGAAACAGAGAACTCCTTTACAATGCACTCCGTGAGTACGGATATGAGTGTGTAAAGCCCGAGGGAGCTTTCTACCTGTTTGTAAAGGCATTAGAGGCAGATGATAAGGCATTCGTAGCTAAGGCAAAGGAGCACCGCCTCCTCATCGTTCCCGGCTCAACCTTCGGCTGCGCGGGATATGTAAGAATCGCATACTGCGTAGACTATGAGATGATAAAGAGAGCACTGCCCGAGTTTAAGGCATTGGCTGAAGAATATAAATAAAAAGGACTTAGAAATGGGATTCGAAAACAATCTGCGAAAAATAGCCCCTTATGTTCCCGGCGAACAGCCCAAGAACATGAATAAGGTTATCAAACTTAATACAAACGAAAATCCTTATCCTGCTGCACCCGGAGCAGAAGAGATAGCATGTAACCTTAAGGACAAGGACATGCGCCTTTATCCGCCTACGGATGCAGGAAAACTATCTAAAGCAATAGCAGGATACTATGGTATAGACCATAAAAATATATTTGTCGGAGTAGGCTCGGATGATGTTTTGGCAACAGCATTCCTTACATGCTTCAACTCCGAAAAGCCCATATTATTCCCTGATGTAACTTATTCATTTTATGATGTATGGGCAGCGTTGTATAAGATACCTTATAAGACTGTGCCGCTTGATGATAACTTTAAGATCATTAAGGAAGATTATCTTCAGGAAAACGGCGGTATCGTCATAGCAAACCCGAATGCACCGACATCCATAGCCATGCCTTTAGAGGATGTAGAGTTTATCGTAAAGAATAACCCTGATGTTGTAGTCATCATAGATGAGGCATATGTGGACTTTGGCGGAGAAAGCGCTATCCCGTTGCTCAAGAAGTATGAAAACCTTATGGTAGTCCAGACATTCTCAAAATCGAGATCCATGGCAGGTATGAGAATAGGATACGCATTTGCATCGGATAAGATCATACAGGCGATGAATGATGTAAAATTCTCAATCAACTCTTACACTATGAACTATCCTGCAGTAGAGATGGGCGTAGCCGCCATAGAGGACGAGGAGTATTATAAGGCAACCATAGCCAAAATAGTTAAAACCCGTAAGAAGGCAGTCGAGGAATTGACCAAGCTCGGATTTAAGGTTTTAGACTCCAGCACAAATTTTTTATTTATTTCGCATAAAGGGGTTAAGGCTAAAGACATTTTTGCCGATTTAAGAAGTAGAGGTATTTTCGTCCGTCACTGGGACAAGCCGAGGATAGATAATTATCTGAGGGTTACGATCGGTACCGATGCCCAGATGAAGAAGCTGTACGAAGCACTCAAGGAGATTCTGGGATAAGATCTTTCGGAGCGATACAAACAATCTTACTATTTGGAATATTTTTAAGATAGTATAGAGTGCCATAAACATGGAAAACAAGATAAATTATCAAAAGGAATTAGAAAAAGAAATCAGAAAATGGTCGGAGCTGGAAGTATGCCCGACCATACTTTTGCATTCCTGCTGTGCACCATGTAGCAGTTATTGTCTGGAGTATTTAAGCAAATATGCTAAGATAACAGCCTTTTATTATAATCCTAATATAACAGACCGAGCCGAGTATGAGCATAGAGTTGCAGAGCTTCAACGTCTGATAGAAGAGATGTTCAAAAAGGATTCTGAAGTATATAAACCAAACTTCCTGGAAGGCGAGTATAACCCCGATGCATTTTACAACATAGCCAAAGGACTTGAAAGTGAACCTGAGTGCGGAAGGCGTTGTATCAAGTGCTACGAACTCCGCCTTCGCAAGACCGCTGAAGAAGCAGTAAGAGGTGGATACGATTATTTCACTACCACTCTTACGATCAGCCCATTAAAGGATGCACAAATCCTAAATCGACTTGGCATAAAACTTGGTGAAGAATATGGAGTAAAATATCTTCCATCCGACTTCAAGAAAAATGGAGGCTACCAGAGATCCATCGAATTATCGAGAGATTACAATTTATACCGACAAAACTATTGTGGATGTGAGTATTCCAAAGGAGGAACCTATGGAGAAAAGCATACGTGAACTTCAGGAAGCACGAGAGCATTTGATACTAAGTCCATATGCAGCCTTCAGCGACTGCTCCAAGGGACGTACCATTGAAGAGACCCAGTGTGATATCCGCACATGCTTCCAGCGAGACAGGGATCGTATCATCCATTCAAAAGCCTTCCGCAGACTAAATGGCAAAACCCAGGTATTTCTTACACCCCAGGGTGATCACTACAGGACACGTATGACACATACCCTCGAGGTAGCCCAGATAGCCCGCACCATCGCAAAAGCCCTGAGACTGAACGAAGACCTCACAGAAGCCATAGCACTGGGACATGACCTGGGACATACACCCTTCGGACATGCCGGAGAAAGAGCACTTGACAGAGTATGTCCGGGAGGCTTTGAGCATCACCTACAGAGCATAAGGATAGTTGAATTCATTGAGAAAAAGAACGGAAAGACAATGAACCTTACCTGGGAGGTAAAGGATGGCATATTAAACCATCAGACTGCAGGAAATCCCAGTACCTTAGAAGGTAAAATAGTAAGGCTTTCCGATAAGATAGCATATATAAATCATGATATAGATGACGCAACCCGTGGGCATATCATAGAAGAGAGTGATATCCCCACAGAGTACACGAATATACTGGGGCATT
>JAEEVK010000148.1 GCA_016287095.1 Lachnospiraceae bacterium
GTATTTTGAGAATCTGATTGGCTCCTGTAAATCCTAAAGCAAAAAATCCAATAGCTACAAAGACAAAGGGTACTTTAAATATTTTTCTTTTACCATAGCACAATGCTGGATAAATTCCAAAAATAAGTGCTCCTATAAGTACACTTATTCTCACGGCCCAAAGTTCAGCGTTGAGGCAGTACCCATACGCTTCTAACATCATACTGTCAGTTTCAAGCTGCCCGATATTGAACATAGTATAATACTGATTCAGTATTCCCCCGCTTCCAAGCAGAAAAGGCGCTGTCATCTTTGGTATGAGTGGTCCAAGCATAAATGAAAAAGCAAATACAACAGGATATACCAGTTTGGATCTGATCGCTGAACCAAAAAAGCAGCCCAAAGCACCGGCAGTAACCAAAGGTAACGACCAATAAAGAGCAATATACGCAATGCTTGGGAGATAATAAGCCTTTGTAATTTCATGCTTTATGAAATATAGGCATATTGATATGCTTCCGGTAACAAACACAAACAATCCCAATAATAGAACGGCTAAAATTTTGGAACAGATCCTGATCATACGGGCATGCGAAACTGAAGATAATAATTCTATACATGCTGCTTTTCTTTCTGATGATGATCGTATTGTGCCAAATATCATCCCACAAGTTAATAAGGTTTGTGTTACCCATGCAGAAGTTGTGAATGCGTTTCCGGTTCTCCAGGCAGAAGGGACTGATATGGTAAAGAGAACAATAAGTATAAACCAGATTGCAACCACTACCCATAGACTTACACTCCTATATATAAGTTTCAGTTCCAATTGCAGGTCCTTAATTATGAGCTTACTTGATCTCTTAATACTCATATCAGTCTCCATTCATAATCGGTAAATAAATTTATCTAAATCTTTATCTTAGAGATCTATTAATCTTCCCCCGCCATAACATCCTGAAATGAGTCCTTCAGGATCAAGTTTTATAAATAGTGGAACATTAGATGCTCCGAGATTATAACTTGCAAGAATTGAATACCATGTTCCTGCCATCCAGCCAGTTCCAGGCACCAATTTCAATGAAACAATATTAGTATTAAATAAAGAACCTTTCTCATATAATTCAACATAAAGATTATTTGTTGAATAAATTGAGTTCACACCATCAAAATCGATATAGTTAGAGCAGTTCAAAATATTACTTTCTTGCTGGTATTCTGTAGTGTATATTACAACCTGCATAGTAGTTTCGGCAAATACACTAACGGAAGCACTAAAAGCCAAAATCAGACAAAATACAACAATAAAACGCTTTACTTGTTTAATCATTTTTTCCCTTCTTTCTTAAAATTTATTTATACCATGACGTGCACATCAATTGTATACTTTTACCCCTCTATATTATATAACGAAACATAGGACTCATTTTGGACATAAAAACTCAAAAAAAGTTGCACAAAATTTCAAAATATTTTTGTGCAACTTTACCGTGGTCTGACCTTCTCTCAAAAAACACTTGCTGAATGCTTTGAAATGCCTTATAATGTGGTTTATAGGTGTTTGGGGAGGTGCTGTTATGACTTCAGCTATCGATCTTTTTGAAGAAACAACCACTGCGTCTGAGGATTTCAAAAAAAAATATCACATCCGGCAAAAGATATGTAGATTCGATGAATATGACGTTCCCCTTGAAAATGCCTACAGATACGGCTATTACGAGAAAATGTCCGCTGTTCTCGGACCATTCCTTCAAAACGCGTTAAAGACCAATTCCGAAAACCTACAGTTCGCTGTGGTCACCGGATGCCTCCGTATAGCAAAAGAAGGCATTTACACCGGACTGAATAATCCGGATATCAATACATGCCTTACAAGGGGAGAAAACGACATTTTCTGTGACACTTCATCGCTATTCCTGTAACACAGTAAATGTTCATTCATAATTTTTTCTTCATGCTGCTAATCATACCTTATGGAAACAAAAGAAAAAAATCAGAATAATCCCCTATTATCCGGAATTTTTAATAATTTGCTGAATTATAGTTGACAATATGCTGAATCTATTCTCATATATACCCAGGATTACTAAAAATGGCCTCCAAGGTATAAGTTTATACATTGGAAGCCACTTCGTAACATCTGTATATGAAACTATTATAACATATATTGTTTGTCAAGGCGTCGGATACGCCTTATCCAATTCTCTTGGCAGAAAATACCCTTTAATACAGTTCGGGTTAATAATACATATCTGAATATGTGTTTTTTCTCTGAATCCAGATCCATTATACACTTCATTTCCCTCAAGGAACAGACCGCGTACAGAATCAAATGGTGCTATTTTATCAGAATGTTGCTTAGTAATCTCATGAATTTTCTGAATAACTGCACAGTCAAGATCTCTCAATAACAAATCCGCGTTATTTTTTATATTCTTATTTCTTGGCATTTCTCGTCCTTCTTTAAGGCAGGCTTTCTCAAGCCATTTATGACCAAGTTTAAGAATTGGAACTGAAGACCGTTCAGTTAAATCAAGACAATTGCCAAGATCTAGAACAGCACCCAAAACAGCAGGTTCCATCACAGAGCTGTCTTTTCTTTCCTTTGCCTGAACTGCCCACTCAAAAGCTCTTACCGGATCTGATTCCCAAAAATATATCCCATTTCCTAACCAATCATACGAATTCGTACTTGGTTTAAGCTCTGCACCATTAACGACTGCATCACGAATACCAGCATCACACCCGTGGAATGCTAATACAGTATTAAGCTTTTTAGTATACATCCCACTATACAGCATATCTTGCCCTCAATTCAGCATATGGAGGTGTCAGCGCACCGGATTCATTTATCATTCCTATGTTAACCAGTTCAGAATGAGCCAGTTCTTTTGCTTTATCAGGCGGAAGCGTATCTAAAAGATTTATTTCTTCCTGTAAAGCCGATGCTATTAAATCCATTTTTTCATCATAACTTAGCTGTGTCATATAACCACCGCCTTTCTTGTTGATAAAAATATAAACTTATCCATTTTCATAATACTCCACATAAGCACATCTGTCAAGATTTTTCTATCGGTATGGTTTTCCTTTTAGGTTTACGAGTTTCCAAAGGTGTAAAAAAGGTGTAAATTTCAAATCTCACACCCTCAATCCCTTTGTTTTTCAGGCGTTTCAGGATTTTTTCAGTATATTGCCATGGCAGACGAACAGTACTCTTATCATTTTCATAAAACCTCGTATTTTCAAGACTTTTCAGCCTTTTTGATATTTTCCCACATGGCATAAAATACGCATATTTTTGCCACCAAAAGGTATAAAATCCGGTATAAAAATCGGAGTTTTATACCCGGTTTTTTCAACGAAATCAGTATAACAAAATCTCGCACTCCAGTCAAATAACTTTCGCCGGATTCTTTGTACAAAAAAACGCCCTTTCGGGCAGTTAATCTTATTTTTGTTCTCCAAATATTACATTTCTGCGGGGCTTTAAAAGCTTTAACAACAGTATTCCAAGTATACCGCAGGATATTACTTCGCCTGCTCCGACCGTAAGCATAAGGAAGGGGATGCTGTCGGGCACCTCATATGCATATGACAGTACGAACGGTACTATTAAAGTATTTGCTAAAATGGGCGGGATAGCTGCACACCAGTCGGGAAGCTTCTTCCTGATAGCATATGTGCCAAGAGCCCCAAGTAAGGTTGCAATGCTTCCGAATATAATATCCCAGATAACACAGCCTCCTAAAATATTACTTAAAAGACAGCCTATAAACAAACCCGGTATAGCTACAGGTGTAAAAAACGGCAGAACAGTCAGAGCCTCCGAGATTCTTACCTGGATAACACCGCTGGCCAGTCCGGCTGCGTTGGCTATAAGTGTAAAAACAACATAAAGGGCAGCGATGATACCTGCCTGAGCTAAATATTTTATTTTCATTTATTAGTATCCTTTCCTCGCTAAGGATACCATCCAAATGTATAAAAAACAATTACTGTCTTTGATCCGGCATCACAAATGATCCGGATACCGGATATATCCGGCCAAAAAAATGGCTCCATAAATACCATGGAGCCATAATTTTACACACAAATAAAACCTAATTACAGTCCTAGTTTTGTTTAACGACAGGATGGTACAAGCGAACTGTCGGCTTCTTTACAGAATCTATTTTATTTTACTATCATTCATCATCCTGCTCGGAATCTGAACCGTCTGCATCCTCGAACTCGTCATCTGAGTATTCGCCTTCTTCATAATCCTCATTTGAATACTCACCCTGATAACTGTCCTCATAGTACTCGTCATTCTCGTCGTAGTAGCCGTCCTGCTCATCGTCATCATCGGCATTATCATCATAGTACTCGTCATTATCCTTGTACTTGTTCTGCTTAGCATTGAACTGCTCATAACGCCTGTTGGCTTCCATAGCCTCTTCAAACTCAGCATCTGTACTAAGATGGATGTTACGATATGTCTTCATACCTGTACCTGCAGGTATAAGCTTACCTATGATAACATTTTCCTTTAATCCGATAAGAGGATCAACCTTACCGCGACATGCTGCCTCAGTAAGAACCTTGGTGGTCTCCTGGAATGATGCAGCTGACAGGAAGGAGTTGGTAGCAAGTGCTGCCTTGGTGATACCGAGCATAACCTCTACGCCCTCAGCAGGTCTCTTTCCTTCTGCTACCATCTTTTCATTTTCATCAAGATACTCGAACAGGTCTACCATGCTGCCGGGAAGGAACTCTGTATCTCCGTTTTCTTCGATACGAACCTTCTTCAGCATCTGACGAACGATAACCTCGATATGCTTATCATTGATCTCAACACCCTGGAGACGGTATACTCTCTGAACTTCCTGGATCATGTAATCCTGAACAGCTCTCAAGCCCTTGATCTTTAAGATGTCATGAGGATTTACAGAACCCTCGGTCAGCTCATCACCGGCCTCCAGTATCTGTCCGTCCTCTACCTTTATACGTGAACCGTAAGGGATAAGGTAGTTCTTAGACTCTAATGAACCATCCTCATCGGTTCTTGTTACTACTACTTCTCTCTTCTTCTTTGTATCCTTGATGGTTACGGTACCGCCAAACTCAGCGATGATAGCGAGTCCCTTAGGCTTACGAGCCTCGAAAAGTTCCTCGACACGGGGAAGACCCTGTGTAATGTTATCACCTGCAACACCACCGGTATGGAAGGTACGCATTGTAAGCTGTGTACCGGGCTCACCGATGGACTGAGCTGCTATGATACCAACTGCTTCACCAACCTGTACGGCCTGGCCGGATGCCATGTTGGCACCATAGCACTTAGCGCATACTCCGGTCTTGCAGCGGCAGGTAAGGATGGTCCTGATCTTAACATGATCGATGGGATTGCCGTCGGCATCCACACCTTCCTTGATAATGCGCTCCGCACGCTTGGGTGTGATCATATGATTTGCCTTTACGATCACATTACCGTCGGCATCGGTTACAGTCTCTGCCGCAAATCTGCCGCGTACACGGTTCTCCAGATTCTCTACTACGTCATATACCTTGAAGTTGTCAAGGCCGGCAGCGATGATCTCGTCTGCCTTCTTCGGTGTGATGATCTCGTTTGCTTCCAGGAGGACCTTACCCTTTTCATCTTTCAGTGTTTCCTTTACATAACGGCCGATGAACTTCTTCTCACCGTTATCTGCGGACATATCGATCTTTTCGCTGTTGTCCTTGAGCAGCGCGGATACCGTTCTTCCCGGGATCTCGTCTCTGCCTTCGGCACAGTCATTCTCACGGATGATCAGACCCTGGCAGATATCTACCATTCGACGGGTCAGGTAACCGGAGTCAGCGGTACGAAGAGCGGTATCGGACAAACCTTTACGTGCACCGTGTGCGGAGATGAAGTACTCCAATACGTCCAGACCTTCACGGAAGTTGGACTTAACCGGCAACTCGATGGTGTTACCCTGGGTATCCGCCATCAAACCACGCATACCTACCAACTGTTTGATCTGTTCCTTGGAACCACGGGCACCGGAATCCGCCATCATCTTGATGTTGTTGTAAGCATCC
>JAEEVK010000030.1 GCA_016287095.1 Lachnospiraceae bacterium
ATTCCGTACCTCCGGTTTGGAATATATCATAAGGCAAAGCCTTGCGATCCAGCGACATAACCGCAGGTTATGTTGTAAGACCGATATGCTGCCGATTACACCACACAGACCAGGTACAGAGAATAAAGGAAGTGCCTGTTTTCTTTTATTCTCTGTTAGTCAATCCGGATTTTATCCGAACTGATTACTCCAACGGGAGTTGAACCCGCATCACAAGATTGAGGGTCTTGTATCCTAAACCATTAGACGATGGAGCAGTTACACCAACGGGACTTGAACCCGCAATCTCCAGCTTGAAAGGCTGGTGTCCTATTCCAATTAGACGATGGTGCACTAACATAGCAGGTACGGGATTCGAACCCGTGTCTTCTGGGTATGAGCCAGATAAGGCATCCACTCCTCCAACCTGCAATCGGAATAGCGGGGCTCGAACCCACGACCTCATGCTCCCAAAGCACGCGTTCTCCCATCTGAACTATATCCCGATAATATCTGGGCGGCTGACATATTATTGACGGTCGCCATTTAATCTTGCCGCGTCATATCTACCGACAAGAACCCCCCTATTTTTATTTTGATATTTTATCTGCTATAGAACTCGCTGTGAAACTTTCAGGTTTTACCTTGCAGTCATATCCGCAGGCTCTTACCCAGCCGGTAAGCATTGGTATAAGCTCCTTTGTCTTACCTATATCAGAGTATCCTGCATCAATATGAAGTTCCATCAACGAATTCTGTCTCAACGCTTCATACTTTTCCGCTTTCAGCAAGTCAACCAATCTGGTGATCAGTTCAAGGCTTTCTGCAGTTTCTGTAGTAAGCTTCACACGGACATCTTTTATGCGATCCTTATGAGATATTTCATAAAAGAATATCCCACCATGCCCTTCACAGATGACCGCTATTACTGAAACCATTTTTGTATCAGAAAAATTTTGTGAATCAGTTCCGACAATGATCTGTAAAGGTACATCATAATGTTTCATCCTATTAAAATAATCCGTTATTTTGTCCGGTATCTGTGTTAATTCCAGTTTACCGTAGGTATCACTGTGGAACATTTTGATCTTCTCCTTTCTTCTTTCTTCACTAAATACGCCATCCCAGACTCGAACTGGGATTAAAACCTTGCCAGGGCCTACGGCTTATAAGGCCGTGGCTCTCACCGATTGAGCTAATGGCGTATTTTTCTTATTTAAGGCAGGTGCCTGTTCTACCTTAAATGAGCGACCCCAATAGGACTTGAACCTATAACCTTTGCGTTAACAGCGCACCGCTCTACCGATTGAGCTATAAGGCCAAAAAATTACATAAAAATAACCGCCTATGTTTTTATCCATAGACGGTTTAAGGTCATTCTTCTATTATGTCAGACCGGTGTCAGTCTGTTAGAAACCTTTCGGTGCTGCCGGGTCGAAAGTCTTTTAACCTCGGGCATACCTTTTTGCCGTCTAAGTCTATGTCTATTCCACTTATAATCTTTTCCGTAATTTTTCTCTGTAAAGGCCGGAATACTCTGTTCATATTTTGATATCATCTCCGAATCAAGGCATAATGAACTAAGCATACCTTCATATGCGGGGAATATCGCTTTATTTGTGCGATCTTGATGATTGGTTGTATTTAGGGCCTGATGCCTTCTCAGCGCAAACATTTTTGTTCACCATATCCTTTCTTCAGATTTTTTAAATTCATTTTAAATAACAAAAAAGAAGTGCTCATCTCATAACTGATAACAATAACTGCATCAACAGTATTATTATGATCAGATATCGGACAGGCACTTCCTTCATCTGCAAAGCAATATATCACATAATTTTTTGTTTGTCAACAATTTTTTTAAAAAATTTCAAAAAATTCAATTTATTATTTAAATTATAATTTCAAAACACAAAAAGAGGCCCCGGTATTAAACAGGGTCTCTGATAAAACTATGTTGAAAAATCTAATATATCAGCGGCATTTGATACTCTTTCTCGTAGATATCCTTCCAAAGCTTATAATTCTGTTGTCTGAGCTTTTCAACATTAGCCTTGTAAGGAAGCGAAGGATCGGGATACAGAGGCTCCGAGATATGCACGGTATATTCCTGTACAAAAAATCCGTCATCATCCATTATATCGGAATCACGCATAGTGATAAAGCAAGGGAGTACGGGTACATTATTTTTCGCTGCAAACGAATAAGCACCGTTCTTTAAGGGCTTAGGCTTTCTATAGTTCCACCACATGCTCTGCTCGGGGTACACAAGTACGAAATGTCCTTTTTGCAGGAGCTTGTTGGTCGACTTCATAAACTTCTTCATGGTCTCATAATTGGATGAGAGCGGAAGCGTATTGCAGTTTCTCATTATAAAGCCGTAGAATCCGGGGAAGGAAGTATAATTGCCCTCACGGATTATGCGGTAGAAAGTACGCTTGGGTTTGTTGGCGGCATCATATACCAGCTGGATCGCGAAGCTGTCAAATGCATTGAAATGATTGCATGTAATAACGGCACCGCTGTTAAGGTTCCTGAAATGTTCTATGCCGCGCATCTCTTTTATGATCAGCTTCTTTTCCTTAATAAGACTGTTAACCTTCTTGCGGGCTAGTCCGAAAGCTATCTTGGTAAGCAGCTTCTTTATGGGGTTACGCCTGAAATAATCTATATCCTCGGGATTAAGCACCTTTGAGGGAGGATCATCCTCCACATCCTCGTCAAATCTTTTGGCAAGCTCATATTCCCTGATCTTTTTTACGATGGCAACCCTGTCGGCAGCTCTTTTCTTCTGGTTTAAGAAATTCTGGTAATTATCGGGGTTATCTGCCTCTTTTTCGGCTAAAGCCACCAGCTTTTCGTAGCACTCCTTATCTTTTGTTATATGATCGGGGCTGTATGAGTTAAGCTCCTCCATTATCTCGTTATAGCAGGGAGATTTCTTAGCATAGCTGTAATAAATGTCGGCATAAGGGCAGTTACTGTAATGCCAGGGCTTCTCAAACATGATGTAGTGAAAAACACCCACTTCATTTTCCGGACATGGCAGTTCAAACATAGTCTCGTAATTCCATTTCTGGTCGAGGAATAGGACATGATCCTTGCATATCAGGTTCAGATAATCCTCATCCTGCGTTACCAGAAAATCATACTGGTTAAGCAGACCCATGAAACGGTTAAGCACCTTGTGCGAACGCCATTCCTTGTTGTTGATCAGCAATATGCCGCAGTTAAAAAAGTTATATCTGGAAACGCCCACGCACTGCTCGACATAGTTGCCGAACTCATCCACATTCAGCATGGCCTGTTCGTGGCAGGCAGCGAGATAGTAGTCGGAAATATCCGTATTGTATAGCTCTGAGATATCGCCCTGTATAACAGAATCCGCGTCAATATATAAAGACTTGTTCAGCTCCGGATGCATATCTGCTATAAAAAGACGGTAATACGTGGTTTTCGAGTAATAATCCCTCAAAGGAAGGTCGCGGGAAAGGGTACTTAAATAATCCGTGACATCCTCGAAATAGAACGAAAATCCCGGTTTTTCAAGACTCGTTATCAGTTCCTTTGATTTATCGGATAAGCTTTGATGAAGAAAATGAATGTGATAATCATAATCCTTCGAAGCATTCTCTATAAGTGAATACAAAGAAACTGTAACATATTTTGTAAAGTTGTCGTCAAATGAATAAAAAATATCAATTACCGGTTTTACCATGGTGTCTTCCTATTGCTTAATTATAGTAATTCTTTTTTAATACGGACGTATTCCCTGTATATATCATCAAACTGATGATATTTGAATACCTTGTGTACTCTTTTTATATCCCACTGCTTGATATTGTCGGTATGGGGATAAGGGAGGTAGAACAGCCTTTTTGAAAAATGCCTTACTACCGTCCATTTATGTAAAAACTTCTGATCGTTGAAACGCTGCCTGAGCATTTTCTTCTTTGTAGTGGAACGGATCAGAGCGCTCTGGTCGGCAAATACCAGCTTCTTTTTTCTGATCCACCATCTGGCCTTTTTGAAAAGGCCGGTCTTACGAGCCTCTGCCATATTGAAGAGCAGTACACCCGCGTTGATATAGTTGGGATACAGCAGGTATTTCCCGTAATGATCCCGGGCGGCCGCATATTCGTAACCTGTGACATCCGTATCATATAATAGATGTATGTCCCTGTTAAAAAAAATATCTGCGTCAAGGTACAAAAGCTTATCCGGTATCTCAGGTATCAGATCGGCAAAGAGCCTGATAAGCGTGTAGGGAGAACAGTAAGCGCCTTCGTTGGGACAGGCTGCAAAATACTTTTTATAATACCTGTCAATCCTTATCACACTTACCCTGTTTTCGGGATTGTAGCTCTTTATAACAGCCTCATATGCCTTGATCTGTTTGTCGGTCAGAGGCGTATATTTTGCATCTATACCAGTCAGATCCATTGTGAAAATGAAGAAGTTAAAGGGCTCTGCCGATGCTGTGCGCATCAGGATCGACAGCGTGCAGGTGAGCATTCCGTCGAAGACTCCTTCATTTCCGCAAAACAAAACATTAACCATCGTTTTCCTCTTTTTTTATATACTTGATCATCTCTATATCAGAGTTTTTTGCAAGCTCACACATTTTTCCGTACACCCTGTCCCTTAAGGCCTTACGGTCGGCTTTAGGACTTTCCTCACTGCCGCTATAGAAGGGGCCTTCTATATATGTGACCAGCTTCGGGCGTTTTCTGAAACGTGTCTTTTTATATGTATTTACAAAACAGAATACCGGCGCTTTGAGGCTTACCGGATACATAAACGAAGTATCGACAAACGGCCTGATGCCTGTATAATATGGCCAGATATGAGCCTCCGGATATATCACGAGGGGATTCCCCTCCGTTACCCTGGAGTTGATGGCATTAAGAAAATTCTTATATGCCGCCTTATCATCCGGGATGGGAAGGCCACCGAGCGAGGGTACCATCTTTCCGAAAAACGGGACATTCAGGTTATTCGGATGCACTATTATATAAGTCCTTCTCGGAAAAGTAAGCCTGGTCTGCAAAAGCGCATCACCTAAAGCCTGAGTATGATTTCCGTACAGAAAGAAACCCTGCTTTTTAAATGGTTTCAGCTTTTCCTTACCTATGATCTTCTGACGAAAGACGAGCCTGCCGTACACCACAACGATCGGATACATTATGATCCTGTACGTGATAAACGCAAGGAGCTTTTTAAAAAAAGATTTCCTTTCGTAATCGTATGAGCCATCTATACGCGGAGGAGTGGTGGTAAAGGTGGAAAACTCATCATGGAGTTCGTCCGTATAATATATTATCTGTCTACCGTCCATTCACCGTACCTGTTTTTAAGTATTATTATCCACAATACTCTTATTATAATGAAATTGGATATTTTTTCAACCATCATTTTTGTTGATATATTTAGTATTATATAGGTATACATCCGGAAAAGAAAAGTTTACAACAAAGGAAAAGTAGTGTATTATAGGACATATCAGTCACGGGAAAGTAAAGATGAAAGCATTAAGTATTGAAAGCATAAAAAAAGAAGTAAAAGAAATATCGGGGCGCCGGATAGCTATAGCTGCAGCTTTGGCAGTGATGTTTAGCATATATGCGGTACTGAGGCTCCCTTTAAGAATAATGGGTTTTTCGACGGTTGAAAAGATCGCCTCTTTTTTTGTTGCGTTAATACCGCTTTTTGTGTTCTATGTACTCGTAAAAATACCGGGGACTTCCGTATTTAAGGTCATAAAATGCGTTTACAGCGTCTGCGCACCGTTTATTTTGATGTTTACAGCCGATGCATTATTCGATCCGAATGACGCCGAGCTGTACCCGGAAAGCTTCTATGGTTCGTTTATGGTCCGCTGGATAATTGTCTGGTTTGTAGGGACAGTATTGTTGTATGCCGTGCTTTGCCTGCTTGAGCATGTGATCAGGACAGGGTATAATAAGAATAAAGCAGGGGCGGCCTTTTTGTATGATATTGCGGTCATGCTTACACCGCAAAAAAGGTTGGCAGCGAAAAAAAGCGAAGGAAAAAAGCGAACAGGGATATTTATACTCTGTATGCTCATGGTAGCGCTGGGCGTATTCATATCTTCGGTAACCCTTTTCCTTTACAACATCTATTCCAATATGGAGTTTGAAGCCATATTGTTTACCATGCTGTATTCTGCGGGTACCCTGGCAGTGGAAGATATCATCATTGGCACAGAATACACATTGCTTTTTATCATCATAGCAGGGTATATTTGCTGGCACATTTATAAATGTTTGAGACATGAAAGTATCACTGTAGCGGATACCGGCAAAGAAAAAAAATACACGCTGCAAATGAACGGTAAAAAAAGAGCACTGCTTGTGGCCTTTTCATTTGTCGTGATGATCGGAGGGCTGGCACTTTTTTCGGCACAGACCGGATTTTTACATTATGTAAGTGTCAAGAGCGATAAATCCGACATTTATGAAAAGTACTATGTTGAGCCGACTGCAGAAAATGTTATATTCCCGGAAGAAAAGAGAAACCTCATATTTATATATCTTGAGTCGATGGAAAGTACCTATGCCGATAAAGAATCGGGCGGAGATATGCTGAAAAACTATATCCCTGAGCTCACGGAAATGGTAAAGAACGGCGGCATCAACTTTTCAAATACGGATAAGCTGGGCGGAGCATCGGTATACTTTCCGGCCATCACATATACTATGGGATCCACGGTGGCACAGACATCCGGAGTCGCTACCGATACAGGTCTGTCCCGCATATTCGGACCTAAAGAGTTTCCGAGTGTAACAACACTTGAAGACATCCTGCACGAAAACGGATACAACCAGGTATATATAGAAGGTTCCAAGGGCGAATTTTCAATGTATGACAAATATGTGGGCAAATACGACGACTGCCTTGTTATAGACAGAACTGCAGCATCGGAGCTTGGCTACACGGATGAAAGCGAAGATTATATCTGGAAATGGGGTATAGAAGACCGCAAGCTTTTTGAGGTCACAAAAGAACTGATAACAGATGTATCACAGCAGGACAAACCGTTTTTTGTAACTATGTATACTATGGATACGCACACATATGAATGCGGTCATAGATGCCCCGAATGTGATGACGGCATAAACCATGATTACCTGGCAACAGTAGCCTGCTCGTCGCGGCTTGCTGCCGAATTTGTGGACTGGGTAAAGGCGCAGCCATTTTACGAGAACACTACGATAATATTGGTCGGAGACCATCTCGGTAACGAAAAGACCACGATCCTGAGCATAGATGATGATTACACAAGAACCACCTATAACTGCTTCATCAATGCACCTAAAACACCGGTAAACACCAAAAACCGCATATTCTCATCACTCGACATGTTCCCTACCACGCTGTCCGCGATGGGAGTTACCATAAAAGGCGACAGACTCGGCTTAGGTACCGACCTGTTCTCTTCCACTCCGACCCTCAGCGAACAACTCGGGCCAACGGAATACACAAAACAAATGGAAAAAAAGAAAAGAGCTGAAATGCCTTGATGATCAAAGCTTTCAACTCTTTTTTCTTTCAACGGAGAAGGAGGGATTTGAACCCTCGCGCCGCGCAAACGACCTACACCCTTAGCAGGGGCGCCTCTTCGGCCTCTTGAGTACTTCTCCAGGTCCGAACTTAAAGTTCAGTATTCATTTTTCAACGCAAATGTAATTCTAACAAATAACTTAAGTATTGTCAAGTCAAATTTTCAAAATTGTATGACCAATACCAAAATATCCGTTAACTACTTAGACTCTAAAAGCTCCACCCTCACTATCTATCAACACTGTCACAGGGAAGTTTTCAACCTCCATCTTACGGATAGCCTCTGTGCCTAAGTCGTCATATGCTATCACTTCGCTGCTCTTTATGCACTTTGAAAGTAGTGCTCCGGCTCCGCCTGTAGCGCCCATGTAGATGGCCCTGTTTCTCTTGATGGCAGCCTTTACATCGTCACTTCTTCTGCCCTTTCCTACCATACCGGCCAATCCCAGATCCAAAAGAAGCGGTGTGTACTTGTCCATACGGGAAGATGTAGTAGGGCCTGCCGATCCTATTACCTGACCGGGCTTAGCAGGAGTCGGTCCTAAATAGTACAGCACCTTTCCTGTTAAATCTATAGGAGTTACACCGTTTTCATATAATTCGGCAGAACTAACCTGATCTGCGGTCTTACCGGTTTTTTCAAGGTATTCGTTAATTGCGTCATACATTCTCTTATGAGCTGCATCTCTGGCAGAATAAATTGTTCCGTTAAGATATAAAACATCCTGATTCTTGATTTTTTTTATGTCTTCTTCTTTGAAAGGAAGTGTTATATTATAGTCCATTTTGTCACCTCATCAGTCTCAATGATTAAATCACAGAACGCATTTCACATGGCGGTTAACATGGCAGCACATGTTGACTGCCAGTGGCATACCTGCGATGTGAGTGGGATAAATCTCAAGATTTACACCCAGGCAGGTGAACTTACCGCCCATACCACCCGGTCCGATGTCAAGGTTGTTGATTCCATCATATAAATCTTTCTGTAACTGTGTAGCATACTCATTTGATACTTCATCAAAATACGAATGAACCGAATTAAGTTCGTTGGTAAGAGCTTTCTTAGCTAAAAGGGCACTTTTCTCAAAGTCTCCGCCTATACCTACTCCGACAACTACAGGAGGGCAGGCATTGGGACCTGCATCTTTAACAGCTGTGAGAACCGCATTCTTAATACCGTCTATACCATCCGCCGGCTTGAGCATAAAGACCCTGCTCATGTTCTCGCTTCCGAAGCCCTTGGGTGCAAGTGTGATTTCTAATGAATCACCATCAACAATCTCTGTATGAATGATGGCAGGAGTATTATCACCGGTGTTCTTTCTGATGATAGGATCATTTACCACTGATTTTCTAAGATATCCCTCAGTATATCCCTGGCGGACACCCTCGTTTATAGCGGCACTGAAGCTGCCTCCTTCAATATGTACATCCTGTCCGATTTTTACAAACACCACTGCCATACCGGTATCCTGGCATATCGGAATCTGCTCATTTCCTGCTATATCCAGGTTTTCCTTGAGCTGTCCGAGTATCTTTTTTCCGAGTACATTTTCTTCGTTGTCACAGGCATTATAAAGTGCCTTCTTCATATCATCTGCCAGGTATAAGTTGGCATCAATGCACATTTTCTTAACTGCCTTTGTGATATCTTCCGTTCTTACTGTTCTCACATTGAACCTCTTTCTAAAAAAGTATTATAATTTCTGTTCCTTTAAAAATTTTTCAATATATATAACCTGCGTCGGCATGATCTCCGGGAGTTCATCGATAGAAACCCACCTTAGTTCTTTGCTCAGGAGCAGGCGGAGTACCGGGAATAGTCTAAAACCATAAAGCGTGCAGTGGATATGCTTCGGCCGTCGAAGCATATCCACTGCTAAGCGATTCTGTGTTTTAGACCCTCCCGGTGCTATGACTGCTCCGGCACTAATATACCACAACTATTATTCCTCCGACCCGGACTCATCCGGAACATCGGTTTCCAGCACATCCTTATCAGGATCCTCATCCTCAGCATCCTCTATCTCGATGTGCTCCGACTTTAAAATCTCCTCAGGAGTAATCGGCTCCATATCTACATCGGCGTCACTCTCGGTTTCCTTGACACGGGCGAAGCTAGCCACAAATACATCCTTGTTGGCATCGATGCTGATCAGCTTAACACCGGTAGTATTTCTTCCGATCACACTGATATCAGCCACACTGAGTCTGATGGTAGTACCTGTATTGGTCATCATGATAATCTCACCGCTCTCACGGTTGAGTACCTTAGCACCTACAAGGTTACCACTCTTTTCAACTATCTTGTAGCATCTTACACCCTTACCGCCTCTGTGCTGAGCACTAAACTCAGAAATAGGAGTAAGCTTGCCATATCCGAACTCAGAAACTGTGAGCAGGTACTCGCCCTGGTTGTCAAGCTGCATAGCCACAACCTCATCTGTATCTTCGAGATTCATACCGATAACACCGATGGACTGACGACCTGTAAGTCTTACATCATGCTCGTAGAATCTGATACACTGACCATACTTGGAGATCAGGAATACATTGCTCTTGTCATCAGTACACTTAACACCGATAAGCTCGTCGTCATCACGAAGTGAAATAGCGATCAGGCCGCCCTTGCGGATATTTGCATACTCTGAAAGTCTGGTCTTCTTGATGATACCGTTCTTTGTAGCCATGAGCAGGAAGCTGTCGAAGTCATAGCCCCTGACAGTGATGGTAGCGGTAATCTTCTCTTCTCCGGTAATCTGGAGCAGGTTAACGATCGCGGTACCACGGCTGGTCCTTGAACTCTCGGGTATCTCATATGCCTTGAGCCTGAATACACGTCCCTTATTGGTAAAGAACATGATATAGTGATGGTTCGTGGTCATGAACAGATCCTCGATGTAATCATCCTCCAAGGTCTGCATACCCTTGATACCCTTGCCGCCACGATGCTGATTCTTGAAGTTATCAAGAGTCATACGCTTGATATAGCCCTTCTTGGTCATAGCGATAACGGTATCCTCATCGGGGATGATATCCTCCATAGAGATATCGTACTCATCAAATCCGATGGAAGTACGTCTGGGATCCCTGTATTTTGAACCGATAGCTTCTACTTCGTCTCTTACAACTCCGAGCAGGATCTTCTCATCTCCAAGGATTGCCTTATACTGCTTAATCTTTTCCTGAAGGTCAGCATATTCTGCTTCAAGTTTTTCTCTTTCCAAACCTGTTAACTGTCTTAAACGCATATCAACGATAGCCTGTGCCTGAGGATCATCAAATCCGAAGGTAGCCATCAGTTTTTCCTTGGCGTCATTTGCACTCTTTGATGCCCTGATGATAGCGATGATCTCGTCGATTACATCAAGAGCCTTAAGCAATCCTTCCTTGATATGAGCCGATTCCTCAGCCTTTGCAAGGTCGTATCTGGTACGTCTCGAAACTACATCTTCCTGATGCTTTATATAAAGCTTTAAAATGTCGATCAATGAAAGAACCTTAGGCTCTCCGTCCACCAGAGCCAGCATATTTACACCAAAGCTGTCCTGGAGCTGGGTATGCTTGTAAAGCAGGTTGAGGATAACCGTAGGATTTGCATCACGGCGGAGCTCTATGCAGACTCTCATACCGTCACGGTTTGACTCATCACGGATCTCAGTGATACCGTCAACCTTTTTATCCTTAACAAGCTCTGCAATCTTCTGGATAAGGCGAGCCTTGTTTACCAGATAAGGAAGTTCGGTAACTACGATACGGTTTTTACCGTTTGCCATGGGCTCGATATCGGTAACCGCACGTACTCTTACTTTACCACGGCCGGTACGGTATGCCTCCTCGATGCCTCTGGTACCGAGTATCTGTGCACCTGTAGGGAAGTCAGGTCCCTTTATGATCTTCATTATCTCTTCGATAGAGGTTTCTCTGTCTTCATTTATACGATTGTTAATGATAGCAGCTACTGCATCAATAACCTCTCCTGCATTGTGAGGAGGGATGTTAGTAGCCATACCTACCGCTATACCGGTAGTACCGTTGATCAGCAGATTGGGTACACGTGCAGGAAGTACTGTGGGCTCTTTTTCAGTCTCATCAAAGTTAGGGATCATCTCCACAGTATCTTTGTTGATATCCTGAAGCATCTCCACTGCTATCTTGCTGAGTCTGGCCTCAGTATAACGCATCGCAGCTGCTCCGTCTCCGTCCACAGAACCGAAGTTTCCGTGTCCGTCAACCAACGGATACCTTGTAGACCACTCCTGGGCAAGATTAACCAAAGCACCATATATGGAGCTGTCTCCGTGAGGATGGTACTTACCCATTGTATCACCGACGATACGCGCACATTTTCTGTGAGGCTTATCCGGCCAGTTAGCAAGCTCTGCCATAGCATACAGAATACGTCTCTGAACGGGCTTTAAACCGTCCCTAACATCAGGGAGCGCACGTGATGCTATAACTGACATCGCATAATCTATGTAGGAGGTCTCCATTGTGTCTTTAAGATCCACGTTTTTGACCTGGTCGTAATTGATTTCGTCCATTTTTTGTCTCCGTAAATATTTTAAGTTATATCAAGATTTGTAACAAACTTAGCATTAGCTTCGATAAACTCACGTCTGGGCTCTACGTTGTCACCCATGAGGGTATTAAATGTGATGTTGAGCTCGGCGATATTATCCTCGTCCATATCTACTTTTCTGAGGACTCTGGTTGAAGGATCCATAGTGGTCTCCCAGAGCTGGTCGGCATCCATCTCACCAAGACCTTTGTAACGCTGAACCTTATTGTTTCCGTCACGCCCTATCTCAACCATTATGTTATTCAGCTGTTCATCCGAATATGCATACCATACATTCTTGTTTTTCTCTATCTTGTAAAGCGGAGGCTGTGCCAGATATACATGTCCCTGCTTGATGAGCTCAGGCATAAACCTGTAAAGGAATGTGAGCATCAGGGTACTGATATGGGCACCGTCCACGTCGGCATCGGTCATGATGATGATCTTGTTGTATCTGAGCTTGCTTAAATCAAAATCCTCTGAAATACCGGTACCGAAGGCTGTGATCATAGCTCTGATCTCTTCGTTGCCTAATATCTTATCCTGTCTGGCCTTTTCTACATTAAGGATCTTACCTCGAAGTGGAAGTATAGCCTGGGTAGCTCTGTCTCTTGCTGTCTTTGCAGAACCGCCCGCGGAATCTCCCTCGACTATGAAAATCTCGCAGTTTTCGGGATTCTTATCCGAACAGTCAGCCAGCTTTCCGGGAAGGCTCATGCCTTCGAGTGCTGTTTTTCTTCTGGTAAGCTCTCTTGCTTTTCTTGCGGCATCCCTTGCACGCTGAGCTAAAACTGCCTTTTCAACAATAATCTTTGCTACTGTGGGGTTCTGCTCTAAGAAGTAAGTAAGTTTTTCACTTACAACCGCATCAACAGCTCCACGAGCCTCTGAATTACCGAGCTTCTGCTTTGTCTGGCCTTCAAACTGAGGATCACCGAGCTTGATACTGATAATAGCTGCAAGTCCTTCTCTTAAATCCTCACCGGAGAGATTTTCTTCATTTTCCTTTAAAAGCTTCATGCTTCTTGCATAATCATTAAAGGTTTTGGTCAAAGCATTCTTAAAACCGGTATAATGTGTACCACCCTCTGGAGTAGTGATGTTATTTACAAAGCTGTAGCAGTTTTCATTATATGCATCGTTATGCTGCATAGCTACTTCAACATATACATCACCCTTCTGGCCTTCACAGTATATGATCTCAGGATAAAGGACATTCTGGTTTTTATTTAAATACTGTACGTATTCCTTTATACCGCCTTCATAGTGGAAGGTCTTTTCCTGCTCCAAGCCTTCTCTGGTGTCCTTCAAAGTAATCTTAAGTCCCTTTGTAAGGAATGCCATCTCACGAAGTCTTTGCTTTAATGTACCAAAATCAAATACTGTTTCTTCAAATATGGTTTTATCGGGCAGGAATGTGACTGTGGAACCATGTCTGTCACTCTCACCTATCTCTTTAAGTCTCTCTAAAGGCTTGCCATACTCATATCTCTGGAAATATTTCTTTCCGTTCTTTTCTACGACTACTTCAAGCCACTCAGAAAGTGCATTAACTACAGAAGCACCTACACCATGGAGACCACCGGATACCTTGTATCCTCCACCGCCGAACTTTCCGCCGGCATGAAGTATGGTAAATACAACTTCTACTGAAGATATACCCTTTTTCTTATTGATCTCTACAGGGATACCACGACCGTCATCCACTACAGTTACGGAGTTATCGGGATTTATCGTAACCACTATCTCCTTACATACTCCGGCCAATGCTTCATCTACCGCATTGTCAACTATCTCGTATACTAAGTGATGGAGACCGCGTACAGAAGTAGAACCGATATACATACCGGGTCTCTTACGTACTGCTTCCAGACCTTCAAGTATCTGTATCTGGTCAGCACCGTAATTTTGGATCTCGGTATTTATCTGTTCTTTTTCAACACTGCCATTTTCAGCTGATTCTTCATTATTGACATTGTTTAAGATATCGTCCATTATATCCTCCGATTTTTATAATCTTTCTTCATTCACGGTCCCTGCCGTTACCTTATAGACCTTATCATACTTTATCCTGTTCTTTACAAACTCATCAAGTCCTGTACATGTAATGACTGTCTGTACTCCGCTGATATTTTCCAATAGCTTGGTCTGTCTGTTTCTGTCAAGCTCTGAAAGCACATCGTCTAAGAGTAGTACAGGATTTTTCTTTTTATTCTGCTTTACCAGTTCAAGCTCCGAAAGCTTTAATGTAAGAGCAGATGTCCTTTGCTGACCCTGGGATCCGAACTTTTTGGCATCATTTTCATTTAACATGAAAACCATATCGTCCCTGTGCGGTCCAATACTTGTTGTTTTTAACAGTATATCCTTATCTCTGTTCGATAGTAAGACATCTTTAAACTCTTCAACCGAAACATTCGGCAGATAGCCAATCTTAAGCTCTTCATTACCTGATGTAAGGGTTTTATGTATTTCAAAAGCAATCTTATTTATATCTTCAATGAACAGATTTCTTTTTTCGATTATATATTTTCCGTAGCTTACCAGCTGATCATCCCATATATCCAGGGTATCCTTTAATTCCGGATTGAATGAAAGCTGCTTAAGCAGATTGTTGCGCTGTTCAAGAGCCTTTTCATATCCTGCCAGGTTATGCATATACAGCTTATCAAGCTGGCAAAGCTCCATATCACAGAATCTGCGTCTTTCGGAAGGACCTTCCTTTATGATCCCCAGATCATCCTGAGAAAAGGAAATGATATTCATCAGCCCATAAAGCTCTGCAGCCTTCTTTATCGGTATACCGTCGATAGCCACACCCTTCTGGCCCTTATCCTTAAGGTGCATATCTATCCTGCGGCTGATACTGTCATCATCAACCATCAGACGTATATGTGCTTCAGATTCGTTAAATCTTATAAGCTCCCTGTCACGGCTGCCCTTTTGGGACTTTGTAGTACAAGCTACATATAAAGCTTCAAGTATATTTGTTTTTCCCTGAGCATTATTTCCGTAAAATATGGTCACATTAGGGCTCAATTGTATGTTTAAATGCTCGTAATTACGAAAATTACTTAATTCTAGCGATTTTATGATCATTTTTATATGGATATCTTAGAAACAACAGTTACTTCGTCACCCTTAAAGGTAAATACATCACCATTATATAGCTTTCTGCCGCGACGAAGATCTGTTTCACCGTTTACCTTTACACTGCCTTCTTCTATGGCATATTTAGCATCTACTCCGCTGTCAACCAAACCTGCCAGCTTCATAGCCTGCCCGAGTTTTATAAATTCATCTCTGATAGAAATACTCTTTTTCATATATCAAATGCCTCTTTTATATCTTTTACCTATTCAGCATTAAAGTTTACAGGTAAAATAAGATACATATAGCTTTCAGTTTTATCCTTTATGATGCAGGGAGATTTAACGTTCATGAAGTAAATATCAATACTCTCATCATCTATGACTCTCAAAGCATCCAGCATAAACTTAGGGTTAAATGCTATCTTTATGTCATCACCCTCTTTGTTGATACCGATCTTTTCATCAAAGTTTCCTAAAGGAGTCTTAAGCTTAACCTCCATCTCGGTATCCTTCATATCAAATACGAGGGGTTTCTTCTCATTTTCCTTTAAAAGAAGGGTTGCTCTGTCTATACTTTCACTGATCTCACGCTTATTTACATGAACTAAGGTCTCATAATCTCCTGATATCATCCTGTCAACCAGGTAATACTCACCTTCAATAAGTCTTGAAAGTACTATGGTATCCTTCATCTCAAATAAGATATGATTATCACTGAAATAAATGGTAACCTTATCCTCAAGCTCGCCTGAAAGAATCTTCAATAACTCATTTAAAGTCTTTCCGGGTACGATAACCTTCTGATTACCGTACTCCTCATTAAGTTCTACGTTTCTTAAAGAAATACGATGTCCGTCAAGAGATACAAGTCTGAGCTTTTTGCCGTTTATCTCCATAAGCTCACCGGTCATTATCTTCATATTTTCAGAATCGGGAGCTATAGAAAATACTGTCTGCCTTATCATATCCCTTAAAGTAAGCTGTGACATAATGGCAAAATTCTTTCTCTCTATATCAGGAAGATCAGGATAATCAGCCGCACTCCTTACGGGGATATCAAAGTTTACGTTTTCACATTTAATATTTGCCGATACATCGCTTGCTGTAAAGGCAACCTCACTGTCCGGAAGTTTTCTTATGATCTCGGAGAAAATCTTTGCATTTACTACTAAAGATCCTTCCTCTATTATTTCTCCCTTTACTTTGGTCTCAATACCAAGGGACATATCGTTTCCCACAAGCTCTATGAAACCGTTTTCTGCTTTTATCTTAATGCAGTCCAAGATTTCCATAGTGGTTTTGGAAGGAATGGCTTTTAATGCAATATTAACTCCGTTAAGTAATTCATTTTTTTCACATAATATCTTCATTTGTGAACCTCCGGTTGGATGATAGGAATATATTAAATAAAATGTTTAGTAGTAGTAGGTAGCGTTGTTAAGTTGTTAAGTGGCTTCAGCCCTTGCAATATAACGCTTTATGAAAATGACAGACTGTTTATGAGATTTGATAACTTTTACCGGAAAAAAACTCAGGTTAAAGGTTATGAAACTCATAAAAAATCACTAACAATATCATATCCACAAAATTAAATATATCAACTTATCCACAATCAATAAACTGTTTATATTGTTGATAATGTTTATAAGTTTGTTATTTTATGTCAGGATTGATCTTATTGGTTAAAACTTTTATAGTTTCTTCAAGTGAAAAATCCTTTGAACGGTCTGTTTTTATCTTTTTTACATTGTGAATAACTGTTGCATGATCTCTGCCAAAGATTTCACCTATTTTTGAAATAGTGTTGTCAGTATATTCACTGCATAGATACATCGCTATCTGCCTGGGCACTGCTATAGCCTTATCTCTCTTAGATGAAAGGATATCGCTGGGGCTCATGTGATAGTGCTCGGCTACAACGCTGATAATAAACTCAGGTGTAATGACCTTTTTATGAGTAGGAATGATAAGGTCTCTTAAAGCGTACTCAGCAAGCTCCTTGGTAGCCGGAGTCTTCTGTATCTTAGCTAAAGCTATGACTTTTGTAAGAGCGCCTTCAAGAGTCCTTATGTTTGAATTGATGTTTTCAGCCATATAAGGGATAACATCATTCTCAATGGCAATATTGGATCCTTCACTCTGCTTTAAGTCCAGCTTTTTCTGCAGGATGGCTACCTTTGTCTCATAATCGGGAGGAGTCAGGTCTACTATTATGCCCCAGCCGAATCTGGATCTCCATCTCTCATCCAGGGTGGTGAAATCCTTCGGAGGCTTATCAGATGTAATGACTATCTGCTTTTTAGCCTCATAGAGGGCATTAAAGGTGTAGAAAAACTCTTCCTGAGTTCTGTCCTTACCTATAATAAACTGAATATCGTCTATAAGAAGGACATCTATATTTCTGTACTTCTCACGGAAAGCTGCAGGAGAAGCATCACCTTTTCTGATGGAATCAATAAGTTCGTTGGTAAAAGTATCGCTGGTTACGAACATAACCTTCTTATCCGGGTCGTTTTCCAAGATGAAGTGACCTATGGACTGCATAAGATGTGTCTTACCGAGACCTGAATCTCCGTAAATATATAAGGGATTATAGATATCTCCGGGAGACTCTGCAGCCTTAAGAGCCGTAGCATGAGCCAGCTGATTGTTTTTACTTACTACAAAGTTATCAAAGGTATAGTCTGGATTAAGGGGAAGTCCCTGGTTATGTATGACCTTTGATGGATCTGAACTGGCTTTTACAGTGCTTACAGAATCGGTTTCGCTTTCAAATTTAATATCATACGCACATTCAGTCATCTCCTGGATGGCTGTTTTAAGTAAAAATCCGTATTTAGCGCTTATATGATTAAAGTTAGAGGTTATATTGTTATTATCTGAAGTAATATATACTATGTTATCTTCAACCTTCTTAACATAAAGATCTTTTATCCATGTATTGAAGGAAACATTTGAAATATTGTACTCTTGCTTGGCAAAATCGAGGATTTCATCCCATTTTTCCTGTACTAAATTACTCATTTTGTAAGAAACCCTTTCTTTCATATTATAAATAGGAAGAGATTTTTTAAAAATAAGGTATAGTTTTCTGAAAAGTCAAGAAACCACCAATAAATATTATATAACAAATTTTGTAGATTTTCAAGGAAAAATGAAAAAAATTGCTTGACTATTGAGAAAAAGCAATATATAATGGTATGGCTGTTATTTCGGATAAAAATGATAAACGGTGTGATTTACCGTTAATAAGTATCTATCATAAAGGAGGTGTATTTACCATGAAAATGACTTTCCAGCCTAAGAAGAGACAGAGAGCTGTAGAGCATGGCTTTAGAAAGAGAATGAGCACCAGGAACGGCAGAAAGGTTTTGGCTGCTAGAAGAGCAAAAGGAAGACATAAACTTTCAGCTTAGGTCGCATTTAGGTGTGACCTTTTTTAAAATGAATATTTTACATTTAAAGAAGAATAACGAATTTCAGACCGTTTATAAAAACGGAAAATCATTTGCCAACAGATGTTTTGTAATGTATGTGTATAAAAATGATCTATCCGAAAACAGGCTTGGAATATCTGTGAGCAAAAAAGTAGGAAACAGTGTCATAAGACACAGGGTTACCCGTTTAGTGAGAGAGGTCTTTAGATTGAAAGGCCATTTGTTCAATAGTGGTTTGGACATAGTGGTAACCGCGCGAACAGGAGCAGTTGGTATAAAGTACAGCGACGCCGAAGCAGCGATATTACATTTGGGAAAGCTGCATCATATTATTGGTCATTCTGAGTTAAACGAAGAATCGTAAAGTATGAAATATATATTTATAGGCCTGGTAAAATTCTATAGAAAGTTTTTGTCTCCGTTAAAGAAAAAGTCATGTTGTATTTACATTCCTACGTGCAGTCAGTATGCCTTAGAGGCATTTGAGAAATATGGAGCATTTAAAGGCCTGCGTTTGTCTGTTAAAAGAATTTTGAGATGTCACCCCTTATCAAAGGGAGGTTATGATCCTGTTCCTTAAATATTTGTTAATGTCAGAAGTGACAGAATGAGAGGACAAGTTGCAGACAGTATTTTTATCTCAGGTTCAGGGTATTTTGAAGCCCATAGCCTGGGTACTCGGAAATATACTTAATGCGATATATAACTTCGTAGAGTTATTTGGTATAGAAAATATCGCACTTTGTATAGTTTTATTTACTTTTGTAGTAAAAATGCTTATGCTTCCGCTGACGATCAAGCAGCAGAAGTTCACAAAGCTCCAGTCAAAGATGAGTCCGGAGCTTACCAAAATTCAGCAGAAATATAAGGGAAAGAAGGATGAGGAGTCTTTAAGACGTCAGCAGTCAGAGACTCAGGCTGTCTATGCCAAGTATGGTGCAAGTCCTATGGGCGGATGCTTACCGCTGCTCATTTCCCTGCCTATCATGTTTGCCCTTTACAGGGTTATCTATGCTATTCCCGCTTATGTTACAGATGTCGGAGGTCTTTATGGTTCTATAGCTGATAAACTTCAGGGCATATCCGGTTATAAAAATACACTGATAGATTTTATAACCCAGAATTCACTTGTTTTATCACAACAGTCAGGTTGCAGTTCAACAGTTATCGATTTATCAATTTATCAGGATGTTCCCAGGGAATATTTGATAGATCTTTTTTCAAAGTTTAATCCTGCAAATTGGGATGCATTCTTTGACGTAGATTTATTCAGTTCGATAAAAGAAGCTGCTATATCAATTAATGGTTCTTCAATGTCTGTCAGTGAAGTAGTAGATAAAATCGTATCTGTAAACGGTTTATTTGGACTGAGCATTCTTGACAGACCTGAGATCAAAAGTATTTCCGTAGTTATTCCCGTACTTGCAGTTATTTCACAATTTATACAGGGCAAGTTACAGTCAGCAGTTAATGCAAACAAGAAAACTAATACAGATGATCCTGCACAGCAGACAACAAAGATGATGACAACCATCATGCCCATCATGTCAGGTGCATTTTGTCTTATGCTTCCTATAGGTGTTGGTATTTACTGGATTGCTTCTGCAATATTTACAATTATCCAGACACTGTTCATTAACAAGTATCTTGATAAGGTTAATGTTGATGAAATGCTTGAAAAGAGCAAGGAAAAGAACATTAAGCGTCAGGAAAAGCTCGGAGTCAGCTATGATAATAAGATGGCTGAGGTAGCAAAGACAAAGGGTCTTAATTACAATAATTCATCAGAAGAATACGACAATACCAGTTATAAAAAGAATTCCAACAAAAAGTCCAAGCAGGCAGGTGCTGATTATAAGAGAAGCAATGTTTCTTACAGCTCAAAGAGTATAGCAGCCAATGCAAATCTGCTGGCAAGCAAGGCTTCTGCTAAAAAGGAAGAAGCAAAAAATACTAACAGCTCAGAGAACAATGAGAATTCTGAGTCTTAAGATTTATGGGATGGAGAACGATGGACAGTAAAGAATTTACAGGTAAAAATGTGGAGGAAGCTTTACAAAGCGCCCTCACAGAGTTAAATGTAACAATAGATCAGATAGAGTATGAAGTATTAGAAAAGGAAAGCGGCGGATTCTTAGGTTTACTTGGTGGAAAACCTGCTAAGATAGCAGTTAAATTAAAGGAAGCAGAAAAGGAACAGATTAAAGAAACCGGTAACAATAACGATAAGGATCTTTGCCAGATAGCTACTACATTTTTAAATGAAATCTTAACTGCTATGGGTCTTGATACAGAGATCAAGGCAGAGTTTACAGAGAACAAGGATGAGATAGACATCGACCTTTCAGGTTCTGATATGGGTGTACTCATCGGAAAAAGAGGAGCAACACTTGATTCACTTCAGTATCTCGTAAGCCTTGTAGTAAACAAGGAAAGCGACAGTTATATCAAGATCAAGCTTGATACAGAAAACTATCGTGAGAGACGTAAGGAAACACTTGAAAACCTTGCAAAGAATATCGCTTCTAAGGTTAAGAAGACCAGACGTAATGTTTCTTTAGAGCCTATGAATCCTTATGAGAGAAGGATCATCCACTCCTGTCTTCAGAGTGACAGTTATGTTGAGACTCATTCCGAGGGTGAGGAGCCTTTCAGAAAGGTTGTAGTTACTTTAAAGAAGGGTGTTCAGTTACCTGAAAGAAGACAGGGCTTTAAGGGTAGAAAGCCTTATGGAAACAATAACAGAAATAAGAAAATAAGCAGCAGTCGTGAATTCCACAAGAAATATGGTGCAGATACTAAGGATTACAGTACCGATTATAAGAAAGATTATGCAGAGTACTTAGAATCAAAGGCTGCAGCTAAAGCAGCTGCTGAGAAAAAAGAGGAAAACATGTAATAATCAAAGGGCTGCCGCAAATGCGGTGGCCCTTATCTTTCTTTAACAGACTGTTATTTTGAGAAGTAATTAAGGATCTTAAAATATGAATTATAAAATGATCAACGAAAAAGATACAATAGCAGCCATTTGTACAGGTCTTACCGGATCCGGTATAAATATAATAAGGATAAGCGGGGACGAGTCATTTAATATAGCAGAGAAAATCTTCAGGAGTGTCAGTGATAAAAAAATATCCGACATGGGAAGATTTTCTGTAAACTATGGTTTTATAGTAGATAATAAGGATTCTGCTACAGAAAAAACCGTGGACGAGGTTCTCCTGCTTAAAATGCAGGCTCCGCACAGCTACACAAAAGAAAACGTGATAGAGATCGACTGTCATGGCGGTATCCTGGTGACCAAACGTATTTTGGAGCTGGTGCTGAAAACCGGAGCCAGACTTGCAGAGCCCGGTGAGTTTACGAAAAGAGCGTTTCTTAACGGACGTATAGATCTGTCCCAGGCGGAAGCGGTTATAGATATCATCAATGCAAAAAGTAATCTTGCATTAAATAATTCCGTTAAGCAGCTGAAAGGTCAGGTCAAGGACAAGATCATCTCATTAAGAGACAGTATTATTTCAAAAACTGCTTACATCGAGGCTGCTCTTGATGACCCTGAACATATAAGTCTTGATGGTTTTACGGAAGAACTGGAACCTGAAATGGAGCGTATTTTATCAGAGATTTCCAAACTCGTTGCTTCTTCTGATGACGGCCGTCTGATAAATGAAGGTATAAATACCTGTATACTGGGACTACCGAATGCGGGTAAGTCTTCTCTGCTTAATGCTCTCCTGGATGAGGACAGGGCTATAGTTACAGATATAGCCGGGACTACAAGGGATGTATTAAAGGAGACGGTTACCTTCGGAGACGTGGTGCTGAATATCTTTGATACAGCCGGTATCAGAGACACTGAGGATATTATAGAAAAAATCGGTGTGGATAAGGCCAAAAAGGAAGCCGAAAATGCTGACCTTATATTATATGTAGTGGATTTGAAGGAAGGCCTGACTGACGAAGATAAAAAAATCTTAGAAGAAATAAAAGACAAAAAGATAGTTTTGATATATAATAAAAGTGATCTGGTATTACCTGAACAGGTTGAGGATATGAACTGTCAATCACCTGTCATCCCGGGTGAAGGCGAGGGATCTATACAAAAAGTTAATTCCGTAAAGATCAGTTCGCTCACCGGAGAAGGAATTGACGAATTAAAGGATTTAATAAAGAAATTGTTCTACAGTGGTAGTATTACAAACGAAGAAGATATCATTATAACCAATGAAAGACATCGCGAGCTGTTGATAAGTGCCGAGCAGTCTGTAAGAAATGTCTTCGAAGGCATAGAAGCAGGAGTAAGCGAGGATTTCCTGACCATCGATATGATGGATGCTTATGAGGCACTGGGAAAGATAGTCGGGGAAAGCGTCGAAGATGACCTGGCAGACAGGATTTTCAGAGATTTCTGTATGGGTAAATGATAATATAAGTTTTTAGAGGAAGAAAAATGCAGTACGAGGATTATGATGTAGCCGTAATAGGTGCGGGACATGCCGGATGTGAGGCAGCGTTAGCATGTGCGAGGCTTGGTTTAAAAACAATAGTATTTACCGTAAGTGTGGACAGCATAGCTATGATGCCCTGTAATCCCAATGTCGGTGGTACATCTAAAGGACATCTGGTCCGTGAGGTAGATGCCCTCGGCGGTGAGATGGGTAAAAACATAGACAGGACCTTTATACAGTCAAAAATGCTGAACACTTCAAAGGGCCCTGCTGTACATTCCTTAAGAGCACAGGCTGATAAAAAGGAATACTCCTCTTCCATGCGTAGGGTTTTAGAGAATACAGATAATCTGACCATAAGACAGGATGAGGTTTCTGAAATCCTTGTTGAATATTTTGACTCAGTTGAACAGAATAAAGAAGCATCAGATAATAAAGAAAAAAGTGATATCTTCATAAAGTATGTAACGGGTGTAAAGACTACATCCGATAATGTTTACCCCTGTAAGGCAGCTATACTCTGTACGGGAGTATATCTAAAGGCGAGATGTATTTATGGTGAGGTCAGCAAATATACAGGGCCAAACGGGTTACCAGCCGCTAACTCACTGACTGCATCTCTTATTGATCTTGGGATCGATGTCAGACGTTTCAAGACAGGTACACCTGCCAGGATAGATAAACGAAGCATTGATTTTTCAAAGATGGAGGAACAGTTTGGTGATGAGAAAATAGTTCCTTTCTCATTTGAAAACAGGTCAGAGGATCTGGAATGTGAACAGGTTTCATGCTGGCTCACATATACAAATGAAGAAACTCATAAGATAATCAGGGAAAATATCGACCGCTCTCCTCTTTTCTCCGGAGCCATAGAGGGAGTCGGACCACGCTACTGCCCTTCTATCGAGGACAAGGTTATGAGGTTTGCTGACAAGGACCGTCATCAGGTATTTATAGAACCGGAAGGAAACTATACAAACGAGATGTATATCTCCGGTATGTCCAGCAGCTTACCCGAGGATGTCCAGTATAAAATGTACCGTTCCGTGCCCGGACTTGAAAATGCAAAGATAGTCAGAAATGCTTATGCCATCGAATATGACTGCATTAATGCTACCGAACTTTTACCTACACTCGAGTTTAAGACTATCAGTGGTTTGTTCAGTGCCGGACAGAGTAACGGAAGCTCGGGATACGAAGAGGCAGCTGCTCAGGGTATCATTGCCGGCATAAATGCAGCTATGAAGCTGTTAAACAAGGAGCCGCTGATCCTTGACAGATCTGACGGATACATAGGAGTTCTGATAGATGACCTGGTAACAAAGGAAACCCAGGAGCCATACAGGATGATGACTTCCAGAGCCGAATACAGATTACTGCTGAGACAGGATAACGCAGATTTGAGACTTTCAAAGTATGGGTACAGAGTCGGACTCTTAAGTAAGGAACGTTATGAGAAAACTGTTGAAAAGCAGAAAATCATAGATGAAGAAATCGAAAGACTTAAAAATACAAGCGTAGGAACAAGCGAAAAGGTGCTGGAGCTGCTCAGATCCTATAACAGTACCGAGTTAACCTCGGGTATAACCTTGGCAGAGCTGGTCAGACGTCCCGAACTCTCCTACTCCATGCTGGCACCCATAGATAAAAACAGACCTCAGATAGATGAGACCATAGCCGAGCAGATAAATATCGAGTTAAAATATGAGGGATATATTAGCAGGCAGATAAAACAGGTTGAACAATATAAGAAACTTGAAAAGAAAAAAATACCTGCTGATTTTGACTATGATGCAGTACCTTCACTAAGGATTGAAGCAAGACAAAAGCTAAAGAAGATCCGTCCGGTATCCATCGGACAGGCATCCCGTATATCCGGAGTATCTCCTGCCGATATAAATGTACTGGTTGTGTTTATGAAACTGTGATGATATATAATAGGAAGCTTTTATTACGGAGAAAAAAGTGGAACAGGATAAAAGTACTTATATAAAAAGCAAAATAGATGAATTACTTGGATTAACTATTGACGATACGCGGGCAGATCAGTTGGCAGATTTCTATGAAATGATCATAGAAAAAAACAAGGTGATGAACCTGACTGCCATTACGGACTTTGAAGAGTTTGTGGTAAAACATTTTGTTGACAGTCTGTCCATTATAAAAATATCCGGTATCAAGGAATGCTTTCAAAAACCTGTAAATGTAACAGGTGATATCGTAAACTCTGATACGGAAATAAATATAATAGACATTGGTACCGGAGCGGGATTTCCGGGTGTGCCATTGAAAATTGTTTTTCCTGACCTTAATGTTACTTTGTTTGATTCACTCCAAAAAAGGCTGACATTTCTTGATGAGGTTATAGATAAGTTAAAACTGAAAAATATAAAAACTGTTCATGGTCGTGCAGAAGAATTTGGAAGAAAACTTGATTATCGTGAAAAATATGATATAGTAGTATCAAGAGCTGTTGCAGAGTTAACTCCGTTATGTGAACTTGCTCTCCCGTTCTGCAAGGTAGGAGGAAGATTTATCTCCTATAAAGGCGGGAAAGGCGGCGAAGAACTGAAAAATGCAGAGTATGCCATAAAAGAGCTTGGTGGGAAAAAGGGTACTATTTGTGATTATACCTTTGATACTAATGATGCAATAAATGAGAGAACTCTTATAGAAATATGTAAGGTAAAAAACACTTCTTCAAAATATCCAAGGGGTGGTGGTAAACCTTTTAAAGCACCACTACATATGGTATGAAAGGAAAAGTTGAAAAATGGGAAAGGTTATTATCATTGCAAATCAGAAGGGTGGCGTAGGAAAAACTACTACTGCTATTAATTTGTCTGCTGCACTGGCACAACATGGCATGAAAGTACTTGCTATCGACAGTGACCCTCAGGGAAACTGTACAAGTGGACTTGGTATCGATAAATCAAAGGTAAAAAACAGTGTTTATCAGATGATTATCGGTAAATGTGATATAAAGGACTGTATTTTGGACAGTGTTATTGATGGGTTGCAGGTGGTTCCTTCAAGCGTACAGCTTGCCGGAGCCGATATCGAACTGATCGGCATGGAAGACAGAGAACATATCCTTGAAAAAAAGATAAAGGATATTGTTGATGATTATGATTATATTATCATTGACTGCCCTCCTTCATTAAATGTCTTGACTGTAAATGCTATGGCAGCTGCAGATTCTGTGATAGTTCCCATACAATGTGAGTTCTATGCTCTTGAAGGCTTATCACAGTTGCTTTATACAATCAACCTGGTAAGGGACAGACTCAATTCACGATTGATCATGGACGGTGTGGTTTTTACAATGTATGATGCGAGAACCAATCTCTCACTCCAGGTTGTTGAGAACGTAAGAAAGAATCTGAAACAAAATATATTTGCAACGATCATACCAAGAAATGTTCGACTTGCCGAAGCACCAAGTCATGGATTACCGATATGTCTTTATGATAAAAAATCTGTTGGTGCTGAGGCATATGAGAATCTGGCAATCGAAGTTCTTGAAAACGACAACAAAGAAGTAAACAAAACAAATGATGATCCCAAAAACAAAAAGAAAGGATCTGGAATAAAGGGACTGTTCAAAAAGAAATAACTTACCAAAGGATGTTTCACATGAAACATCCTTTTTAAATTGTTAAGTTTGTTATTGACAAAATTTTATATAGAGTATAAACTGTATTTGTTGGTTGAAGATTTTAATTGATACTCATTACAATAATACAACAAATGTTTCACATGAAACATGTTGTAATCGATTTGTCTAATGTTTCACATGAAACATTCTTTTGAAAAATCTATTTGGTGCTCCAAAAAAAGTTGGATGCGGAAATTATATGTTTCACATGAAACATTTACAATTCAAAAAGATTATCTTGGGCAGATTTATTGTTTCATGTAAAGCATAAACAAAAACCAACACAAATTAAAATCAATGTTTCACATGAAACATGTATAAGTCAGATTGTATATGTTTCATGTGAAACATCAATAAGTAAAGGAGAAAATCATGGCAGCAAAGACTACAAAAAAGCAAACAACAAAGAAACCGACCGGCAAAAAAGAGATTAAGAAGACAACAACAAAGGCACCTGTAAAGGAGAAAGCACAAAAAGAAACCAAAAAGTCACAGGGCTTTGGACTTGGAAAGGGCTTTGAATCATTCGGCAGCGGTTTGGGTGCATTGATACCTGATAATAACACTTCAGAATCAAAAGCAAAGGAAATAAATGAAGATATAATTGAGGCAAAGACCGGTGAAGTTCTGATCAACATTAATAAAATAGAGCCTAATCCTAATCAGCCCAGAAGAAAATTTGATGAGGATGCACTGGGTGAGCTTGCAGAGTCTATAAAGATGCACGGATTGATCCAACCTATCATAGTACAAAAGAAAGAAAAGATGTATCAAATAATAGCCGGAGAAAGAAGATGGCGTGCATGTCGTCTGGCCAAGTTAAAGGAAGTGCCGGTAATAATCAAGAATCTTTCTGACAATGAACAGTATGAAGTAGCTCTTATCGAGAATATCCAGAGAGAGGATCTAAACGATATTGAAGAAGCATACGCATACAAAGCACTGATCGATGAGTTTAATCTTACCCAGGATGGAGTAGCTGAAAGAGTATCTAAGAGCAGAGTAGCTGTAACCAATTCTCTTCGTTTGTTAAAACTTGATAAGAGAGTCCAGGATCTGGTAGTTAACGGACTTATCTCCGGTGGACATGCAAGAGCTTTACTTGGATTAACTGATGGAAATATCCAATATGATACCGCAACCAGGATAATAGATGAGAAGCTGAGCGTTCGTGAGACCGAAAAGCTAGTTAAGCAGATGCTGAACCGTGCCGATAAGACACGCTACAAGAAATCCAATGATAATGAAGCAATATACAGACAGTATGAGGATAATCTCAGATCAATACTCGGATCAAAGGTTGAAATCAAGCAAAACGGTCAAAACAAGGGAAAAATCATGATCGAATTCAATTCAACCGATGAATTTGAGAAGCTTTATGAAATAATAAAAAGATAAAATAGTTAGGTTTTGAGGGTACTACTATATATAGTGGTTACAGGAAATAATTAAACTATATACAATGAAATTGATGAAGATAATACATAATCATATATGTATTGTGATGTTAATGTCAAAATTTGGGAGAAAAGTCAATGGGATTATTTGACAAAATAGGTATAGACGGGAGTTATCTGGTTATCATACTGTTTATATTGCTTATCGGATTATTCCTATACTGCCTTTCCATGAGAAACCTGTTGTTAAAATACAAAAAAAGACAGGATACTTTTCTTAAGGGTAACGATGGAAAAAGCATGGAAAAGGCTATCCTTGGAAAGTTCAAGGAAGTAGATGAAGCAAAAAGTATTGTAGCGGATAACAAACAAGTGGTAGAAGAACTAAAGGATTACAGTACCTTCTGTTTTCAGAAATTTGCTGTAAATAAATACGATGCTTTTGAAGGTATGGGCGGCAAACTGAGCTTTTCACTATGTATGCTGACTGACAACAATGATGGTTTCGTGCTGTCGTCAGTACACAATGAAATAGGTGGCTGCTACACATATGTAAAAGAGATCATTCGTGGAGAATCTTATGTTATCCTAAGCACTGAAGAAAAGAAGGCTTTAGAGAGGGCGAAGGAAAGGAAAAGCTGTCTTGATGACTGATTTACCGGTATAAAAACATAAGAGAAAAAAGGTGAGGTTTTAATGCATACATATATAAGGTCGATAGGCTTTAGCAAAAAGGACAGTCAGGTAGATATAGAGGCTCTGGTAAAAGATGTTGTCGTACAGGCGGATTCCGTGAAGACGATCATAAAAGATAACGGCAATATCTATGTGGAATATCAGAAAAGCTTCGGAGAAAATATCGGGATAACTGTCCGTGGCGAAGAAGATGAAAAAGGCATTTTCCATATCGGTACATTCTTTCCTTATTTAAAGAGTTCCTTTAAGGAAGGCTTGAAAGAGGAAGAGATATTCGTAAATAAAAAGGTTGATTCCGATGCATATACCGGAATGTGTGATGACAATCATGTCGGAGTATCACTGATTTTCTATATGCAGAATATTGAAGAGTATATAAAATCCGCGGCGACCAGGCTCAGTATAAAAGATAAGAAGATAAAACTGGTAGCTTTATCAAGCGGCGGAAAGATAATACTTCCTACCCAGAAAAGGATTTATTCACATATCGCTTCAAAGATAGATAATGCCGTGAAAAACCAGTTGATGGACGAAGCAAAAAACGGGGATATGCAGGCGCTGGATATACTTTCCATGAGCGATATGGACAGCAATGCATCTTTGGCAGAGAGGATTAAACATGAAGATTTGTTTTCGATAGTAGAGACGAGCTTTATCCCCTATGGTTCGGAGTCGGATCTTTATACCGTCCTCGGTAATATCTTATCTTCCAGACAGATAAAAAACAGTGAAACAGGTGAACTGATCTGGATCTTAAAGATAGTCTGCAATGATATTCCGATGGAGGATGCCATAAATGCCGAGGGTTTGATGGGATTTCCTTCCCCGGGCATGAGAGTTAAG